>NZ_KZ293963.1:3413386-3762214 GCF_002352765.1 Alteribacter populi | reverse complement strand
TCGAAAAGCGCAATCAGTTTATCATGCTTCATCAAGCTTTTATTTTGTCTACTGTTCAACATTTTCTTAAGCAGTACGTTGACTCAAGTCATGATTTGTATAGCGAAGCGTTAGTCGCATTTAACGAAACGATTGATAAATACAACCCTACCCTCGGCACCTCTTTTTACAGCTTTTGCAAAACGCATATCAGGTTTAGGTTATTGGATTATGTAAAAAGAGAAAGTAAACATCTTCATAGTCCATATGAAATTGCAGGAGAAGACGGTGACAGCTTTTCACCGGCCGATTATGAAAAAGCGCAGCAAGAATGGTTTGCTCAGAAAGAAAATGAGAGAATACATCATGCTTTTGAGGTCTTCCTTGAAAAGTTAAATCACTATAAGATTGAACCTCATGTTTTGGCAGAGAAAAGTCCACAGCACCGTGACACAAAAGAAATGTTAGCCTTTATTATTGAAGAAACCATTAAAAACCAAGCGATCGTTTCCTATAAACAGCAGAGAAGACGATTACCAATCCATAAAATCGCAGAGCTTACCAACGTTCCTAGAAAGACGATTGAAAACCACCGGCTTTTTATTATTGCCTATTTGCTCATTTTGACTGAGAAAGAGCTTTATCCACTACGGCATTTTGTTAAGAGAACCTACCACTCGGAGTCTGTCTAAACTTAATAATCAACAGGTACACCTTTCTTAAAAGAAAGCCATATAGCAAAATACTGAGCATATACTGTTTACCAGCCACCGGCGTGAAAATATCGCTCGAGGAGGTTTCAAACAGTGTCTCAAAGAAAACATATATTAATAGGAAGCCCTATTCAACAGCGCCCTTCAATACTTCGTGAATTTTTATCCTCTCTAAACAGCCTGCAAAAAAGATATATCGACACGTATTGTTTCCGCCTCTATGACCTGTGGAATGAAATGCATTACAGATTCTTCCTCTTTTGCGGTTCTATAGAGCGATTAGTACAAGTAGAATTATGGAAAAAATACTCTATATCAATTTGATTTTGTGCTAAAGTGGGAGAATAATGTCAAAATAGTGATGATAAAAGGAGGAAATAATGAGGTTTTTAGAAAAAATAATTACAGGTATAATTTGTGCAACGATCACGTCACTTGTATTATCTTTTACGGTTGCTAGTTGGTCGTTTTTTTCAATACTTTGGTTTTCGTTACTAGTATTTTGGACAGTTGTTTTACCTTATTCAAAGCTTATAGATGTACTGCTAATTAAAAAAATCAAATCCAATCAATACATAATTGCAAATGTACTTTATATAGTTGGTGGCGCTTTAATTACTGGCGTCTTCATTTTTTTATTTTTAGGGACATCCGTTATGAATATTAATAAATTATTATTATTTGGCGGGATAGGATTTTGGCTATTTTTCCATGTGAACATTTTTACGAGTAAAGCTATATTACGTTATGCATAAATCGAAATACAGAAAGAAATAAAAAATCCCATTACAACTAAATGAAGGGCATGGAAACTCTCCATGCCTTCTTTTAATGTGAATTATACTGTGATTTTGCTTGCGTTTTAGTCTGTGTTTAATTATTTTGAACCTCTCAAATAAACCCGTACCGAAAGGAACAAGCGTTTATTATGGAAAGAGAACGATATTTCGAGTAGGAAGAGGGTTCACACTTTCCTTTACTATTAACTAGACGTCTGAGTTGGTTTTCGCTACTTCTGCTATTCTCATCTGCCTTTTTCACTTTTATGACAAAAGACACAGAGCTTGTGCCCTGTGCCTCTCTCTAACTATATTTAACAACAGATTACTTTCCGCTGTTGTTTTGTCCACGACCTTGTGTCATAAGTGTCACGACAATTAGTACGATAAACGCAACTGGAACGGCAATAACTGCGGCATTTAATTCAAATGGCTGTCCCAATATAATTTCCCAAGTAAGTGTTGTAACAACACCGGCAACCATTGAAGATATTCCGCCGATCGCATTAACCTTTTTCCAGAAGAAAACGGCCAATACTGCAGGTGTTACACCAGCACCGTAAACGGTGTAGGCATACATTTGTACGCTTAATACTGTTGGGAAAAAGTTAATTAAAATAAATGAAAGCACACCTAACACAACAATGAACATCCGCGTCATCCAAAGCTGTCTAGCATCAGAGGCGTCTTTATTAATATAGTTATTATAGACATCGTACGTTAAGTTTGTTGCTGCAGATAACAAGAATGAGTTTCCTGTTGTGATAATGAAAGATGCAGCTGCGGCTAATAAGAGGCCACTTACGACTACTGGCATAACCAATGTTGTTGCCATTAACGCCATTCCCGGATCAATGTCTGGGAAAATGGAGCGTGAGGCAAAAGCAATGAAGCCAATTGCTGGTGAAATAATTAGCATCGCAACAAACCAACCAATTTGACCGCTCTTAGCAGAACGATCTCCTTTAGAGGATGCAAGACGCTGGTACATATTCTGGTCACCGAGCAATAGGAATAATGATGGCAACAAGTACCCGAGCAGCTGTAAGGTTGTAAGGCCTCCAGTCGTTGTCATGTGAGCTTCAGGCACATTGGCAACAATTTGGTCCCAACCGCCTGCTACTACTAAGATCGTTGGAACGGCAATAATAAGTCCACCGACCATTAAGAACCCACTAATAGCATCCGTTTGGGATACAGATCGAAGACCGCCGATCATCGCTAAAAAGATAATCATTGCAGCACCGATAATCGTGCCTGTTTCGACTGCCATCCCTGTTGTTAAATTTAAAATGAAGCCCAAACCTTGCATTTGGTAAGAAACAATTCCTACGTAAGCAAGAATAATAATCACACTAGCAATGTTACGAGAGGTTGTCCCGTATTTCGATTCTAGAATTCCCGATACGGTGAACTTTCCGAATTCACGGATTTTTGGTGCGATCACATAGAGAACGAGAATCCCAACTAAGGTTGGCAGCATCAATAATAATGCTGGAATAATCCCATAGGTATAAGCCATGGAAGTTTCTCCGCCGGAAATACTGCCGCTCCCTACCCACGTGGCAAGGAGTGTCCCCATTAATACAAAGGGGCCAAGACTTTTACCTGCTAGGACAAAGTCCTCACTGCCTGAAACCTTCTTCGACATGAAGATCCCGATACCAATCATAACGACGGCATAAGCAGCAATAAACCATAATAACGTCGGATCGTGTTGAAGTTCCATTACAAAAAATCAGCTCCTAGTTATTTCATACGCTGTACGGTACTTAGAAGTTTTCAAACAATAGTGTCACCTAAAATCATTCCACTATACAAAGACACGACACACGTTTTACTTGCTTCCGTTTCAGTACAACGTTATTAAACCTATCACACTTCAGAAAATATTTAAAATCACCACAAAGCTGACTTTTCCCAGAATTAATAAGGGTTTTAACACTTATTCAAGTATTCACAAAGTAGCTTTTTCCCCATTAAGTCATACGATCGCCATATTGCACCATTCTTATGAACATTTCGACAATGGCCGCATATGAAGGGCATTTTATTTCACAAAAATAAGTCGAAAGTCCTAAACACAGTGCTTAAATAGGTGATATTATCAGGTATAAATGGCCTCGTAATAAGACGATTCTGCAAAAAAGAAAATCTGCATTAACCCTTTTTAAAAAATTTGCGGAATCATTTGGATAAGCGTACGTACTCCTAAATAGATCGTTAATAAAACAACAAATGTACCAAAAATCGTCATCCACATCGGGTGTTTATACTCGCCAACAATATTAGAGCGATGAGCGGCCAGTAAAATACAAGATAATGTTAGCGGGAGGATGAGTCCGTTGAATGCTCCTGCTAGTATTAACAGCAAGACAGGTTCGCCAATGACGGCAAAAACAATGGTCGAGAACGTAATAAATCCAATGGTCCAGTAATTCTTATTCTTTTCGATATTTGGGTGAAAGGTAGTTAAAAATGATACGGATGTGTACGCTGCCCCAATGACCGATGTAATTCCAGCCGCCCAGAGGACTAGACCAAACATCCGAAATCCTACCTCTCCTGCAGCAATCTGAAACACAGAGGCAGTAGGGTTATCAGCATTTAACGCAAAGCCTGCTGACACTACACCTAAAACAGCTAAAAACAGGATAAACCTCATAATAGAAGCAACGACAATTCCTGTAACCGCCGTATTCGTAACATGACGAAGGTTTTCACGCCCAGATACCCCAGCATCTAAAAGACGATGACCTCCAGCAAACGTAATATATCCTCCGACGGTTCCACCGACAACTGTAATAATCGCTAAAAAATCAATTTCTAGCGGAGCCACTGTACGAATCGCCGCTTCCCCATACGGCGGACTGCTGACGATCATGACGTAGGTTGTTAAGAGAATCATCATGGCTCCTAAGTAACGGACAATCTTATCCATCGCTACATTGGCTTCTTTAAATAAGAACGTAATAATACAAATGACACCCGTCATCACGGCACCTACTCGCGGGTCAAACCCGAGTAAGGCATTGACGCCTAATCCACCTCCAGCCACGTTACCAATATTAAATGCCAGTCCACCCAATACGATAAAAAAAGCAACAACAAATCCTAAGCCTGGAAAGACGGCATTGGCAATTTCCTGCCCGCGCATTTTTGAGACTGCGATAATCCGCCAAATATTGACCTGAGCACCAACATCCAAAACAATCGATGCAAGAATAATAAAAGCAAAGCTAGCTAATAATTCCTCGGTAAAAACGGCTGTTTGTGTTAAGAAACCTGGACCAATAGCAGATGTGGCCATTAAAAAAGCAGCGCCGGTAGCAGCACTCAAGCGCTGTTTCGGCGTCAGTTGTTGTTTGTCTTCAAGTGAGTCATTTTTCAAAAGTGAGTCATCCTTTCGTGTCAATTGTTTAAATGGCTAAACTTAGGATATCCAAAGTTTAGGCTTTTACCTCTTTTTTCCTTTCAACCTTTGGCAGCTCTTTATGTATAAAATAAGAAAAGCATAAGGCGCCCGCTTATCAGCGAAATGCAAATGTTCTGCCCGATAAAAAGTGCTTTTTACTTTTAATCGAGCAAGTTATATGACACGAGCTGTTGGCGCCTGGAGCTAGACATCGAAACCTAGATTTCTATACTTTCCCTTAAAGAAAACTTAGCTTACCGCCAAGACTTAGTGCGCCTATACTTTATCCCTTTAGAGAAGTTAAACTTTCTTTAAGAAAAAACGCATAGCGGTCTTTTATTAAGAACAGCGGTAGCTTCCACCGTATGTTTTACAGTCTCAAGGATGCTTTGCCTTTGAGGAGAGCAGCGTAAAGGTAGCTGTCCACTTATAAACCCTTATCTTTCAATGAAAAATCCGAACCTGTTAACAGGCCCGGATTTTAGTCGACTTCGGGATCTTTCAAGGGTGACATCTCCCTACTACAACCACCGCTTCAACTGCTTTACGATTTCTTCAGCTGGAGAGTCTAATACGTCATAGGGATTTTCGATCTTTTGTTTCTCTTGTTGAAGCGTGTCTTTTATCGTTTCTTCGATGACGGTGGCATCATATGGAACGTTGATAACGTTTCCTCCTTGTTCGCGGCTTTGCTGACGACTTCCCACGCTAATAAATCGCAGATGAAAAAAAGGGGCTTCAATAATTCCACTGCTGCTGTTTCCAATAAACAGATCCATTTCTGAAAGTAAAAATAAGTATTCATTAGGAGGAATCGATTCAATATAGGTTACATGCTTGTGACCGGATATAAAGGATTCAATTCGTTCTCTAAAAATGCCTCCACCCGCATCACTGTTCGTCCCCAGTATCAAGATTTGAACGTCTTTTACCTTATCTAATGATTTCAATACTATGTCAATTTGTTCCCGATAGGAAACGGACTCCTTGGAATCCGGGTGCATGACAAATAACAGTTTCTTTTGAGTAGACGTTAGTCTGTATTTTTTTACCCATTCATCTCTTACCGTTCGATCAAGTGTTGTCAGCCACTGAACATCATGCTTTCTTAAAGACCCCGAGACGAAAATACAGCTTTCTTCTTCACCCATTCGAGCTAATTGTTCTTTTGATTGAAATGACGCTGCAAAATGATAGTTCGAAAGCTTTGAAATTGCATGCCTCACGCGATCATCTGCTGAGCCTGATGTTTCTCCTCCATGAAGATGAAAGACCTTAATGTTTTGATAATGAGCTGCTATTGCTGCGGCGAGCATTTCACCGCGGTCTCCCAATAGGAGAACGCCATCTGGTTTTGATTGATCAAGAACGTCGGAAAAATAAAGCGTTGCCATACCTACAGATTGGGCCATCGCATAAGTTGAGTCACCTTTAAATAAAACTTGAGGTGCAGCTACTATATCAAATGCGTCTTTTTTAATTTCCTCAATCGTCTGACCGTATTCGTTTAAGAGGTGCATGCCAGTTACAACAAGCTGCAACTGAATGTCGGAGGCTTTTTCCAGTTCAAATAAGAGCGGACGATAAATCCCGTAATCAGCGCGTGTACCTGTGAAACAGAGGAGTTTTTTGCTAACCATCACGTCCTACTACTCCTCGCAAGTCTTTCCATAATAAAGGATCACCCTTTCTCTTTGCAACGTCGAGCTGTTTTCCTAGTACTTGTTGATAATCACAAGCTTCCATTTGATGAGAAGGACGCAAATACGTTACATCTTTAGTGGAGATGATGTGGCCTTGGGGTAAATCGTTTGCTGCGTAAATCCCGCGCCGGACTTTCTGTTTTGTCTCTACTTCCGATGGGGTTAGATGCTTCACTGTTGTACCTAAGGCCGCTTCGATTTTCCTAATTCCGCGAACCATTTCTGCAAATTCTTCAGGTTCTACAGAGGCTGCATGGTCTGGTCCCTCCAAAGTACGGTCGAGTGTAAAATGCTTTTCAAGGATTTTGTACCCTAAGCTCGCAGCCGCAAACGGAACCTCTAATCCAAACGAGTGATCAGAATAGCCGATGACACAAGGAAAGTGATGCTGGAACGTTTCGATCACGCGCAAATGAAGATCTTCAAAAGGGGCTGGGTATGCAGATGTACAATGTAGAAGCGCAAAATCTTGCCCTTTAGGAAGGAAGTCAACAGTGGCTTGCACTTCTTCTAAAGTCGCCATACCTGTTGAGAGAATAAGCGGTTTTTTATAGCTTGCGAGCTGAGCTAATAGCGGGTAAAAAGTAAGATCTCCACTTCCAACTTTATAAGCGTCTACCCCTAGTTTTTCAAGGCTCTCTGCGCTTTTTATATCAAAGGGAGTAGAAATGAACGAAATCCCCGTTTGTTCACAAAACCTTTTTAACTCTGTAAAATCACCTTGCGTCAGCTGATACTTTTCAAGCATTTCCTTTTGAGAAGTGACGTTACTTTTTTTCTGGTAATCTACTAGTTCACTATCTGCTGTCACGAGACTTTCGGTTTGGTAGGTTTGAAACTTAACGGCATCTGCTCCTGCCTGTTTTGCAAGGGTAATCATTTTTTTAGCGAGTGCCATCGAGCCGTTATGATTCACTCCAATTTCAGCGATGATCAACATCGGTTCTGCTTCTGAAATTAATTTCCCACCCATTTTGAACGTCATGATCGTCCCTCCTTCTAGGCTAGCGCTTTCTTTAAAGCTTTGATAACAAAAGCCTGTTCCCGCTCTGTAATCGTTGAATAAAATGGAATCGCTAGCGTACGCGCTGACATCTCCTCACTGTAAGGAAATCTCCCTGCTTGATCCCCGAATTTTTTACAAAAGCTTTTCTGTAAATGAATCGAGGGAAAATACGGTTTTGATTGCACGCCTTCTTTTAAAAGACTCGTGATTATTTTTTCTCGGTTTACCGACTTTGGTAAAACAACAATAAACACAAACCAGCTCATTTTTCCGCCTTTGATTAGCTCCGGAGTTGTTACGGGAAGCTGCGATTGCTTGATCAACTGCAAATAACGGTCCGCAGCTCGGTCTCTTTTTGCCAGTATTTCATTGAGCCTTTCCATCTGACCTACTCCCACTGCCGCCTGCAATTCAGACATACGGTAGTTGTAACCGACGTAATCATGGTCGAGCCAGTCACTCGTTAAGCTTCTGCCTTGGTTACGTAAAGCAGCAGCCATTTTGTAAACATCCTCACGGTCTGTTAGGAGAATGCCACCTTCTCCGGTTGTCATTTGCTTATTAGGATAAAAAGCAAACACACCAGCGTCTCCCATTCGTCCTGCGTGCTCTTTTTTCCACTCAGCGCCAATAGCTTCACACGCATCTTCAATAACGACCAAACCGTATTTCTGTGCAACTCTTCTTACATCATCCATTTGACAAGGCTGCCCAAAAATATGAACAGCTAGAATCGCTTTTGTTTTAGCCGTAACGGCCTCTTCTATTTTTATCGTATTCATATTTAATGTTAACGGATCAATATCAACAAAAACCGGTTTTACTCCCTCATAAAGTAAACAGTTACCGGAAGCTATGAAGCTATAAGGCGTCGTAATCACTTCATCGCCCTCTTTTAAACCGAGAGATTTAACTGCCACGTGAAGTGCACTCGTGCCACTATTCATCGCTACTGAATAGCGGGCGCCAAATCGTTCACGAAATAACGCTTCAAACCGTTTCGTTTTCTCTCCCATACTTAATTGTCCGGAATCGAGAACTTCATTTACGTATTGCTTTTCAAGCTCTGATATATCGGGTCTCGACAAAGGTACAATCATCCATCATCGCGTCCTTTCTTCCCTATTAGGAGGTTCAAAAATAGTTCTCAATTTTAGTAAATGTATGGGAGCCATGCTTGCCATAGACCTTTGCCTTTATAGATCACTCCTTTTCGCCCTTTTTTGTAAGGCGAGTGCAGGCGAATTACCAGATTGACGTACTTATTGACTAGATAACGCACCCCTTTGACTAGAAACCATACCTCCCTCCATCCGCTCATGATTGTTTTTACCGCCATAGTTGAAAATAGTTCTCTCTTACTATCGCAACCTCGTCCCAGCATTCATACCCTATCTAGTAAGTGACAAAATTCAGAGGTGGAGTCAGATGGATGATCGTTCAGCACTTAAACATTATTTCAAAGACAAACAAATACTAGTTACAGGCGGAACGGGTTCAATTGGCCAACATATCGTTTCTTCCTTGCTTGACTGCCAACCTAAGAGCATTGTTGTTTTTAATAAAGATGACAGCAAGCAATATTTAATGAAACAAAGGATGCAGCGTCATCCGAATATTTTCTTCCAATTAGGTGACGTTCGCGATTATCAATCAGTAGAGTATGCAACAAGGGGAATCGACCTAGTCTTTCATGTCGCAGCATTAAAGCAAGTCCCTGTATGTGAAGAGCATCCGTTCGAGGCAGTAAAAACAAACATTCTCGGGAGTGAAAATGTGATCAAGGCTTGTATTCTTAACAAAGTAAAAAAGGTAGTGAATATTAGTACAGACAAAGCTGTTAACCCGACAAATACAATGGGAGCGACAAAGCTCATTTCAGAAAAGTTATTCAACAATGCCAACACAATGCTAAATAACAAAGGAACGACGTTTTGTTCCGTCCGGTTTGGCAATGTCATTAACTCCAGAGGCTCGGTTATCCCCTTGTTTATGGAGCAAGCAAAATCAGGCGCCCCTTTAACGATCACAGATCCAAAGATGACCCGGTTTATTATGAGCATTTCAGACGCTGCGCAATTAACGCTAAAATCGATCTATTATTCAAAAGGTGGAGAAACGTTTATTTTCAAAATGCAAGCATTGAGTATTTTAAACCTAGCTAAAACGATGAATGACTATTATCAAAAGAAAGGGATGAACATGCCGCCAATTAAACAAATTGGCAAACGTCCAGGTGAAAAGCTTTATGAGGAGTTGATTTACCTTAACGAAATGGAACACATCGTTGAGGATGCAGATCTTTACGTCATTCTCCCTGAGAAAAGAGAGAACTTCTTTCACTTCCAACCTAATGAGACTCCTTTATCTCGTTCAGACGAAGTTCAAATGATGACTGACAAGGAAATTAGGAACTTGATTAAAACGCTTGAACAAGAGGGCGCGTGATGACTATGCAAAGAAAAAATCAAATGATTTGGCTTCATTCAATCGACTTTCTCAAGCTATTTTCTAACATTACCTACGATAACGTCCCAATTACTCTTCCATTATTAAGAGAGTTTCAAAAGTATGTAGCGCGGCATTATAAAAGCGCTCGCCTTGAAAAAAAAGGTACCAAACTACATTCCAATATTCAAAAAGCCTGCGAGCCTTACTTGATTAAATCAACAGTAAAAAGAAAAGAAGGCTATGTACTAGTAAGAGCAGACCTTTATCCGTTAACAGCAAATATAAAAAACAGGAAGTTTCTTTACCTCGCTCATCACCGCCATGAATATAAGAAGATGCTAAAAAATGAACATTGCCGACCTTTGATTTACTTACAGTCCCTACCTGAGACAGCGTTTTTATTTTCTAAAGAACAACGTGTACTAAACAAGATCAAGAAGGTGATAAAAAAATCTGCCACTCCCCGTTTCTTTAAAAGTAAAACGTTCATTTCATGGCTTAATAAAAAAGTGAAAAAGCTGCTTAGTAACATTCGAAAGGTTAATACACTATTTGAAAAGTACCCTATTTCAAAAACACTTTATGGATCGACCATTAACCGTCACGGAGCATTAATCACCACGTTTGCTCAAACAAGAAATGTTCAAACGATCAATTTTCAACACGGGGTGTTTGGCGAGGTTGCTCATTTACCAGTAAATGCAGATGTGAACCTTGTTTGGGGGGAGTCTCATAAAAAATATCTAGAATCTTACGGTGTTCCTGCTGATAAAATAATGATTGTTCCACCGCTCTTTCCAAGAAGCTTGCAATCTCGCACCCCTTTTCACTCAATTTCTCATCAAAAAAAACGTGTTTTAGTCGCACTTCAGCCTTTAGGTTACGGATTTAATAAAAAGATGATTCAAACGATTGAAAAAGCTGCCCAGCCTTTAGCTAACAGACTACTTATTCGCTACAAATTACATCCCGACCAACGTAAGAGGCGTTACTCGACGTTAATTAACCCTAATTACTCCACTATGTATAACCACGGCTCTTTTTCGCTGCATACCTTAATCGAGGAGTCAGATATTGTCATCACACCATTTTCAACTGTTGCGTATGAAGCACTTCTTTTAGAGAAGCCTGTTGTCTTTTATTCAAAAAAGACAACAATTTATTATTTAAGAGGAACACCAATATTTGTAAAGGAATTTGGTGAATTTAAGCAGCTGTTTTCTAAAATAAGTTCTGAACCCACCTATTTAAGTACGTTGGTTGCCATGACGAAGTTAAAAGACGAAAAAAGTATCCCCATGAATGATAAGACGGTTGCGTCTTTTTTAATATAGGGGTTTGAGTAGAATTAAAATATCTTCTTGGAGAATTACTGACGTTTTGTGTTTTTTAAGTTTGTGAACAGAGCCTTTAAATAAAAGAAGGGGAGGTACTGTATGAGTGAAAATAAAAAAGTTATTGCTCTTATTCCTGCAAGGGGTGGGAGTAAATCCATCCCTTATAAAAACATTAAGCCTTTTGCCGGAAAGCCGCTTATTGCTTGGACCATTGAAGTGGCAACCCAAGTAAAAGAGATTGACCGCGTTATTGTCTCGACAGACGATAAAAAAATAGCAGAGATTTCTCATCATTATGGTGCTGAGGTTATGATGAGGGAACCGCACTTAGCTTTAGATGACTCCATGCCTATAGATGTAATAAAAAGCGTTCTTTCTCACTTGAAAGATGCCGAGATTTATGATTATTTTCTATACCTGGAGCCAACGAGTCCACTTAGAACAAACGAAGATATTAGGGAGTGTCTGCAGCTCCTTACCGACATAACAACAAAATATCATTCAGTTGCAACCTTTACGGAAGCAGAATTGAATCCCCATCGCGCATGGAAGGTAACGAACAACGCCCCAACCATCTTTATATCCGGAGCAAATCCTTGGTTGCCTCGACAACAATTACCTGAAGCCTATCAGTTAAATGGGGCTGTTTATGGATTTGCCATTCCTGCTTTCATGCAAAACGATCACCATATTTTACCCCCTCCAACTGGAGCAGTATTCATGCCTAAAAATCGTTCAGTTGATATCGATGATGACGTTGATTTTACATTAGGTGAAATCTTGCTTGAAAGGAGGTTAAAGGATGAAAACCCTTAAGGAACTGTATTCTTTAAAAGGAAAAACCGCACTTGTCACGGGAGGAGCAGGCTATTTAGGAAGCGAAATAAGTGAATCTCTTGCCGAGTTAGGTGCGCGTGTGATTATCGCTAGTCGGGACGAGGAAAAATGCAGACAAAAATGCGATGAATTAAAGAAAAAATTCGGAGAAAAAACAGATGTCATTCCGATGAAAATAAATTTGATGAATAAAGAGTCAGTCGAAAAGCTGTTTAAAGACATTCACGATCATTACGAAGGATTAGATATTCTCGTAAACAATGCGTGGTCAGGTAACAAAAATTCATTTGAGTCCATTTCTGACGAAGACTGGGAATATGATATTGATATGAGTTTAAACTCCGTCTTCTATTGTGTTAAGCGTGCGTTACCCGGCTTACAGAGTAAGAAAGGCGTCATCCTAAACATTACTTCGATGTATGGTCACGTCGCTCCTGACTATAGAATGTATGACGGAATAGAGTTTACGAATCCACCAAGCTATGGTGCTGCTAAAGCAGGGGTTATTCAATTTACGAAATATTTAGCTAGTTTTTTATCGCCACATGACATTCGCGTCAATTGTCTTAGTCCAGGTGCTTTTCCTCATGAAGTCACACAACAAAATCAAGATTTTATAAATAAATTATCTGCGAAAAATCCGATGAATCGAATCGGTAAGCCTCATGAGATTAAAGGGGCAGTAGCTTTATTATGTACTGATGCTTCAAGCTACATGACGGGGCAGCATATCTGTGTAGATGGTGGCTGGTCGATATGGTAATGAAAGTAGGGATTATCGGGCTAAACGAAGGCAATGGACACCCTTTTTCCTTTTCTTCGATTATAAATGGCTATGATCGTCAAGCAATGAAAGCTGCAGGTTGGAAGGTCATTCTTGATTACCTGGAAGTAAGAGACCCTTCTGAATTTGGCTTCAATGATATCAACGTTACGCATGCCTGGACACAAAATCCCGAGCTTACGAAACAGCTTTGTGAGGCTTGTTTTATTAAAAATGAAGTAAAAAACCTTTCTGACTTGGCAGAACAAGTAGATGCCGTCATCATTGCTCGCGACGACTATGAATCTCACAAAAAGATTGCCGCTAGTTTTTTAGAAAAAAACCTGCCCGTTTTTATAGATAAACCTCTTTCCATCAACCAGGACGAACTACGTTATTTTAAACCTTTCCTTGAAAACGGCACCCTCATGTCCTGTTCAGCCATGCGTTATGCAAAAGAGTTAGATGACTTTCATAAAAATGGTGCTGAATACGGAGACCTACCACTAATCAGAGCCATAGGGCCTTTATCGTGGGAAAAATACGGTATTCATTTGTTAGAAGCGATGTTACCGACGATTTCTTCGCCTCCACACTCGGTGATTTCTTTGTCAAAAAACCATGATGCGATCGCCCTTTCGATGAAAAACGGGACGCTCTTTCAAATCGATACATTGGCCACTCTTTTAAGCGCCTCACAAGTCCCCTTTCAAATCGAAATTTGGGGAACGGAAAAGCAAACGATGGTTACAATTCAAGATAATTTTTCCATGTTCAGAAGAGCATTGTGGCACTTTTTTAACATGATAGATACAGGTGTACCTGCTATTTCTCCGCATTCAACACTTATATTAATGAAAGTGTTGATCGCAGGTCAAAGGTCACAACAAGAAAACAGAGAGGTATTTGTTGATGAAATCATTATATAGTGATCACTTTCAATTACATGGGAAAACAGCCCTTGTCACAGGCGCTTTAGGGATTTTAGGAAAGAGGTTTTGCGCTGGATTAGCTGAATTTGGGGCAAATGTCGTTGTCGTCGATATCGATGAACAACTCTGTCAGCAATTTGCAAAGGAACTAACAAGTGACTATCAAACAGACTGCCTCGGCATCGGGTGTGATGTCTCTTCACCCAAACAAGTAGAAGCCATGGTCGAGGAAGCGATGAAAAAGTATAGCAAAATTGAGATTTTACACAATAATGCAGCTACCAAAACGGCAGATTTGAATAGATACTTTACCAAATTTGAAGATTATGACCTCGACCAGTGGAGAGAAGTGATGGCTGTAAATATTGATGGGATGTTTCTCGTTGCTCAAAAAGTAGGGAAAGAAATGGTAAAACAAAAATATGGCACTATTATTCAAACGTCATCGATCTATGGCATTATTGCACCTGACCAAAGAATATATAAAGGTTCAGATTACTTAGGTACGTCTATTAATACGCCAGCTGTATATTCCACCTCAAAAGCGGCTGTTTGGGGATTGACGAAATACTTAGCCGCCTACTGGGCAGACAAAGGCATCCGGGTTAATATGTTAACACCTGGTGGGATAGAAAGCGGACAAAATGATGCTTTCAAACAAAACTATTCATCTAGGACACCTTTAGGACGGATGGGGCAGCCTGATGAATTGATTGGTGCTCTCATTTATTTAGCATCTGACGCCTCTTCCTATGTTACAGGACAAAACATGATCGTTGATGGAGGATTAAGTACATGGTAGTTGGCCACAAAGGAGTGAAGCAAAGCTTGACTGTAAATAAAATTGCCATTGTTGGTTTGGGTCAGATTGGAAGACGTCACCTGCAAGCTCTTAAACTCATCAATCGGCCCTGTCATCTATTTTTAGTTGATGCTAGTCAAGATTCGATTGCTCAAGCAAAGAAAGCGTATAAAGTCGGACCAGAACCTCCGTTCAATCAGGTCATTCATTCGTTTAATGATTTAGCTTCACTTCCGGATCAGCTTGATATTGTCATTATTGCTACCCCTGCAAATGTTAGAAAAGAAGTCGTTCGTTTTATCCTGCTAAACAAAGAAGTAAGGTCTCTCCTTTTAGAAAAAGTTCTCTTCCAACACCCAGATGACTTCTGTGAAATTAATGAACAATTAATTGAAGGAAACGTCAAAGCTTGGGTAAACTGTCCGTTAAGAACGACCCCATTTTTTCAAACATTAAAAATCAGTACCAAGGAGCCTACCAGTAACCTTAACTATCACGTAAGCGGTTCCCATTTAAACATCGGATCGAATGCCATTCACCACCTCGATCTTCTCTCTTTTTTAGCAGAGGAATCAAGCTTCATAGTCGATTCTTCCTTACTTGACCGCTCTCCTATTTCAAGTAAAAGACCAGGTTTTTTGGAATTCACAGGTACACTTCAAGCGACCGGAAGTAATGGAAGTCGAATGACGATGACGTCCTTTAAGGAAACAGATATACCATCCGTGACTGTGATAACTTCACCCCACTATCGGGTTATGTTACGTCCCAAAGAAAAGAAGGCCTGGATTTCAAAAGCAACTTTAAATTGGCAATGGTTTGAGGTCGACTTCACCATTCCGCTTCAAAGCCAATATACTCAAGTCGCTGTACAACAAATATTAGATAACACCCCTTGTAACCTCCCTACTTTCTCGGATTCTTGGAAACTGCATACTCCTTTGCTTCAATCATTAACGGGGCATCTAATAAAAAATGGATACGGAGGTATAAGCAAATGTCCGATCACATAGCGGAGCCAATTTTACTCGTTGGCGCAGGTAAAATAGCAATTGAGTATGCAAAGGTACTGACCGACCTAAATAAAAGCTACATTTGCGTTGGGCGCAGTGAGTTCTCAGCGAGTACGTTTACTAAAACAACGGGTGTTCGAGCAGAAGCAGGCGGTATTGATACGTTTATAAAAGGGCGAAAAGGGCGGGACTCCCTCCCTTCCAACGCTATCGTCGCTGTAAATGTGGAGCAACTATACCCAGTTACTTTAAGTTTACTAGAAAGTGGCGTTAAGAAAATCTTACTGGAGAAGCCAGGCGGTGTAGATGGCCAAGAAATCAAAAAGATTACAGAAAAAGCGAGACAAAAAAACGCAACCGTCTATGTCGCTTATAATCGACGTTTTTATGCATCAACGATTAGAGCAAAAGAAATCATTGAAGCAGACGGTGGTATTACATCGTTTCACTTTGACTTTACAGAACTAAGCCACCTTATTGCTTCCTCAACGATAAATGCAAAAGTAAAAGAAAATTGGTTACTGGCCAATTCTACTCATGTTACCGATACGGCTTTTTATTTATGCGGCGAACCCGATACTCTTGTCTGTCACACCTCCGGGACTCTTGATTGGCATCCAAGTGCATCCATATTTTCAGGGGCTGGAAAAACAATGAAAGGTGTACCCTTTTCTTATCACGCAAATTGGAGTTCACCTGGTCGCTGGGGAATTTGGTTAATGACAAAAAATCACCGGTTAATTTTACAACCAATGGAAGAACTTTATATTCAAAAAGCAGCCTCGTTTCAATACGAAAAAGAAGAACTCGACAATAAGAATGACCTTGACTATAAGCCCGGTTTTTACAACATGATCGACGCCTTTTTAAAGGATTCTGATCCAAGATTACTTCCGATTGAGGATCAACAAAGAAGAGTCAAATCATATTACGATTTAATCAAAAATGGCAGGAGTCGTTAACGATGTATGGAAACGAAACATTAAATAATCATGAAGCATTAAAGTATAGTTTAACAAAAGAGTTTTTTGAAACGTTTTCCACCTTGACATATCAAAATATCGAATTACCTGTAGTTTTAATCAGGTACTTTCATGTATTCATCCGTGAGCATGTGGATGAAAATCTTAATAATGAATCCTACGTTTCGACTATGAAAAAAAAGCATCGGTTATTCACGATGAAAGATGTACAACAATCATTAGCTCGTAATCCAAAGGTTGAAAGGAACCTATCCGTCGTCCCGCATCGAAACATGATTCTTATGCCTGGAAGAATGGTAGCATTTGCAATGAAACAACTCTCAAAACTTAATATTTTGCTTATTATCGCTAATAAAGAGGATCAAAAAGCACTTAATGATGTAACACTACCAAAGAATATGCAGGTGTTTGACTTTTATCATCATTTTAAAAAAGAACAAGTTGCTAAAAGAAATTTCTCTATAACACAACAAAAAGCGATCAAGATTATAAGCAGTAAAAATACAGTCAATCCCATTTTCAAGACGGAATCATTTAGAAAGTGGCTCAATAAATACATTATCGTAGGGATTCACTTCATTAGTCTTCTTGAGAGGGTGGTGCGCAGATATCCCATTAAGGTCATGATTGATCAAGTGGAAATTGTCAACCCAGGCACAACACTCTCCCTTTTATCAAAAAAGTTCAATTTACCATTCATCAATATTCCCCAAGTGTTAATTAGTGATCGGTCCTTAATTCCAACTAGGGCTTCTCATTATTGTGTATGGGGAAAAAACTATAAGAACTGGCTTGAAAAAAGAGGCATCCCTTCAGCTATCGTATATGAAACTGGCAATATCAATTTCGAGTATAAAACACTTAAAAACCCGTCAAAAGAAAACTTCCATAAAACATTCAATATTCCATCTCATCACAAAGTCATTGCCTTTACTACCCAACCCTTTGCTGAAAGTGTGAATATAACCATTGTGGATTGGATAAAAAAGGCGTTGAAACCTTCCTTGCCAATAACACTCATTATTTGTCCACATCCAAGTGATAAAACCGATTACAATCATTTAATAAATAATCAACATAACTTGATTGTTACTTCTCAAAAAGATAGCCTATATAACATTCTTGGTCATGTAGATGCAGTGGTGACCATTTCCTCGACAACGAGCATCGAAGCGGCACTGTTAGGCAAAGGAATCCTGATTATGCAGCCTCCAATTCCGTATCAATACGACATTCATAATAATAATTTTAACTCCCATCTTGTAAGAGCTGGTGCTGGTCCCGTTATAAACAATCAAAGCCAGTTATCAACAATACTAATGAAAATGACAAATGAACCAGCATACTTAAACGAACTTTCGAACCAGAGCCAAACCTTCCTTTCACAAACAATAAATTCACAGGGCAGACCTTCCGTATTAATCCGTAGAATCATCGTCAAAGCGTTAAACGAAGTAAGAAAATAAACGGTCGGTAATTTTCATCCAAAAAAATGAAAGGAGGCGGTTTTCAAATTGTATGGCGAAGAGAAATTAAACCCACACCATACCTTACGATACAGCCTTACAAAAGAGTTCTTTGAGACGTTTTCCTCATTAAAATATCGTGACATTGAATTGCCTTTAGTCCTTACAAGAGTATTTCATGTCTATATTAAAAGACATGTTGATTCAAATCTCAAAAACACCCACTATGTGTCAATGATGCAAAAAAAGCACTCTTTATTTAATATAAGAGATGCGCAACGGACATTAGCTCGTAACCCTCGGTTAAAAAAAGACTTATCTGCCGTTGCTAATCGCAAAATGATCCTTATGCCTGCAAGAATGGCCCCCTTTGCCATTGATCAACTTTCGCAGTACAACGTGATGTTTACAATATCGAATAAAGAAGATAAAAGAACGTTAAAAAGTGTAACGATACCAAAGCATATGCAAGTGTTTGATTTTCATAAAAGATTACGGTATGAAAAAACTCCAGAAAAGAGTTTTGCTAACATTATTCGTAAAGCTAAAACGATTCTCAAAAGCAAACAACTATCTCCTATTTTTAAAAGTAACCAATTTAAAAAATGGCTTTTTAAAAACCTTAAGACAGCTATTAAAACCATAAAAATGCTAGGATCACTCGTTCGAAAGACGCCAATTAAAGTGATCATTGACCATGTGGAAATAGTCAATCCTGGAACGACACTTTCCCTACTGGCGAAGAAGTACAACCTGCCATTTATCCATATTCCACAAGTGCTCATTAGCGATCGCTCACTAATCCCAACAAGAGCTTCACACTATTGCAGTTGGGGAAAGCATTATAAAAACTGGTTAACAAAAAGGGGGGTTCCTACATCTCGTATATATGAAACTGGCAATTTAAATTTTGAGTATAAAAAACGAGCCAATTATCTATTTGAAACTCCATTACGTCAGAAATACAACATTCCCTCTCATCATAAAATCATTACCTTTACTACCCAGCCCTTTACCGCTAGTGTAAATGAAACGATTGTAAATTGGATCCAGAGGGCAGTTGACCACTCAGATCCCATTACTCTACTCATCCGCCCTCATCCTTTTGACAAAGTTAATTATCATGCTTTATTCAAACATCACAATGTCATCGTTACCTCTACAGACCTTAACCTTTATAACTTACTGCTTAATACAGATGTAGTCATGACGATATCATCAAATACCAGCATTGAAGCAGCTATGCTTGGAAAAGGCGTTTTCGTATTACAGCCTCCAATTCCCTATCATTATGAACACAATAATAACAATTTTAATTCTCACCTAGCTAGAGCTAAAGCAGGCCCTTCAATAGCTAGTCAAAGTCAGTTATCTAAACAGATGAAAGAAATAGTAAATGATCCCAAATATTTAAGTCTCCTTTCAAAACAAAGTCAAAAATTTCTTCAGAGTACAATACATTCAAAGGGCAGACCTTCTGTACTCATTCGGAGGACCATTGTAAACGCATTACAAGAAGAGAAAAAGGTGAGTGATATTTAGATTTTTGAGAACGAGGTAATGGAAGGAGCATAAACAAAATGTATGGCGAAGAAACATTAAACAATCATGCAATTTTAAACTTTAGCTTGACAAAAGAATTTTTTGAAACATTTTCCTCTCTAAAACATCTTCAAATAGAGTTGCCCTTAGTTCTTGTCAGGTACTTTCACTCTTATATTCGAGATCATGTAAGTGAAAACCAAAGTAACCAACGATATGTTTCAGCAATACAAAATAAACACTTGTTATTCACTATGAAAGAGGTACAACAAACATTAGCTCGTTCTCCCAAGGTAGAAAGAAACTTATCTGCTGTCCCACACCGCAACATGATCATTTTACCTGCAAGCATGGTCACCTTTGCAATGAAACAACTTTCACAACATAAGGTCCTACTCATGATCGGACGTAAAGACGATCAAAAGTATCTGGAAAATATAAAGCTCCCCAATAACATACAGGTGTTTGATTTTTATCATCATTTAAGAAAAGAACAAGTACCTAAGGTAGAGTTCTCTGACATCCTACTCAGAGCCAATTTGATCCTAAATAATAATCAACTCAATCCAATTTTCAAAACCGATTCGTTCAAAGAATGGCTAATGAGACACCTAAATATCGCAACGCGTATTGTTAGTACACTAGAAAAAATGGTACGTAGATTCCCGATTAAAGTTATTATTGACCAAGCAGAAATTATAAATCCCGGTACAGCCTTGTCGTTACTTTCCCAAAAATTCAATTTACCCTTCATCCACATTCCTCACCTATTATATAGTGACCGCACATTAATCCCTACAAGGGCTTCGCATTATTGTGCGTGGGGAAAAAACTATAAAAACTGGCTTCAAAAAAGAGGCATCCCTTCTACAAGTATTTATGAAACTGGCAATATAAGTTTTGAATATAAAGCAAGAAGTCAAATATCTAAAGCAAAGCTCCTTCAAGAATTCAATATTCCTTCTCACCATAAAATCATCACGTACACGACACAGCCTTTCCAAGAAAGTGTTAATGCAATGATTGTTAATTGGATTAACAAGGCTTTGAAGCCAGAATACCCTATTACAGTAGTAGTTTGCTCGCATCCGGGAGACAAAATTGACTACAATAACTACATTAAAAACCAAAAAAACATGATCGTTTCACCAGCTGAATATAACTTATATAACATTCTTACCAATACGGATTTGGTGATGACAATCTCCTCTACCACTAGCGTAGAAGCTGCCATGTTAGGAAAAGGGCTCCTTGTTCTACAACCTCCGATTCCTTACCATTATGAGCTTCAAAATAATAATTTCCACTCTCATCTTGTAAGAGCTGGAGCGGGTCCCCCGATAACCAATGCAAATCAATTATCTAATGTTTTTACAAAAATGATGAATGCATCAGGGTTCTTAAACGTACTTTCTAATCAAAGTCAAAGTTTTTTAAGGGATACCATTCATTCATCAGGAAGACCTTCTGTATTAGTTCGCAGAATCATTGTAAACGCTTTAAAGGAAGTGAGAAAGTGAACGAAATCATTGGAATCATTCCGGCTCGAGGGGGGTCAAAGCGGTTACCTAGGAAAAATATAGCGTATTTAAATGGCTTACCAATGATTGAATATAGTATTCTAGCTGCCAAAAAATCTTCCCTTATGAATCGGATCATCGTTTCCACAGAAAACGATGAGATTGCGACAATTTCAAAGAGTGCCGGTGCAGAAATTCCTTTTTTACGTCCTATAAAATTAGCCCAAGACCATTCAAGTGTGATTGATACATGCCTACATGTCTTAACCGAATTAAAAAACAGAGAAGGCTATGAGCCTGACGTTGTTGTGTTATTACAGCCCACCTCTCCTTTACGTACAGAAAAGCATATTGATGAAGCTCTTCGACTGCTCCATCAAAAAAAGGCGGATTCCGTATTAAGTGTCTGTCCAATGGAATATGCTTTAAATTCGCTTATAGAAGTTACCAATGAAGGAAGGATCGCACCTTATTTTTCAAATTCAACTTTAAAGAAGCAATTTAAAGACAATCAACCCGCATTTCGTTTAAACGGGGCCATTTATGCAGTGAAAACGTCTCTTCTAAAATCGGAGAAATCTTTCTACAGTGAAAACACCTCCCCCTACGTCATGTCACCTATGGAATCTATTGATATTGACACCGAAGAAGATTTTCAAATCGCTTCACTTCTGATGGAAAAAAACAACTCGTTTAAAAACGGAGGTTAAGGATCATGCTCGGGATTATCGGAGCTGGAGGACATGCAAAAGTAATTACAGACATCTTGGAGAAGCTTCATCAGCAACACGATTTTATCTTCTTCTCTTCAACTTCCGTTAACTCATTTTTTGATAAGTATCATTTGTATCCGGATTCAGTAAACAATATAAAAACTTGGAGTGCTAAAGTTGACACTTGGCATGTTGCGATCGGAAACCCTAAAACACGAAAACAAAAAGCTGAACTTTTACTCTTGCACAACTTATCGCTAACCACTGTGATTCACCCTAAAAGTGTAGTTTCCAACAGCTCACCAATTGGTGTAGGAAGCTCGGTCTTGGCAGGTGCAATCATAAATCCGCAAGCCATTATCGGGGCAAACTGCATCGTTAATACCTCCGCCAGTGTAGATCACGATTGTACAATCGGTGACTACGTCAACATCGGACCAGGCAGTCATTTAGCAGGGAATGTGACAGTAGGAAAATTAACTGATTTAGGCACTGGGACAATTGTAATTCCAAACGTAACAATTGGAGAAAGGTGTACTATTGGGGCGGGATCCGTTGTCATTAATGATGTACCTAATGGAAGTGTCGCTGTTGGCGTACCCGCGAGAGTCCTCAAACGAAAGTAAAGGTGCCTGACCCCCACCGCGTTAACGCGGTGGGGGTCAGGCACCTCAGGTTACTTTATAAACTCTGGTTTCGTAAGGTTTGAATGTCATATCGTTGCTGTCTTTTTCGTGATTAACTTCGTAATTACTGATGAGTAATTCTTTTGTTTTGTTCGTTAAAGAAGCAGGCAAGGTAACGTTGGCTTTTTCAGAGAAGAGGTTGGTCATGATTAAAACCTTTTCATTGTCTAACGTTCTCGTATATGCGTAGATTTTTTCATGGTCTTCTAGGATAAGGTCATACCTTCCATAAATAAGGACAGGCTGTTCTTTGCGATATTGAATGAGCTTCTTATAATAATGATAAATCGAAGTTGGGTTTTGCATCGATTGCTCGACATTGATTTCTTTGAAATTCGGATTGATTTTTATCCAAGGTTTTCCTGTAGTGAAGCCTGCATTCTCTTCACTGCTCCATTGCATAGGTGTTCTTGAATTATCGCGCCCGTTTTTCCAAATGATTTCCATTACTTCGTGGTGTGCTTTGCCATTTTCGATTTCATTGTGATACAAGTTCTTAATGGCCACATCATTATAATCTTCAATCGAAGAGAACTTAACGTTGGTCATTCCAATCTCTTGTCCTTGATAAATAAACGGCGTTCCTTGCATTAAAAAATACATTGTAGCAAGAGCTTTTGCGGACTTATCCCAGTATTCATCACTGTTACCCCAAGTTGAAACGGAGCGAGGCTGGTCATGGTTTTCTAAAAACAAGGCGTTCCATCCCATGCCATGAAGTTGCTTTTGCCATTTCGTAAGCGTTTCTTTTAGGGCAGGGAGATCCAAACCACCATCTGTGTTTTTCCCCCAGAGATCGAGGTGCTCAAACTGAAAGATCATATTGAAACAACCCTTCTCTTCACCTACCCAATCCTCGGCCTGTTCTACTTTTACACCATTTGCTTCACCAACGGTCATGATATCATACTTATTAAACGTTTCTTGCTTCAGTTCTTCTAGAAAATGATCTATACCCTTTCGATTCATATGGCCTTTAAGAGATGGAACGTATCGTTTATTCTCAGGGTTCGGCATATCAGGGAATCCAGGTTCCTTTTTAATGTGAGAGATGGCATCTACCCGAAAACCGTCAATTCCTTTATCTAACCACCAATTCACCATTTGATATAGATCTTTTCGAACCTTTGGATTTTCCCAGTTTAAGTCTGGTTGTTTCCGTGAGAATACGTGCATGAAATATTCTTTTGTTTTTGCATCGTACTCCCAAGCGGATCCACCAAAGATTGATTCCCAATTGTTTGGTTCTTCCCCCTTTTCACCCGGGTGCCAAATATAATAATCTCGATAAGGGTTGTCTTTGGAAGAACGAGATTCAATGAACCAAGGATGTTCGTCAGATGTATGATTGATCACAAGGTCCATGATTAGTTTCATATTACGAGAATGTACTTCTTTTAATAGCTGATCAAAATCAGCCATCGTTCCGAAGTCCTCCATGATTCCTTTATAATCACTGATATCGTAACCGTTGTCATCGTTGGGTGAACGATAGATAGGACAAATCCATAACACATCGATTCCTAGATTTTTTAAATAATCCAGCTTTGAAATGACTCCTTGAATATCGCCTATTCCATCACCGTTTGTATCCATAAAGCTACGAGGGTAAATTTGATATGCAACTGCTTCTTTCCACCATTTTTTCTTCATGATTGTCCTCCTATTTACATGATTGCCTTTTAATTAGCTTATGAGGAACAATAACTTTTTTGTCGACATAGTCAGGGTCATTCATTTTATCAAGTAAACATGTCGTTGCTTGCAAACCTAATTCATAAATATTAATATCGACGGTTGTCATCGTTGGAGACGATAGCTCTGATATCATCACATTATTAAAGCTTACAATGGATACGTCATTGGGAACTTGAATCTTCATATCTCCAAGCATTCTTAACACGCCAAATGTCATAATATCATCGGCCACGATAAGCGCTGTAGGTCGCTTTTCAATCGACATTAAGTCAATGACAGCGTCCTGCCCACCTTCTTTTACCTCTTCATGGTGAACGAGATAATCTTTTACGACTGGAATATTGGCATAGGTTAATGCATGCTCATATCCTTTCATATGATCATAGGTTACAACGGTATCTAGGTTACCACCAACAAACCCTATTCTTTCGTGACCTAGCAACATCAAATATTCAGTTACTGTTTTTGCCGCTTTAAAGTTATCATTATTAACAAAAGTAATCTGATCTTCATTTATATTATAAGGCCGGCCTATTAAAACAAACGGAAAATTTTGTTCATTCAAAAACGGCATGATATGATCGTTCACTCTAGAATACAAGAGTAAAATCCCATCTACTCTTCCTCCGTATACCATGTGTTTTACTTCTTCAAGAATTTCATCGTCAGTTTGCCCAGTTGACAAGTATAGACCATAACCTTCTTGATGAGCCATCATACTAATACCGCGAATAACTTCCGGGAAAAAAGGGTTTTGGAAAGCAATTTTAGCGGAATTCGGCATGATGATTCCGATCGTTTTCGTGCTCTTGTTCGCAAGACTTCTTGCATTAAAGTTAGGATGATAGCCTAGCTCCTCCATTGCTTGCCTGACACGTACTTTCGTTTTCTCGCTAATTCGAGCGCTGTTCGCGACTACTCGAGATACCGTCGAAGGTGCAACATTGGCCCGTTTGGCAACATCTTTTATAGTAATCGCCACCGGCATCAACCCCTTATTTACAGATTCTTTAAAATGAGAGTGGACTTAAGTAGTGTATTGAAGCTAAAATGCATAGAATGGAAACTCTCTGCATTTTAGCTTCTAATCTTAATTAAAATTAAACCCACCACATATCTGAAGGTTTTTCTTCTATTAATACTGAATTTAGGTTTTTCACGGCTCTGGAAAACCCTTCTTCAATGGACATAATCGGATCTTCGTGTTCAATACTGACAACATAATCATAGCCATAAGTCCGTAATGCGCTGATCATATCTGACCATTCCTGAATACTATGGCCGCAACCAACAGAACGGAATGTCCATGCTCTTGTTTGCACCTCTCCATACGGCTGCATATCGGTTAATCCGTACATATTCACGTTATCTTGATCGATATACGTATCTTTTGCATGGAAGTGATGGAGGGCATTTTCTTTTCCTAAAATTTTAATTGCTGCTACAGGGTCAATGCCTTGCCACCACAAGTGACTAGGGTCGAGGTTTGCCCCAATGGCATCGCATGTCTCTTCTCTTAATTTAAGCAGCGTATAGGGCGTGTGAACTAAAAAGCCACCATGCAACTCCAAGCCAATTTTTACGTCATGATCCTTCGCAAACTGGGCCCATTCCTTCCAATAAGGAACGAGCTTTTCTTCCCATTGCCATGTTAAAACGTCTCCGTATTCATTTGGCCAAGGTGTAACTGGCCAGTTAGGATATTTTGCCCCTTCATGATCTCCTGCTGTCCCTGAAAAACAGTTCACAACGGGAACACCCATGAGACTTGCAAGCTTAATCGTTTTTACTAGTGCTTCATGGGATTCATTAGCAAATGCTTGATCAGGAGAAATTGGGTTCCCGTGACAACTAAACGCACTAATTTCTAAACCGCGAGACGTCACCTTTTCCATGTATTCGTTGCGCTTTTCTTCACTTTCTAACAGAGAATCTATCTCACAATGAGCATTTCCAGGATAACCACCTGTGCCGATTTCAACAGCCTTCAAGCCTGATTCCTTCACGTAATCGAGCATGTCATCGACATTTTTTTGCGAAAATAATACAGTAAACACACCTAATTTCATCCTTTTATCCTCCTAGGTTAATTTGATACTTTGACCCGTTTCATTGCTCTTATAAATCGCATCGATAATTTTGGACACTTGTAAAGCTTCCTCTGGTTTCACAATGAGTTCATCACGACCTAAACAACAATCAATAAAGTTTCTCACTTGATAGAGACCCGGATTGTCTTCTCCTGGAATCCAATCTGCTTGACTATTTACGAGCATGCCATACTTCGCTTGATTTAGTTGAAACGGAAATAAATCGATGCCTCCGGTTTGACCCGATATACTTACGCTTTCAACATCTTCTTTGATATTGGCAGACCATGATGTCTCAAATAACATCGATGCGCCATTCTCAAACGTAATATAAGAGGTAACATGATCATCCACATCGAACGTGTCGTGGTCAAAACTCCCCCATTGATTCACTTGGTCTGGCATTTTACTTAATTGGTTATACGCTTTCCCGATCACTTCAACGGGTGTTGGGTTTCCAAGTAGCCATAGCGACAAATCTAAGAAATGGCAGCCGTAATCTATGAGACTTCCTCCACCTTGTAGTTCTTTATTTGTAAACACACCCCAGCCAGGGACTTTCCTTCTTCTTAATGCTTGTGCTCTCGCAACAATTGGTTCACCGATTTCATTTTGCATAATGACATTTTTAGCAGCCTGCGAATCTTTCATAAATCGATAATGATAACCAATCGAAAGGACCTTTCCTGCTTGGTCAGCAGCTTGAATCATCGCTTCACATTCTTTTGTATTCATTGCCATTGGCTTTTCACAGAGAACGTGAACACCGGCATGAAGTGCGGCGATTGAAATTTCCGCGTGAAATTTATTCGGGGTACAAATGGTAACAGCATCGACTTCACGAAATAGATCTTGGTAATCTGAATAAACTTTTTTAATCTCAAATTTTTCAGCAGCTGCTTTTGCTGCTTCTAGATTCACATCACAGACAGCTTCAACTGTCACAGCGTCTGACAATTGTTTATAGGCCGGGATATGTCGATCCTGAGCAATCCCCCCAGCACCAACAATCCCCATTCGTAATTTTTTCATTGTGATCTCCTTCACCTATAAGAGGATGTTCAAAAAGTCCCGGAAAATTAGCTGTCGAAGAATAGGACCTCCTGCTAAATTCCGCCACGTCCTGTGACAACGCAGAAATTACCCCATCCTGGGGAAGCTCGTTAGCTTGCTTCTAGCCTGCCTCGATCTTCTCGGCTCTTTTTGTCCTCCTTTTTGAACACGCACTATAACGTCGTAATTTTTTTCGTTTCACTTGATTCAAGAGCAGATAAAACAACTTGAAGGGATTTTAAGCCTTCCTCCCCCGTTATAGCTGGCTCTGAATCTTCAGTAATAGCAGAGATAAACTGATCGATCACCTCTGTGTTGTTTTGCCCGTCTTCCTCATTTGTTTGGATACCGCCAAGCTCATATTTAACAACATCGCCGTTTTTATATTGGACAATGAGAGAGTTGACTGGATCGTCTTCTAAGCGCAAGATCGCCTGTTCACCGTAAATAATCGTAGAGTTATCTTCTTTCGCTACATACGACCAGCTCGCAGCAAGTGTTCCGATAATGCCGCTTTCTGTTTTCAATACACACACTGCTGTATCGTCGACATCTACCTGTTGTTTGGCACTCGTTTCAACGAACGCACCGACTTCAGTAAATTCTTCACCTAGAATAAACCGCAGTAAATCCGTCTTATGAACACCAAGGTCACCCATGGCTCCGATAAAAGCTTGGTCCTTTTTGAAAAACCACGTATCTTCTCCTTCTGCACTCCAGCCTTCTGGACCTCCGTGACCAAATGCAGTACGGAAACTATAAATCTTTCCAACCTCACCGCTTTCAATCAATTGTCTTGCTTTTTGATGAGAAGGAACAAATCGCTGGTTATGTGCAATCATGAGCTTTTTATTGTTCTGCTTTGCTGCATCGATCATTTTTTCTGCGTCTTCACGGGAAGTAGCCATTGGCTTTTCACAAAGTACGTGTTTCCCTGCTTGTGAAGCTGCAATCGAGACTGGAGCGTGCAAGTAGTTCGGTGTACAGACACTAACAGCATCTATTTCATGATTTGCTAGCAAGTCTTCATAGTTTTTATACGCTTTAGCGTTATATTCACTTGCAAAATGATGAACGCGTTCTTCAACGATATCGCATACAGCGACAATCTCGACATGTTTGTTTCCGAAATACTCTATGAGATGACGGTTTTTTGCAATACTCCCGCAACCAATAATTCCTACTCTAACTTTACTCATCGTTACTCCTCCTCATGAATCAGTTTTTTCCTTGATTGTCTCGAGTGGTTTGGCATTTCCATAGACTGGTCGTGAACGATCTGCCGGCTTTGCCCAATTCACAGCATTTTTTATGACGCGTTGAATTTCATCGTTATGGTACGTTGGATAAGTTTCGTGTCCAGGACGGAAGTAAAAAATCTTACCGTTTCCTCGTTGATACGTACAACCGCTTCGAAAGACTTCCCCGCCTTCGAACCAGCTCATCATAATCAGTTGATCAGGTGCTGGAATATCAAAATGCTCTCCATACATCTCTTCTTTTTCAAGCTCTATATATTCACCTATTCCATCTACAATTGGATGACTAGGTTCAACTATCCATAGGCGCTCCTTATCATCTGCTTCACGCCACTTCAAGTCACATGTTGTTCCCATTAACGTTTTAAAGATTTTTGAAAAATGTCCTGAATGAAGAATGATTAATCCCATGCCATCAAGAACTCTTTCTTTCACCTTATCAACAATAGCATCGTCTACTTCGTCATGAGCTAAATGTCCCCACCAGATGAGGACATCTGTCGTGTTTAGGATGTCATCTGTTAATCCATGCTCTGGATCATCCAGCGTCGCCGTTTTCACTTCGACTTGATCTTCCTTTAAAAAGCTAGCAATGGCTCCGTGAATCCCTTCTGGATAAATGTCTCTTACAACAGGATTCTTTTGTTCATGCCGGTTTTCATTCCATACCGTTACGTTTACCATATTTATTGACCTCCTACTTGATACGTGAACTCTATCAATCATGATGAAAGGAAAAGAGTACTCCTCTTATATTAATGCTATATCTAAAGGTTTGCTTTTGGATAAGAGAAGATTACCGCTCGAATCCGTTACAGGCGGACGTTTTCACCCCAGGGCGGGCACAACTGCGACATCCGTTCTCCCTTCACTTCGTTCGGATTCACGGTGTCTTCTATGCCGCGGGCAACGCTTTTGCCCCATGCTTTAAATTTCAAAGGCTATTTTCCCCTTTAGACGAGAGGCGTAAAGGTAGCTGTCCGCTTATACTTTCTTTGAACAATCAACGCCTAGGTTGTCGTTACAATCCACATTAATAATGCAGAATATAAAAACATACCTACAGCGAGCACTAACAGAATAATAGATAAAAATTTAAACCTCTTAAACAAACGAAGCACCTACTTTTCAAATATCTTACCCTTTTTCAGCCCCAGCCGTTAACCCTTCCACAATGTAGCGTTGGAAAACAAAGAACAATACCATCAGTGGTAAGGAAATGAGAACAGCCCCAGCTGCGAATACTGTGAAATTATTGTTTGCTTGCCCTGATACTAAGGTGAATAAGCCCTGTGCTAACGTCCAATTACTACTTGAGCGGAGTATAACTTCCGCCATAATAAAGTCCATACTTGCCGCAATAAAACTATTAAAGGCTACAAATGATATAATCGGCGTTGCTAATGGAAGCATAATCTTAATGAAAATAGCCGTATTCGATGCCCCGTCAATACGCGCCGCTTCCTCCAAGCTTTTTGGAATCCCATCAAAGAACCCTTTCACAATCCACGTGTTAAAGGCTACACTTCCAGCTGCTAACACTAAAATATAACCGAGGTGAGTATCCAAAAGTCCGAACGATCCTAATAGTGTATAAATCGCAATCATCCCCATAATCGTTGGGAACATTTGTAGAATAATGATTGCCATCAAACCTTGCTTCTTCCCTTTAAACTGATACCTTGAAAACGCGTAACCTGAAAATACTCCAAATGTAGTCGAAATGAGCATATTTGACACTGCAATAAACATCGTATTTCGATACCAAGTTAAATAGTCATGTTCTTGAAAAAGAGCTAAGTAATGCCCCCAATTCCAATCAGCTGGACTTGGAAAAACTTGTGATGAATGTAGCGATGAGCCAGGGTTTACTGATCCAATAAAAACAAAGTAAACAGGAAAAAGACAAATGATCGCTAACGTGACCAAAATACTATAGACAATAAAACGGTTTATTGTTTTTTTAAATTTAGGACTAGGCATTTTCTATTACACATCCCCTTTCATGGATTTTGTATTTCTTAAATTGAAATACGCAAACCCAGCAATGATCAGGAATACTACTAAAGCAACAGCCGAAGCAATTGCGTATTGACCGTTATCTAGCGTCATTTTAAATATCCATGATAATAAAATATCCGTATGACCTGCGTAGGTGTAATTGGCATTTGATGGTCCGCCTTCTGTCATTAAATAGATAAATGTCAGTTGGTTAAAGTTAAAAGCGAAAGTAAAAACCATCAAAGGAATTGCCGCTACCATAACGATTGGGAATGTGATCGTACGAAATTGTTGGACGATTGTTGCACCATCTACTTCGGCTGCTTCATATAACTCCTTACTAATCGTCGTCAGTACAGCCGTAAATAGAGCCATCCAAAATGGGAACCCTAACCAAAGGTTTGTCAATAATACCGATACCTTGGCCCACATTGGATCAGATAACCACGGAATGGCATTCAGCCCAACAGAGCGCAACATATCATTGAAAACGCCAAACTCGCCATTGTACAAATTCCTGAAAATCAAGATACTAACAAATCCAGGTACAGCCCACGGAATGATATAAATATTTCTCCAAAACTTTCGATACTTAACGATTTTTTGCGATAACACTACCGCAACAAAAAGACCGGCAAACACAACCAATAATGTAGAAAGGACTGCCCAAATAATCGTCCAGGAAAATACACCAAGGAATGTCCCTCGCCATGATTCCATCGTAAATAAACGAATAAATTGATCAATTCCAACCCAGTCGACTAAAGCTCTAGGCGGTAAATAGTTCGGCGAAGAATAGTTCGTAAAAGCAATTAAAGCAGTGAAAATAAGAGGGAATACGGTTAACAAAATCATACATATAGCCGTAGGAGTAATTAAAATGTAGGCATAACCATTTTCCCAGACATTACGAACGGTTTCTTTGAAGTTCATAACTCTTTTTCCTTGCTCACGCAACTTCCCGACAAGGTAGGCGTCGCGAATACTAAAGAAGTAAATAGCTAAGACGGCAACAAGAGCCATAAGCATTAACAGCCCTTCAGCCATTAATAAAATGGAGTGGTCACCCGGATCAACCACGCGACCACGTTCTCTCACTTGCGGCGTTTCACCTAACGTAATTAATCCGTAAAGACCTTGGGAAATCGGTTTTATAAAGAAAATTAACGCAATGATTTCAAACAACGCCCAAGAAATACCCTTCGAATATTGCTTGTTGTATAGTTGTCCAAGTCCCATAAAGAGAACAGACAGCAAAGTCGCTATTTTGCGATGGCTTTTGTCTTTATGGGACACTTGAAGTTCTAAATTATTAGACACCACTTTTCCCCCTCCACACTAGATAAATAGACTTTTGAACTTTTTATACACGCAGTCTAGTAGAAATGAATGGATGTCAGGGAGGTGGTTAGGGGGAGTTACCTATTAGAGATGTTCAAAAAGTCAGACGTTTTTTGCCCTCCTTTTTGAACATGCCACCACACTCACTGAGGTCCATTCATTAGGTTATCAGTTTTGTTGCTCTTCAATTGCTGTTTCAATTGTGTCGACCGCTCGATCTAAAGCTTCTTGAGGGTCAACGTCCTGATTCCAAACTTCAGTAAATGCCGCTTCCATTGGATCCCAAACAAGAGGCATTTCTGGAACATTTGGCATCGGAACTGCATGGGATGCTTGCTCTAGGAAGCCAACTGAAATTGGATTACTTTGAATATCGTCATGTTCTACTAATTCCAAGCGCGGCGGCAAGGCACCAGTGATTTCATAAGCTTCCAGTAAATTCTCTTCGTTTGTAATAAATTGTGCTAATAATGAAGCAGCATCTGGGTAATCTGTGTATGCATTAACGTAGAAACCACGAGTTCCTGAAAAACTTGTTGGGCTTTCACCATTTTCAAGCTCCGGAAGTGGCACAACATTAAAGTCTACTCCTGCTTCTTCATAACCCCGCACAGCCCACGGACCGTTAATATCAAACGCTAAGTTACCTTCTTCAAATAGAGCTGTTCTAACATCATAAGTGATGTCCTCATTTGCCATACCAGGAACTACCTCATCACGAATGCGGAGTAATAATTCTGTACCTTGGACAGCACCTTCATTGTTTAAACCAAGATCATTGATATCTGTGCCTTCATCACCAAAAACATAACCACCATATCCGCCAAGGAACGCATAGACAAAGTAAAGATTTTGGGGCTCCATCATAAATCCATAGCGATCACCTTCCGTTAACTCACTCGCTACTTCAAGCAGCTCGTCCATTGTCTCAGGTGCTTCCTCTACTAAATCCGTGTTATAAAATAAAGCGTATGTTTCGATACCTGATGGGTAACCGAAAAGCTCATCCTCAAATGATGTTGCAGTAATGGCTGCCTCCATAAACTCTTCTTCATATTCTTCTGGCCAGAAGTTTTCAAGGACCAATCCGGCAGAAATTGCACGGCCAATGCGATCATGAGTAGAAGCAAAGACGTCAGCTGCTTGTCCAGAAGGGCCATCAGTAGCTAAACGTTCTGGTGCATCTTCTTGAGTTACTTCTTCTACTTGTACTGGCACACCGTATTCACCTTCGAATTTTTCAGCCATGAGTTCAGCCCACTCCAACTGCTCGTCACCATCACTCCATAGCATTAACTCCGCCCCTTCTTCAGGCACAACTTCAAAATCAACGGCTTCTTCTCCATCTGATTCAGCTTCTTCTGGTACTTCTTCCTCCGCTCCACATGCAGCTAGTACCATAGACAAAGTTAACAATAATACAAATGCTAAAAACGTTGACTTTTTAAACATAAATATTCCCCCTTCATTTAATTAAAATATTACCCTGAAAATAACGATACTCTCTTCACCAAACTTGTTACTTCCCACCTCCCAATCATAGTCAAACGATCTTCTTGCTAGTAAACTCTCAGCTTCTAAAAATAATGAAATGACTATTACTTTTGTTTTGATAAGAAAAGCGCAAGGTGGATGCTTTCAAAAGAACCACCTACACAACCTAAGGCAAACGTTTGCACAAAACTATTTTAAAATAACACTTTGCTTTTACGGAAAGTGTGAAAACGGTTTCACTCAGTAACCATATTATAAAACGCCTGCAGTTCATTGACAATACCTTTTGTTAAAATCCCTTCTATTTTTCTTAATTTGAATTTAGTTGCAACGTTTGCACTATTTTCGTTTGCGTGCGTGAGCTTACAAGTGAATTATTCAACGGAGAGTATTGAGTTGCGATTGCCAGCTCATTTTTTATGTCCACAAACTGGAATAAGCTAAAGGGGAAGGCTTCTTAAATATTCTAAATATCAAAGGGGATTAAAAAATGAAAGAAGTAAAACCTAAAGTTTTGGTCGTTGGAACCTTTCATTTTGGAGGGTCCCCAGATATGGTTCAAATAGACGCAGGTAATATGTTAGCAGTAAATAAACAAAAAGAAGTATTAGAAGTTGTTGAGAAATTAGAGAATTACAAACCAACAAAGGTTGCAGTAGAAGTAGAAAAGGAAAAAGAAGTCGCTCTTAACCAAAGATACGAAGAATATATCGATAATAATTTTGAATTAACTTCAAATGAGGTCCATCAACTCGGATTTAGAATATGTGAATTACGAAATCATCAAAAGATATTTGCAATCGATTGGATGGGCAATATTGGTAGTAGAAGTATTGGCGAAGTTCTAGAATGGGCAGAAACAAATCAAACAAAATTGTATGATTTAATTACTAAAGTTTACATACCAAAAATAAAACCTAAAATAAACGGTTTATCTATTTTAGAAGCCATAAAAAGTGTAAACCAAAAAGAAAGAATACAAATCGATCATGAGCTGTATCTAAATATAGCTCAAATTGGTGAAGGTATGGACTATGTAGGGATAGATTGGGTTAAATGGTGGTACCAAAGAAATTTAATCATATACAATAATATTATAAAACTAATAGAAAATGCCGATGAACGAATATTATTATTGATTGGTAGTGCACACATACATTTGGTTAGTCAATTTCTAACTGAAAGCGGACAAGTGGAAGTAGAAAACATAGAAGATTATTTATAATCACTAGAGATGAATTTGTTAAATGTTGTACTTAACGGGGGCAATAGCACAAGAAGCTGTCGCTACGCTATTTAACAAGAGCAGGTTTATTAAATAAGAAGAAGAAGACAGCTAACATAATAGTTAGCTGTCTTCTTCTATATATGACAATGCTTCGTATAAATATTGATATAAGGAAGGTTCTAAACCTACTTTAGTTGCAAAGTCTGGATTATCAGAATAAAACAGTTCTGCATTTCTGTGAAGTTCACTGCCTTTAGGTGAAATTGTTTCAATAATTCGATTCCATCTTGCTGCTATTTTAATAACCGATTCGTCATGAGGAGGAATGTCTTTCTCCTTTTTATCTCTTAGTTCTTCTAATATTGAATTAAATTCTATTTCTCCCATACGAAGCGTGGTTTCATCAATGGAATAATAACGTTTTCGAATCATATCTATTTGACTTTGACTAAAATACTGAGTTTGATTGGTCCTCATGAGTTCAAATAGTGCTGTTAAACTCTGTAATGAAATATAATTATTTTTGGAGTGAGAAAATTCTTCATGAACATGCTCTAATTGTTTTAACAGCTGTTGTTGGACTTCAATATTCGATTTTACTCGTTGAATTTGGTTGTTAAGAATCTTTAAGACAGTTGAATGATCACTTTGTTCTTTTAAAGTTCTAATTTCTTCTAAAGAAAACCCCATTTGCTTTAAAGAAATTATTTCAAGCAGGCTTTGTAAATCATTATGAGTATATCTACGGTGTCCTGAGTTCGTGTATTCGGTGGGACTCAACAATTTAATTTGATCGTAATACCTTAAAGTCCTAATAGATAATCCAGTAATTTCGGCAATTTCCCCAGTTCTCCAATACTTACTCATTAGTTAGATCTCTCCTGAAGATACGGCTTAATTTCATCTGTATTAAAATAGTAGTTTCTTCCACAAATATTACATGTTGATTTTATTGGTGTACCTGACTGGACATACTCTTTCAACTCGGACTTATCTATTGAATGTAACAATCCATAAAACATCACTTTTGAACAACCGCAGAAAAATTGAGCACTACTGTAACCGATTATTTCTACTGATGCAAAGTACTGAGTTAATAAATTTTTAATTTCTTTTTCGGTACAATAATGAAGGTTCCTTAGAATTGGAAGTAACATATCAAATTTCCCTTCCACAATATCCAAAAGATTTTTGGACGAATTAGGGAGTAGTTGTGCATATAAACCATAACTATACTTGATCGTATTATCTTCTTCCCATTCAATATCAGTCTTGAATAAAGTATCCGTTTGGTCGCTCTGTTTAAAGTAGTGAGAAAAGTCTTTGTCTAAATTTTGATATGGCATATCTGTTATTCCTGTAAATTGGTTCATATCTACACCTTTTATCATTCTAATTGAGCCTTTTAATCCAATGAGCTGTTTTACTGTTCTATATTGGTCCTGTGAAAGTAAATAATTATTTACATAGCCACGTATGTTGCCATGGGCATCAGCGTCCGTATGAATTTTACTTTTTGGATTGCTCATGATTAGATTAGCACTTAACCTTTGATTTCCTTTAAGTGTTGCAGATAGTAAGCTCGCAATGGTAATTGAATTAGCCAGTGCAGTTTTAGCTACTTTATTAGAACACTCATTAATTTGCATGATTTCATCTATTAATTCAGTATTATTAATAAGGTAAAGACGTATTTGTTTATTGAATATAAGTGTTTTTATTATTCGGTTTGTCATATAAAATCATTCCTTACGTATGTTATTCTTCTTTAAGAATAAATCATTACGTTACGTAAGTTTCAAGAGTATTATGGAGAATTTATTGAAAGAAGGAAGTGTAGCTCTTTCATAGAAATTTACAAGTTGAGATGATTGAATTGATTTCAAAAGTTAATAACAGGGGTGAGGATGTGAGTAAAACAATAATAAAACAGATTCCTTTAATAAGTAATTGTAAAGAAGTGACTGAAAGAAGCAACGAACCGTCCCTGCGCTTCCAACAGGTGCAACTTAACATTAGAGAATTAGTCTAATTCTAAAAGGGGTGTTTTTATGAGATTATTCTCGATTGCTCTAATATTGCTTTTTATCCCCACTATAATAACAGGTTGTTCGGTTTAGTCCTGGAGAAGGTGAAGGTGGTTATTTGAGTAAGGAGCAAGTTTTAAAATTAAATTCAGATGCAGACATCTTTGAATTTAATGGGAAAGTTTATAAAACGGGTATGGATTGGATTAAAACGAAGACTTAACAAAAGAGGAACAATTAGGATAAATATCTGAAGGGATGGCAAATAAATTACCCATCGGAACTAAGATCCTTGCACCAAAAGAAAGAAAAGACATTTTAATCGTTGTGTACAACGGGGAAGAAAAAAGATATTTGGTTCAACTTGGCGAGTAAGCTTTTCTTCTTCAATAAAAGCAATAGTTGAAGAAGGCATAGAGAAATACTTTTTTTCTCTATGCCTATTTAATGTTTATATGTGAAACAAGTTGGTCAGTGATTTACAGTTTTGCACCTCATAAAGAAAAGCGAAAACGCTTTGGTTACAAGCGAAAAGCACTTTCGACTGGTAGATTGAAGCTGCTTTTTGGTTTCTTCTGACAGGCTAAAGTGAGCTCGAGCTCGTAGGCGCTGAAGCTAGACCTTGAAGGGTAGATTTTTCTAAACTCAAAAGTAAACCCGATCCGGTTTAAGGCCTGCGATTTTTTTGCTCATTAAAGAATGCCAATTGAAGCGAGAAGAATGACGACAGCAACCGAAATTACAGGAATAAGGACGGCGACAATAAAGATATCTTTGTAGCTATCTTTATGAGACATTCCGGTGATTGTCAATAACGTCAATACAGCTCCGTTATGAGGCAGCGCGTCCAATCCACCTGATGAAAGAGATGCAATTCGGTGGAAATCTTCTGGGCTAATACCGGTATTCATCGCGATTTCATAATATTTGGAGCCCAGTGCTTCAAGGGCAATTCCCATCCCTCCGGATGCTGATCCGGTAGCTCCGGCAAGGACATTGACCGCAATGGCTTCTGAAATTAACGGATTTCCTCTTACCCCCATCAATAATTCCGTAAGCCGCTCAAATCCGGGAACCTCACGTACAACTGTACCGAATCCTACTGCTGCACTCGTATTAATAATCGCAATAACTGATCCACTTGCGCCGTTATTGATAGATTTAACAAACATTTTCAATTTCATCACGTTTAATACCATAATTAAAATGATACCCGAAATCAATGCGGTAACAATGTCCCAATTGAGAATATTCAATGTAATAAGGACAGTTAACAGTGGCAACAAGGACAACAGAAAATGAGGGTGATCGTCCTCAACATCGATTATTTTCTTATCCTTTGGTTCGGTGAATGTTTCGCCATTACTAGTTAGCTTTCTTTCCCGCCAACGCAAATATAAATAGCCGCCAACAGCCATCACAGCTGCAGCAACGATCCCCATTACAGGTGCCGCTGTGGCGCTAGTGTGAAAGTACTCCATCGGAATAAGGTTTTGAATTTGCGGTGTCCCTGGTAAGGCCGTCATCGTAAACGTAAAGGCACCTAACGCCACAGTCGCTGGAATTAGCCTTCTACTGATATTCGCCTCACGGAATAACGATAAAGCAAGTGGATATACAGCAAAGACAACAACGAACAAGCTGACACCACCATAGGTTAAGACGGCTGCAGATACTAATACTCCGAGGATTGCCCGTTTCGTACCGATGATTTTTGTCAACGCAACGGCTACTGATCTTGCCATCCCGGTATCTTCCATCAATTTTCCGAATATGGCACCAAGCATAAAGACCGGGAACCAATCTTTTGCAAATGAAACAAACCCGCCCATATACGTATCTTTATAGGCATCTAATAAATCGAGGCCACCTGTTATTGCTACTACACCAGCAGCAATCGGGGCCACCCAAATGATGGACCAGCCCAAATAGGCTAAGGCCATCAAAACGATGAGACCAAGGAAAATACCAAACATGAATATTCCTCCAACCTGTTAAAAAAGTAGTTTATATCAATCCCGATCTATCTCCTGCCTTACAAGGCTTCTACTACCATCGCAATTCCTTGTCCGCCTCCGATACACAAGGAGGCAATACCATATTGCTCATTTCTTCGTTTCAGCTCTTTGATAAGAGAATACAAGACTCTAGTACCACTCGCTCCGACTGGATGACCGAGCGCAATCGCTCCTCCATTGACGTTGACGATATCCCGATTCAAGCCTAATTCTTTTTCCACCGCTAAATATTGAGAAGCAAAGGCTTCATTGACTTCAATCAAGCCGATATCGTCTAACGTTACATTTGTTTTTCCTAAAGCCCGTTTAATCGCAGGTGCTGGGCCAATCCCCATGTAGGATGGATTGACGCCTCCTACTCCCCAGGAGATGATTTTGGCTAAAGGTTTCAGGCTTTTCTTTTGGACAAATTGTTCACCAGAAAGGATAACCGCTCCTGCGCCATCGTTAATGCCGCTTGCGTTTCCGCCGGTTACCGTTCCGTCTTTTTTAAATGCAGGCTTTAGTTTCGCAAGTCCCTCCGTCGTTGTATCCTCTCGAATATGCTCGTCTACCTCGACTAGGTGAGGACCTTTTCGAGATTTAACTACGACTGGAACAATTTCTTCCTCAAACTTACCAAGCTTTCGTGCAGTCGTGGCTCGCTGATGACTTTGCGAGGCATAGGCATCTTGTTCTTCACGGGAAATCTCGTATTTCTCCGCGAGATTTTCAGCGGTAACGCCCATTCCCTTGCCGATATATTCATCTGTCAAAGCTGCCCAAAGCATGTCATCTACTTGCGGTGTACCAAGCTTTGTACCAAACCGACTCCCCCTCAATGCGTACGGGGCCAAGCTCATACTATCTACGCCACCTGCAAGCGCTGTCGCTCCGTCTCCTAACATGATCGACTGGGCAGCGGAAACGACGGATTGAAGACCAGATCCACATAGCCGGTTAACAGCTAGAGCCGAACTTTCGATTGGAATTCCCGCTTGAAGTGCGATATGTCTAGATAAATAAGGCGCATTCTTCGCTGAATGAATGACATTTCCCATCACAGTAAAATCAATATCCTCAGGTGCGATCCCGCTTCGGCGAATCGCTTCCTTACTTGCTGTGACACCTAATTCGGTCGGGTCAACATCTTTCAGTGCTCCACCAAAACTACCAAAAGGTGTCCGTGCTCCTTCTAGAATATAAACGTTTTCCATTTTCTCATTCCTCCACGATTTGTTCAGACGTTATTGAGCCGTGTAGCCACCATCGATGACGACCGCTTGTCCTGTTACTCCTTTTGCTCGGTCACTGGCTAAAAACAGCGTATAATCAGCAATTTCCTGCACAGATAACAAACGTTTTTGCGGAACCAAAGGGTAAATGACCTCTTCAACTACTTCCTCCAAAGAAACATTTCGGTTGTCGGCTAAATCCTGTAATTGATTTCGTACGAGCGGGGTGTCTACATAGCCCGGACAAACAGCATTTACGGTAACCCCATGTTCTGCCCCTTCTAATGCAGCGACTTTTGTCAGTCCAATCACGCCATGCTTTGAACTGTTATAGGCAGCTTTTCCAGCAAAGCCGATCAATCCATTGATGGAAGCCATATTTATAATCCGTCCTGTACCTTGCTTTTTCATTATTGGGAACGCGTGCTTCGTAGCCATAAACGGTGCAACCAACATCACTTTTGTAATAAATTCGAATTTTTCTGTTGGAAAGTCTTCAATCGATGCTACGTGTTGTAACCCTGCATTGTTAATTAAAATATCAAGTCTTCCGTAGTTTTCTACCGTTTCGTCAATCGCTTGTTTTACCTCTTCTTCATTGGTTACATCACACTTGAGACCGATACAGTCATATCCCTCGTCGGCGAGCTTATCCACTGCTTCGTTTACTTTCTCTTCATTAACATCACTGAAAGCAACTTTTGCTCCGTTTTTAGCAAATTCAACGCCAATTTCATATCCTATTCCACTTGCAGCTCCTGTAATGAAAACGACTTTGTTATCTACCATCGAAAACATCTCCTTTTGCTCCTGTTTAAAATGCTGCTTCTACAAGTTCAGGACTAACTGTCAATTCCGCTTCCGTTGATTGCATCACTTCGTCAACAGTCCACCCTTCTGCTACTTCCACGAGTATTAAGTCGTTTTCGCACACGTCCATCACAGCACGATCCGTAATAATCCGGTTGACTACCCCTTCTCCCGTTAACGGAAGGTGACAATCCTTTAAAATCTTCGGCTCCCCGTGTTTATTTACATGATCCATGATAATGACGATTTTCTTGGCGCCATGGACAATATCCATCGCTCCACCCATGCCTTTAATCATTTTGCCTGGTATCATCCAATTCGCTAGATCTCCCTGCTCAGAGACTTCCATCCCTCCAAGAATAGCAAGGTCAAGGTGTTCTCCTCGGATCATCGCGAACGATTCGGCACTGCTGCAATAAGAAGCGCCAACTGATGCTGTGACCGTTTCTTTCCCGGCATTGATCAAATCAGGATCCACCTCTTCCTCGTATGGTGACCTCCCAATTCCAACTAAGCCGTTTTCAGACTGAAGAACCACTTCTTTATCCTGTTGGATGTAATTCGCGACCATCGTCGGTATCCCAATTCCTAAATTCACATAGAAACCGCTTTCAATTTCTCGCTCAGCTCTTTTCGCAATCTTCTCTCTGACTAATGACTTATCCATCTCTACTGCCATTCCTATCCCCTCCAGTTATCCTTGTGATCTTACAGTTAAACGTTCAATTCGTTTCTCTTGCTGACCCTCAATTAACCCTTGAACATAAATTCCCGGTGTATGGATCGTTTCAGGATCCAACTCTCCTGTTTCCACCACTTGTTCTACCTCTGCAATCGTTGTATAACCAGCTGCTGCCATCATCGGGTTAAAATTCTGTGCTGTCTTGTTATAGACCAGATTTCCGTGTCGGTCCCCTTTCGCTGCTCGGATCAGACTGAAATCTGCACGTAATCCCGTTACCAGAAGATAATCCTTCCCATTAAATGTACGAACCTCTTGCCCTTCTGCAAGCGGAGTCCCTACGCCTGCTGGTGTATAAAAGGCTGGAATACCAGCACCTCCCGCTCTAATACGTTCAGCCAATGTTCCTTGCGGGGTCAGCTCGACCTCTAGTTCACCAGCTATAACTTGACGTTCAAATTCCTTGTTTTCACCTACATAGGAACCAATCATCTTATCAATCTGTTTATTTTTAAGAAGCAGCCCAAGCCCCCAGTCATCGACTCCGCAGTTATTTGAAATCACCGTTAAGTGCTTCACTTTCGTTTCTACTAAAGCAAGAATAAGATTCTCAGGAATTCCAACTAAACCAAACCCTCCAACCATAATCGTCGAATGATCTTTGATTTCTTTTACAGCTTCCTGAAATGATGGATACATTTTTTTCATACTCATGACACTCCCTTCTAGGCTTATATAGTGCAAATATCATGCCAACTCTCTTTTAAAGTCTTCTAGTTAACCGGGATCCTTTTCTGGTCAATGAGATCTTTTCTAGTCAAACAAGATCTTTTTCTAGTCAAACTGGATCTTTTTCTGGTCAAATCAGATCTTTTTCTAGTCAACCGGATACTTTTCTGGTCAAATCAGATCCTTTTCTAGTCAAACAAGCTCACTTTCTAGTCAAACAAGATCTGCTTCTAGTCAATCTGTCCTCCTTTTTGAACAACAATTTTAATAGAAGTCGTATGTTTTAACACGAAACACCACGATGATTCTGAATTTTCGAAAAGGGTGCGTGGATTTTTTTGCAACAATGATGAAAACCTTTACATGAACAACGAAAAATAAACCATTCCAGAATATCGGAACGGTTTTCCGGATTTCTGGAATGGTTTATAACTCATATTTCTTTGTCTTCTCATACAGACTGGATTTTCCGATACCTAGCATTTTTGCAGCCTTTCCTTTGTCTCCTTGCACCTTCTTTAGCGTCCGTTCAATGGCCTGTTTTTCTGTCTGCTCCATGAGTTCTTTTAAACTATGATTCTCGTTTAATATAGAGGTATTAGGTTGAAGGTGGTCCGGTAAGTCGTCTACTTCAATGATCTCGGTATTGGTCAGATAAACGGCAGCCTCAATAATATTTTCAAGCTCGCGGACATTACCTGGCCATTGATACTGAAAGAAACAATCATATACGTTCGCTCCAAAATCAACCACACGTTTTCCAGTCCGCTCAGTCATTTTATGAAGTAAAAATTTCGCCAACAGACGTAAATCTTCCGGGCGTTTTCGAAGTGGCGGGATATCGACCTGAACGACGTTAATTCGATAAAACAAGTCCTCGCGAAACTGTTGAGTTTCGATAAGCTTCTCTAAGGGCTGATTCGTCGCAGCAATAATCCGTACGTCGACCTTCTGAGCCTCAACAGCCCCAACGGCTTCCACTTCTCCCTCCTGCAACACTCTTAGAATCTTCACTTGTGCCTGCAATGACATATCGCCAATTTCATCTAAAAAAATCGTACCGCCGTTTGCAAGCTGAAATTTACCTGGCTTCCCGCCTTTTTTTGCCCCTGTAAAAGCTCCTTCTTGATATCCAAATAATTCAGACTCTAGTAAATGTTCTGGAATGGCTGCACAATTGACTTTGACAAACGGCTTCGTGTTACGCTCACTCAACTGATGAATGCTATGGGCAAACAACTCTTTCCCTGTCCCACTTTCTCCCCTTAATAAGACAGAAACATCTCCAGGTGCCACTTTTTTAATTTTATTCTTTAGATGTTGAATGTCAGGGGAACTGCCAATGATATCATGAAGCGAATACGTGGCACCGTTTTGTTTTTTCATTTGATTACGATACGTTTCTAGTTCAAGGAGGAGATCTTTGATGTGACTATTCATCTTCATCCATTCTTCCGTATCACGAAACAGGACCATACCAAGCGCCCCAACCACTTTTCCATCAGAACGCAACGGTATACGGTCGGCAATCATGTAGTTGCCACGAATATATTGAAGATCTGCCATTTCTTCTTTTCCAGTCTCAGCTACAATATGCATTCGTGTATATTCAATCACATCGGTAACATGCTTCCCTTGGACCTCTTTTATATCGACTTCTAAAAAACGACAATAGCTATCATTCATATAAGATATCAAACCTTCATGATTCACTACGACGATACAATGATTGACGTTTCCGAAGATGGTCTCTAAAATTCCGTCTCGATAATTTTCTAGTAACGCTAGCATGTATCCACACTCCAATACATAACTCATTTCGCTGTGGTTACGATTACAAATCGCCTTATAGTGCGTGTTCAAAAGAGCCGAGTAGGTCGAGGCGACGAGCAAGACGTCGTAGCCATCACTACGAGCTGTCTCGACGGATACTCTTCGTAGCTTCACTAGCAGAGGAAGAGACATATGTCAACGAACTTCCTCAGGATGGGGGACTCCTGCGTTCGCCGCAGGACGTAGTGATATTTAACAGGAGATCACATTCTACGACAGCTATTTTTAGCGGACTTTTTGAACATCCTCTTATGAAGTCTATCATGCCATCATGTAAATTTACATGCTAAATTTCGGCAAAATTCGCACCATTCTCTGTTTTCGTCTATAGTTTCCCTCCAAACTTGGGAGAGTAGTCTAGGGGCAAATGAGTGCAACAACCTTTACGACCTCCCCCAAAAAGCAAATCCCGAATTTCTAATGTTAATGAGAAAAGTTGAGAGTAGAAGTGATCTCATTAATATGCTGCTCATCTGCCCACAAAATAAAGTAATTGTACGCTGTACCTTGAATTTGTATAGGCTTCTGATACCTTACGATAACGGCTGCCTGTCTCAACATGTCTACAGGTTGGTCTGCAGAGGGGAAAATGTAGCATGCCTCCTCGTTTTCAATCTGAGTTTTAAAGACTTTGGGCATGGATCCGTAGGGCAATAAAGGGTGAAAGGCTTCTCTTTGGCATACCACATCGATGTGTTCACCTGCTGAAATCGCGGAAATTTGAAAAAAACCATCCCTTCCTTCGTACCTTTCATCGGTTACTTTTTTCCAGTGCGATGGATATTGAAAGCTCACGTTGTAAATCGGGTTGGTATAGGTTTCTCTCGACAAGTCACCAATCGGAGCTGGAGACCAGGTGAAAGACATGATTCTTACTCCTTCAATCAGCTGGATCGGAACGGGGTGATCTAAATCGACACTCCACATTTCGTGGGCAAAATCCTGTTCGGTACAACCGCTAAGATAAGCGATTTTTTCTCCATCTGATGACCAGGTTACGGGTGTCGCAAAACAATTAGAAAGCGCCCAAATCGTATCAGTCTCCCCTCGGCGCCCCACGGTTCTGATTTGCGAAAAATACCCTCTGTCTTCAAACGCGGTAGCGTTGTAGGCAATCTGCATCGAATCAGGCGACCATATCGGGAAATAATTTTTGGCAAGTGGCCCTCCTCTTATTTCAAAGACATTCCCTGTTTCGATTTCCACGGTGTGAATAATCGAGATACTAACACCTGGAGTTGTATATAGTGCAAACGTACCGTCCGGAGATAGCTGGGCATTGTTAAGCCGGCCTTCTGTATTGCTTGTTATTTGTTTTTTCCCAGTTCCGTCTGTTTGAATACGGTATAGCTGACTGAATCCTGATGCATCAGGCGCCTGATACAACAATTCTTCTCCGCTTGGAAACCATTGGACATCCGTTGCTCCCGGCTCCGCAATGCTTTCTGCTTGATGTGACACGACGTTATACAAGAGGATGTGATCTTGTTTCGTATAAGCGAGCCTTTCATTATCAGGCGACCAAGCAATTTCTGCTCCTTCTTCCAATTGGTCTATTTGGGCAATTGCACCGGTCATTACTTGAATCACATAAAGGACTCTGTTCTTACCTATGAAAGCAATTCTAGTGCTATCCTCTGACCATATCGGATTTGAAAACGAGTCAGCCAATTCATTGGTTAGCTGCACATTCACTCCGCTTCGGGGGTTATATAACCAAATATCGAAATCCCCGCCTCGATCTGAATTATAAGCAATTAAGCCTTGGTCACCAGGAGGCACGTAAGGTATCGTTAGCCTCATCCCAGGGAAAAGATCAGACGATGGAAGCTGGTTGACTTCACGAATGAGCTCATGATTAGGGCTTCCTTTCGTTGTTACATTAAATCGTCGAGCAATTTGATACAAAGTATCTCCAGGTTGAACTGTATAATAAGGCACGCCAGGTGGCACATTTAGCAGCTGGCCAGCATGAATGACATAAGGGGGCTGAAGCTGATTAGCTTCTATAATGACAGATATCGGCACCTGATAGGTTTGCGCAATCTGAAAGACTGAATCTCCCGGTTGTACACGGACGACATTAACTCCTAGTGGAATCGACAACTGCTGGCCCACAGTAATCGTGTATGGCGGATGCAAATTATTCGCAGCAATCAAGGAGTCAACCGGAAGTTCCCACCTCCTTGCAATCGCAAACAACGTATCACCCGGGCGAACCGTATAAAAAAACTGCACCGTTATCACTTTCCTTTTATTTGAAGTAAGTTCGGACAAAGATTATGGACCTCTGCCTATATACTATTCGTGTAGGGGTGGGAGGTTCGAAAAAGAAAAGAGGAAAATAGCCATTGATTGCTAGATGGTGCCTGACCCCCAGTACGTTAACGCGTTAACGTACCGGGGGTCAGGCACCTTTTTTATAGGTATCCCGAAACAGTTTTTTGTCTTTCCATAAGCAGATTCTTCGCGTTTACAGGTAAATAATCCCTATAATGAAAAGACATTATCTTAGAGGAGGGACTATCAATGACGACGATGCAACAAATTATGCTAGCGAAACGCCCTATAGGAACACCAACAAAAGAGAATTTTCGGTTTGTAGAAACAACGATCCCTGAACCAAAAGATGGCGAAGTGCTTATTCAGACCCTTTATGTCTCCGTTGACCCGTACATGAGAGGTCGTATGGAGGACGTTAAGTCTTATGTTGAACCATTCAAATTAAATGAAGTCCTTACGGGAGGAATCGTAGGAAAAATTACACGTTCTAAAGGGGACCACCTTAGTGAAGGAGATTATGTAATCGGCAATTTAGCGTGGCAGGAATATTCGATTGCTAAGGAAAGCCAGGTGAGAAAAATAGATGCGAACCTGGCTCCAATATCATCCTATTTGGGTGTTCTCGGAATGCCCGGTTTAACCGCGTATTTTGGAATGACAGAAATAGGAGACCCAAAAGAAAACGAAACGGTGGTCGTATCTGGTGCCGCAGGGGCTGTTGGGATGATCGCAGGCCAAATTGCAAAGCTTAAAGGGGCAAAAGTCGTTGGAATTGCTGGTTCTGATGAAAAAATTGACTACTTGAAAAACAAAGCCGGGTTTGACATGGCAATTAATTACAAAACAACTGATAACATTCACCAAGCTTTAAAGGATGCGTGCCCTGATGGAGTGGACGTGTATTTTGATAACGTGGGTGGTACTGTCTCTGAAGCTGTATACCCTCTACTGAACACCTTTGCACGAATACCACAGTGTGGAGCGATATCTTCTTATAATAAAACAGGCGACGATATTGGGCCGCGTATTCATACGTATTTAATTAAATCGCGTGTTCGTATTCAAGGGTTTATTGTAGGCGATTACGCTGATCAATTTCAAGAAGGAGCGCGCGAGCTCGGAAAGTGGCTTCAAGAAGGCAAGCTAACCTATGAAGAAACCATTAACGATGGTTTTGAAAATATTCCCGACTCATTTCTCGGACTATTTGCTGGAAACAATATTGGGAAGCAGTTGATTCGAGTAGGAGAGGAATAGAAGTAGAAAGTGACTTGTTTGAAGGAGAGACTCCAATAAGGTGGAGAAAACATTACAAATAACATAGAAAAACGAGTGCAAAACCGATTGGTTTTGCACTCGTTTTTTATTATTTAACCATGAGCAGATCAAATCTGAGCCTTGTTCTCACTTTCCGGCACTTCTGCGTTAAACGGCTGATCTAAGTTCACTTGTTTTTTTGACCAATAAGTAGCGAGGATCGGGCCGGAAATGTTATGCCAGACAGCCGCAACGGCACTAGGTAAAGCCGCTAATGGTCCAAAGTGAGCAGCGGCTAATGCTACCCCTAAACCTGAGTTTTGCATACCGACTTCAATCGAAATCGCTCTTCGATTACTTTCATCAAGCTTTAACGCAAGCGCTGTTAAGTAACCGATGAGCAATCCGAACGCGTTGTGAAGGGCTACAGCGGTAAAAATAAGCAGGCCTGCTGAAGCGATATTGCTTGCATTCCCCGCGACAACAGCAGATACAATGATGATAATGGCAAGAACCGAAATTAGCGGGATGACAGTGATGCTTTTTTCAACAACCCTCGGAAGGTATCTCCGGATGACAATACCTAATACGATCGGGATAATGATGACTTGAATAATCGACATAAACATTGACATCGGATCAACAGGGAGCCATTGACCTGCAAGCATTAGTAGAATAAAGGGTGTCGCAATCGGTGCTAATAATGTTGATAATGACGTCATCGCAATGGATAATGGCAAATTCCCTTTTGCGAGATACACCATGACGTTTGAAGCGGTACCACCTGGAACGGAACCGAGAAGAACGAGCCCCGCAGCTAATTCCGCTGGCAAATTTAATAGATAGGCAATCAAAAAAGCAACAAGCGGCATGATGATAAATTGGGCACAAACGCCAATGATAACTGGCAAAGGGTTCGTTAAGACGATTTTAAAATCAACCGCCTTTAACGTCAGCCCCATACCAAACATGACAACACCTAATAATATTGTGATATATCCTGATAACGTTAAAAAGGGATCCGGAGCCATAAAAGCAATCATAGCAATACCGATCACCCATACCGCAAAATATTTTCCAGCTATCGTACTGATCGCTTCTAACGTTTTCATGCAGTCACCCCCTGTTTTTCTGTTTAAAAATTTTATTTGGATTCAAAAGCATATCAGGATCGAGTGCTTGTTTGATCTTTTCCATCACAAGCAGTCCGTCTCCGTGCTCCTTCTCTTGATATTTCCGTTTCCCAACTCCGACACCATGCTCTCCAGTACACGTTCCACCACGTTCAAGTGCATACATCACAATTTTTTCATTAAAATCATCCGCTTTTTTCAGCTCATCTGAATCGTTCATATCAATCATCAAAAGGGCGTGAAAATTGCCGTCACCGACATGACCTACAATTCCTCCCGTTAGTGATAACGAGTCAAGTGCCTCTCTGGCATGTTCAATCGCGCCGGCTAACTCTGAGATCGGTAAACAAACATCGGTCACCATCAGCTTTTTCCCTGGATTTCCATGGACATAAGCGTAAGCTAAGTTATGACGCGCTTCCCACAATTGAGTTCGTGCAGCGTTATCGGTCTCAAAATCAATTTTTTCACAATGGTGATCTGCTACAATTTCGTTCATAAATTCAACGTCCTGCTTTAACCCGGCTTCATTCCCATGAAACTCTAAAAATAAAGTAGGTTGTTCCTTATAAGCTGTTTCACTATATACGTTTACTTGTTTCATTGAAGGTTCATCTACAAGTTCAACCCTTGCGATTGGGATACCGGCTTGTAAAATACTAACGACCGCTGCAACGGCATCATTCACCGTTGGAAAGGTCGCTCTAGCAGCCATAATATGTTCTGGAATACCGTAAACTCGCAGCGTCAATTCAGTAAAGCAGCCAAGCGTTCCTTCAGATCCAACAAAGAGACCGTTTAAATGATAGCCAGATGAAGACTTCTCCGCTAAATTACCCGTATGTATGACCGTTCCATCTGCAAGAACAACCTCCAAATCACGTACTTGGTCGCGCATCACTCCGTATTTGACGGAAGTTGTTCCACTAGCATTCGTTGCTGCCATTCCCCCAAGTGTGGCATCTGCTCCCGGGTCAACAGTGAAAAACAACCCGTATTTTTTCAGTTCTTTATTTAACTGAGAACGGGTGACCCCTGGTTGAACTCTCACAAGAAAGTCGCTTTCCTTGACCTCGATTATTTTATTCATGAGGGAAAAATCAATCGTAATTCCTTGGTCGTAAGGGATCACATGCCCTTCTAAGCTCGATCCCACTCCAAATGGGACAACCGGCACTTTGTTTTGTTCGGCTATTTTTATGGTGTTACTCACTTCTTCTGCCGTTGTCGGAAAAACAACAATATCCGGCAAACTAGAAGCATGATACGACTCATCTTTACTATGTTGCTCTAAAACCGTTTGATTGATCGTGACTTGTTTTTCCGGAAGAACACTCCGTAAAGCGGTAACCAATTTTTCGTTTGTTGAGATCATTTCATTCTCCCCTTACTCTTCATTGTTCGACCTACATTATAAAACTAGAATTTGCCCGACATTTTTCCCATTATAGTAAATAATCTGAAAACAGGCAATAATAATAATTTTTTACGAAAAGGATTCGTCATTTATCCAAAAAAAGCCCCCAAATTAATGAGAGCTTTTTCTTTCCTGGCAGCAAGCAGATGGCTGTTGAACTTCTTTTATTTCAATCTTACAGCACTTTGATTCCTTCTCGACCTTTTCCTTGCCCTTGAATTTACTCCATAATATTTTCACGATATTCCTTCACCTCCTTTTCTAAACTCGTTCAATGCTTTTATCCATTTTGATAGTATTTTCTTTCAAGCTCTTGCTGCTGTTCATTCACTTTTTCATCGATAAGAAGCTGCTTTATATACTGACTCCATCTAACACAGCACTTTCGTACCTTTCGTTCCTTTTGCAATAACACTTCGAGTAATTTGACTCCTATTTGGAATTCCTCCTATCTAGATAATGTAAAAGATAAAGCCTGATACGGTTGACATGCTTAGTACCGATACGACAAACGTAGCAATCAACTCCTTTTTGAATATCGATTTCAACAGTACAAGCTCTGGCAAACTCGCGCCTGCTGAACTGATCATCATCGCCATGACGGGGCCTAAAGCCATGCCATTGACGATAAGGATTTGAGAAATCGGAATCATGCTCGATAACCGAATGTAAAGCGGAATCCCCACGACCGCTGCCAATGGAATTAACCACCACGCATCGCTTCCAAAATAAGTGCTTATAAACTCTGCTGGAACAAGGCCATGAATGATTGCACCGATCGCTGCACCTAACAGTAGATAAGGGTAAACTGACTTCATGAGATCCCATGTTTCTTTCCAAGCATTTTTCCAAGAAAATCTCTTATCCGAACGCTCATACCCACTCATGACGACATTTTTCAAGGACTTTTCAAAGCCGAAATTTTCTAAAAGCAACCCTATCGTTAAGGAGAAAAACGCCGTGACTAAGGTATATAGTATCGTGACCTGCCATCCCATAATGACTGTCATAATCGTAAGAATCGTGGGGTCTAATACTGGAGAAGCAAATAAAAATACCATAACAACCCCAAACCTTACATTATTCTTAAGCAAATTTACGATTACTGGAATTGTCGAGCAGGAACAAAAGGGGGTAATAAAGGCAAATAGCAATGCTATCAAACCGCCAATCAATGGATGTGCTTTTTTAAGTCGTGCTTCAAGCTTTTCGTAAGGTATGTAAGCCTGAAGCAAATTTAATAGAAACGAAACTCCAATAAATAAAAGGGTTAACTGGGTAGCAATCGTTACAAAACTCTTAAACGCTTCCATCATGACAACATCACTCCTATTTGATCAATTTTTTTTGATGTAATAGATAAAAATAAATCAATTTTTTTTGATGTATTCGTGTAATGAAATCCCAGCTTTATTTAGCTGGGCGAAATAAGCAGCAGAGTTCTTCAGATAAAAGGTGGTCGATCACTTCATTATTAATTTTGTAATAATTCCATGTCCCTCTTTTTTCTTTTAAAATAATATCCGCATCCAATAATATTTTTAAATGATAAGACAGTTTTGATTGTGGAAGATCCAAAATATCGGTCAAGTCACAAACACACACGGACCCTTCTTTACACAATATTGAAAGGAGATGAAGACGCTTCTGGTCTGCCAACGCTTTAAACCTTTTTTCATATTCTGCAAAATCTGTGACTTCCGTCGTTCCATTTAAAGGAATGGTAAGCTTCACCATTAAACACCTCCTATAAATCAATTTTTTTTGATGTATTCATTATAAATCCACTTTTTACTAATTACAAGAAGTAAATCAATTTTTTTTGATTTATAAGATTAATTCATGTCCCTGCTGTTAAGAAATCACGAATACTCCGGAAAAAACTCTGTGTTTTGCTGTTGATAAATGGCGTAAATAACGAGTAATTATTTCACTTAAGAGGTAAATTAAAAATCAGAGGGATTTCACCCAAATGGTATCTGCATCATTATATTAAGGAGAAAACTACATGGAAAGCTCCCTAAATCCTCAAAAAAGAAAGCGACATCTTTTTTTCATAAAAGCATTAGTAGCTGCTAATGCTTTATCCATCGTTTTTGGGATCCTTTACTTCGTCACGAACGCCTCTCATTGGATGTGGAATTTATACGGAGTTATCCTTCTCATGACACTAATTGGGAACATGATAATCACTCTTTTTAAAAGCAAACACACAACCTTGGATTATCTCTATTTATTTCTAACAATTGTGGTCATGGTTATCGTTCCTATTATGAACAGAATGGTTTCGACCGATGTTACGAATATGACATCGCGCAGTCCCGTTACGATGTTCCTGATTTTTACCTTGCTCGTTTTTGGTGGCATTATCGCCATCTTAAAATGGCGATATCATAGAACGTCAGAGGGTTCCGCTTATCATGCCCATACCAAAAAGCTTACCTACACGAAAACTGTCATAAAGATTGGCATTATCATTTTATTAGGCATCATCATCATAATAGGGGTATATTTTTCTTATCAGCTAGTGATAGGTAAAAGTCGTAATTTGGTTGAACTATTCGGTCCACAGTATGCCTTATTTTTTAGCATTATATTTCTTGCCATAACTGCATTGATTTTAAAAATGTATTCCTACAAAAATAAACCATTCGTTAACTTTCTTGTGATCCTAATTGGCATAACGGTCTCAGTCATTTTAAGCTTACCGCTGTTAACAACGCCATTCACGATTCACAAGGCTGAATTCAGTTATTCAGAGGCTTTCGGTGAAGATCCGAACAATGTAATCCCAATTGAGGAACAAAGGCACTTTTCAGATACTCCCTTTTCGCTGCCAAATTACTTTTTTGGAACCGCTTCGGACGATTATCGTGTTGAACAAGATATTCTATACTATGAAGGAACTACGGGCGTTGACGAAGGGATTTTGCTTCATTTTGACGCCTATATGCCACCTGATAATCAAGATGATTTACCAGGAAACCATTCCGTGTTAATAAGAATCCACGGAGGAGGCTGGACGACGGGGGATAAAGGGGCCTCGAATAGTGCGCAGGTGAATAAATACTTTGCAAGTCAAGGGTACGTTGTCTTTGACGTTCAGTACGGGCTTAGTCATGAACAAAAGCTTTTTGAGTTTTCCAAAGTCCCTGAAAATGTTGTGGGCGGTTTTTCAATTGATGACATGGTTCGTCACATCGGTTTATTCACCGACTATTTAGTTGAGCATTGTTCTGATTATGAAGCTAATTTAGATTCAGTGTTTGTGTCCGGAGGTTCGGCAGGTGGACAATTAGCGAATGCTGTTGGACTAGGGTTAGCAAGCGGCCAATATGATGACTTAAATCCACAACTTAATGTTCGAGGAATCATTCCCATTTATCCAGCAAACGGATTAGCACCAAAAGTTAACGTAGAGGGAACGAACGAGTTAACGGATCCATCTCTTTTAGTGACAGAAGATAGCCCACCAGCTTTAATATACCAAGGAACACACGATGGCCTTGTCGATCAATCCGTTTCAGTAAAGTTCGATCAAACTTATGATGAAAAAGGCAAATCAAATTCAGCCTTAATCTTGATGCCATTTGCCGGGCATTCCAGTAATTCGTATTTTCCAGGCTACTATAACCAAGTATTTATTTACTATATGGAGCGTTTTATGTATCAGTTTAGTGCAGGGTGAAATCATGATATATTCAAGTTTTTCCTGATAAAAGAAAACTTTCTCTTATTAAAAACAGACCACTAACACGAATGCAGTGGTCTGTTTTAATTATGTTTTTCCCTTCAACTATATCTTTACTTCAGCTAAACTTGCCCCTTTGACAAATAACCGCTCTATATTCTTTTCAACAGTTGGGTCAGGGACTAACGGCGGTGCGTGATGTGATTTAATCCGGGCATCGATTATGAGATTATCACAAGCCCAATGCTTGTTCTCATAATAGCTATTCACACCATAGATGTCATGCGATGGATTACTGCGCGTGAATGTAGCCCAGAGAAAATTCTTAGTTGTTTCACTCATAAATGAACTGTCATCACTTACAATAATCATCGGACAGGTTGGGAGCTCGCCCTTTGCTCGAATCGCTTCACTAAGGCTTTGTAAATCCTTTTGCGCGTCAGTGTAACTTGTAAATTCAGGTCCTTGCACAACAACAACGCCCGGCATAACCAACTGTGCATTTTTAAAGCTTCCTAACTCCTTCAACTCGTTCGGGACTTCTGTGCATAACTCTCGTTTTTTATCGCCATAAGCTGCAAAGACCACTTTGCTTCCACGGTTTAGTCCGTCACCTGAATAATCGAGCGTATCCATGGTCGTATTTGTATAAAAATGAAGATCACGACGGAGGTCGATCCGCTCTAAAATATAAGTTAGAAAATCTTCTTCATGATGTGTATTTAATGACTTTTCCTCTTCTGCAGTAATAAATAAATATTTGGCTAAGCTTAATTGTCCTGTTCCTAAAATTCGGTTAGCAATCGTAAGCATCTCAGCCGGTTGCTTGACTTGTTGATAAGGTGTGTACCGCTCGCTACCAATCGCAAAAAGTAAAGGATGCACTCCCGCAGCATCAACAGCATGGACTTCTTTTACACCTGGGATTTCTTGTTTAACCGCATCACCTGTTATCTCATGGATGAGCTCGCCGAACGACGTATCTTCTTGGGGAGGACGGCCAACAACCGTAAACGGCAAAATAGCATTTGGCTTAGCATATACTTTATGAACTTTCATGGCTGGAAAGTCATGAGTAAGGCTGTAATAACCTAAATGATCACCAAAAGGTCCCTCCGGTTTTGTTTCGTCAGGATGGATTTCTCCAGTAATAACAAAATCCGCATCATTACTAATACAGTAGCCATCAATATAGCTGTAACGAAAGCGTCGTCCTGCAAGTAAGCCGGCAAATGTCATCTCGCTCAAACCTTCTGGCAGCGGCATGACAGCTGATAATGTGTGAGAAGGATGTCCGCCTATAAAAATACTTACCTTTAGAGGTTCGCCTTTCTTATTCGCTTTGTCTTGATGAACGCCGATTCCACGATGAATTTGATAATGCAAACCGACATCTTGATTCAAATCGTATTCATTTCCACTAAGCTGAACACGGTACATCCCCAAATTCGAATTTATAATCCCGGGCTTGTCCGGATCTTCCGTATACACTTGCGGTAACGTAACAAAAGCGCCGCCATCCATTGGCCAGTGTTGAATTAACGGAAGGTCAGATATGTTAATTTCTTGTGTGGCTACAGGGGAACGTCCACTTTTTAAAGGTAAAGCTGACAATGCCGATAATCCCGTTTTAAGATTTTTAAAAGGATTTTTTAACGCTTTAGCGGGATCGTTTCGTACAGCCATGACATTCTCGACGGATTTCCACGTATTGCGGAAAATAAATTTGCTACGTTCAATTGTACCAAAAAGGTTCGATACCGCCCGAAACTTCGAACCTTTTACATTTTCAAATAGTAACGCAGGACCGCCAGCCTCATAAACCTTTAAGTGAATCGCAGCCATCTCAAGATAAGGATCCACTTCTTCTCGAATACGAACTAAATGGCCATGCTTTTCTAAATCATTTACACAGTCCTCTAAATTTCGATACATCCTTGAATTGCTCCAATCTCTCTAAATGTCGGTGTATTTTAGTATAGTTTAAATGGTTCCAATACTCGTCCTTATTCCATTTTATCTCACTTTAATATTGGCATAAATGGTGTTGAAAGAGAAGTATAAGCTCTTCTTTTATGTTCAAAAGTAATCCCGGAATCAAAAAAAGGAGGTGTTCATAATAGTAGGTTTCGTTCTCTATTGTAAAAATCAAAGGTAGCACAATGAAACTAACCGCATAGCGGTATTTATTAAGATCCGCATTTGCTTCCGTTTGTAAGGTGCAAAACGGTAAATCACAAGCCCATCCACATAGGGAATCACAACTGGTTTCACAGTATATCTCACATTAAAAAGGCTTAGAGAAAGAAGTATTCTCTAAGCCTTTTGGGCGCAAAGTACAGGGTTAACTCACCGATTTTTTTCTACAATAAATTATTCCGCATGGCAAATCCATCCCATGATGTTTTTTGTAATACCGAGTATAGGCATCATGTACAATTTCAACGGATTTTTGAAGAGCAATACGATCCACTTCTATTAGAAACGGGTCATTCTTTTTCAATTCCCGAACGGCTTTAATAGATAAGTTTTTGTTGAAAAATTCACCTTTCCAATTATTTTGAGGGAAGTTGACCGTTTTGCACCAACTCGCTGACGATGTACCAATAGGAATTCCCTTTTATTTAGGAATAAAATGCAAGGAAGTTTTAAGAATTCTCCCCGTTGAACAAGAACAACGACAGCTTATTGAGCTATCGCTACTATTGTTATGCACTCCGCTTGTTGAATACGAATTAAAGTTAATTAATCAACTTGTTAAAAACACTTTTCCTTTAGTTTTTTTTATTTCAACAACATTTACTGCTTCTCTTACGTTTAATAAGTCAAATTTAGAATCTATCTCCATCAAACGCAATTGTTTATCATTTATCAATGTTATAAGGTGATTAAAGGTCTTCTGCCATTTATCTATTGATACATTTTTATTCCAATTCCGCAAATGAAACATGTTAGCATTTACTTTTGCCTTATTAATAATTTCTGCCCAATTTACCTGTACCCCCGATAAAAGACCGATTGTTAAAAATTTGCCGTTTGGACGTACACCAAAAGCCAAATCATTACCAGATGAACCTCCAACAGAATCAATAGCTGCATTAGCACCTAGTCCATTTGTTAATTCCATAACTGTTTCATGTAATGATTTTTCTGTTGTATTAATAACAGAAGACGCACCAAGTTGAAGTAAATCTCCTGTATGTTTAATATTTCTAGTCACTGCAATCAGCCGAAAACCAATAACCTTTGATAATTGAGCAAAAACACGTCCAATAGATGAGCCACACGCATTAACCAATAAAACATCATTCATTCTTAATTTCAATACTTCTGTACATACAACCCAAGCTGTAATTGGATTGATATACATTTGCGAAGCCGTAAAATCATCAATAGATTTCGGTATCGGAACTGCTAATTCTGCTGATGTCTTAACGTATTCTTGCCATGTTCCATCCCCACGCAAAGGTAAAACACGTTTACCAATAAAACTATGAGAAACGGAAGCCCCTACATCTTCTACAATTCCGACACCTTCATAACCAGGAATACGAGGTAAAGAAATGCGTTGAGAATAAGACCCTTTAATCGGTATTAAATCTGATGGATTTATAGGACGTGCTAACATCCGAACAAGGATTTCATTACTCTTTGGAGGTTCAACTTCTTTATTTTCAACTTTTAATACATCTTGAGGACTTCCAAAATCATGAAGTTTTATACATTTTGCATCCAAAGAATAAGTCCTCCTTTACAAAAAAATTTTTATATCATCTTCTACTCTTTGCTTCGTTAGCACAAGAAGGAACTCCTGAACCATACTATCTCCAACTCTTGCTAACCCGTTACTTTAAGTAGAAATCTTCACAATCAGAAACAGATTTTCTATAAATTCATATTACTGACTTTTTTAGGGTTGTGAACTTGCAACCACTTTTCAGACTCACTTACCATCCAACCTCCCATATCATCTAAAAAATCTTTTATTTCATTTGCATTTTCTATGGGGTTAATAGCATATTTAACTGCTTGTTTCATTTCAGATTCCTTCTCTGGATAATATTTAGAAAATATCTCAAATGCTGGGAATAAGTCTCTTGTATATTTATTTTCTTTCTCTATCACAAGTGCAAGCCCCGCCCTAACTATAATTTTCATAATCCATCCGCAACAATCCAAAATATCTTCAATATCGTCATTATCATAAAGGTCTTCTTTTGCTCGTTCAATTTGATTCCTTAGGTTGACAAGATGTTCGTTGCCAAGTGTTTTATCTGCTTTATAATTAGGTAAATGCACGTTTAAATCTTCCCCAAATACACATACACTATGGGTCTTAATCATAAACGGTATGATTGAAAAATTAACGGTTTCTAAAACATCTTCAATGTAATAGAAACTAAATTCCACTCCATTTACACAATTGTATTTACTATTCAATTCTTGTTCAGCCTTGTCTGCCCATTTCAAGTCTATGTCATTAGTCTCTTTATTCGTAATGGCTATTGTATCTAAGTCTGAAACGCTATTTATACCCAATCCACGAGGAACTGATCCCCTTATATATACGCTATGTAAGTCTAACCCCAAATGAGTTTGATAATATTCTGTTACCTCTTCTACCATCGCGAAAAATTCAGGTTGAATCTTCTTTAAACTTGAATCATTTAGTATATATCCATTATCATCCGTCAGACAAAAACGTCCTATATTTTTAATATGAGTCAACGTACTCTCCTTTTGTTTTATTCAGAGACCTCCCCTTCTATAAGTACATCTTTAAACAAGCTCTGTATTTTCTCTAATACCATTTAACATAAATAGCCAATATCTTTGTTTATCATAACAATTCACATATTAAGTCGCAGAAAACTCACAAGATGGAATTATTTATTTCCATTCCTAAGTAAAGGGGTGTGATATGTAATGCGATTTTATTGATAATATACAGATAACCCTTGATATAACCGTAAAAAGCGCATGTGAAATGTGAAAATCCATGCGTATTGGCTTATGTATGACTTGTTTGCACCTCTGAAGTAAACCCGTTAGCTTTTCGCACAAATGTTTTGATCAGCTACTTTGTGTGAACATAGCCAACATAGACCATGGTTATGATTAAACTTCTTTTCATTTCATCATTTTCAAAACAGTGCCATATAGAACGTCCGCACCTATAGCTAAATCCTCGTACGATGCATATTCAGCTGGGTTATGACTAATGCCATCTTTGCACCTGACAAAGATCATTCCATAGTCACATGTATTTGAGATAATTAAAGCATCATGGAAGGCACCACTCATCATTTCAGGAGCATGGAGACCGGCTTGTTGACATTCTTTGCGAATCGCGTCTTTAATCCATTCATCACAAAAACTGGGTTCACTATTTTGATCTTCTAATATTTCATAAGACAGTTGGTGTTTTTCAGCAACATTTGCAACACATTCTCTTAGCTGGTTTTCATAATGATTCCGGCGCTCTAGATCAATATCCCGTAAGTCTATTGTAAACACGACTTCTTCTGGAATACTATTACGCGAATCAGGGAAAACACTTAGTGAACCTACCGTGCCAACTGTTGATCCCTGAGGATCCTGCTTCATGATTTCATGAAATAAAGCTACAATTTCTGATGCACCAACAAGCGCATCCTGACGCATCGTCATCGGTACAGTTCCCGCATGTCCTGAATACCCCTTTATTTTTACAGTTAGCCATAATGGGCCTGCAATTCCGGTTACAATACCAACGGGCTGATTCTTTTCTTGTAATAAAGGGCCTTGTTCGATATGAAGCTCTAGAAAGGAATGAATACTACCATGAGGATAAATCGATTCAAATGATCGATCCGGATCACACCCAAAGTGACGTAATGCTTGTTCTCTTGTGACACCGTCTTTATCTTTATTCAAAAGCTCTCCTTCATCTAACATTCCTAGGATTCCTCTAGAACCGAAAAGCCCCTTGCCAAAACGCCAACCTTCTTCATCACAAAAGGAGACAACTTCAATAGGACGATCAGGAACAAACTCATTTTCAGTTAATGTCGCTACAGCTTCAATCCCACTAAGTACACCAGCTACACCATCGAACCTCCCACCATAGGGCTGTGAATCTAAGTGGGAACCAACCATTAATACAGGTGCATTGGGGTCTTTTCCTTCCTTACGTCCTATTAAATTACCAAAATGATCAATCCGACACTTCATCCCTGCTTCTTCCATCCAAGTAAACACGAGTTCAAATGCTTCCTTCTCAACAGTTGATAAGGTGGGGCGACATACTCCTGTATCTCCAAGCTTACCTATTTGACTTAGTTCTTCAAAATGATTTTTAAGACGATCTTCATTAATTCGCATGTTGACCTCCCTATGTATACCCTCTATAGATTTTTTTCTGTGAAACCTATTCATGTCTCGCCTTTGATTCTTTTAATTTTTCAAGGTAGAGACAAACAGCAACCGTACTAACTACACACAAAACAATTTTTATCAAACTATAAATAGGGGCAAATAAGATAGCCATACCTAAAGTGATAGCAATTAACCCATATAAAGGTTTCTTAAGAGCAAACTGTCCCAGAACGCCTCCATAAATAGCTGGAAGTATTAAATTTAGTGCTTGTTCAACAGGTTCCGGGAGAATCATAATAATATAGGAACCACTGAAAACAACTGCGATAATGACTAAAATATTAACTAACGAAGCAGCAGTTATCCCCAAGGTTCCAGCAATTTCAGCCTTCCTGGACCCTGGTTCAGCACCAACGGATTCTTGAGCAGATGCAGAACAAGGTAGACACATATTCGCAATGTTTCCAGTTAAAAAGGCCAGATACGTTCCGGAACGTCCCAAAGTTGGATAAAACGTAATAGGTTCTAAAAACCACATAATTCCGATAAAGGATGCATATCCAATGAGTCCGCCAATAATCGCTCCCCAGCCAGGATGCGCATCCAAAATAAAAGAAAAGTATAACGGTGGCAATAAAGATGCAACGACTACCATCCAAAGCGTTAATCGTCCCCAAAAGTGCGATTTATCATGAAAGGTTTCCATACTGGATGACTGTTCTTCATCAACTCCTGTTGATTCCACTTCTTTTCGTACTGACATTCAACAATCCCTCCTTGCCTCTTTAAAATAATGTTGTAAAATGGCCTATGGTCATACCGATAATTAACGCAATACCTAACGCCCATTCAGATAACCACTTGATCCCTTTTTTATTCGCAAAGGTTAATAACGCCATCATAGATAATCCCGAAACAATGGCAGCAATGGCATGACTATATCCTTGAACCATTTGTTGACTGGCTAGATAAGCGAAGGCACCTAACATCGCCGCTGTGGAGATAATAACCATTATTTTAGGATTTTTCTTTACAACTTTTGTTTGAGTGTTACCGAGTGATTTTGTAAATAAAGCAGCAAAAATTAACCACCCTGTTCCACCAAGACACATCGTCCAAACAACTGTTGTAAAGGCTTGGAGATTAAAGCCATCTGCCCCCAATTCAGTCCCAAAAGCATTTGCACCGACCCCTGCGGCCGTTAATTCCGTTGGTGCTGATCCTATAATGCCAATTCTCATTAGCGTAAAAGGAGCACCAAGGATAGTAATTAAGGAAATAATAACAATCGCAATTCCGAAAGAAGGCCCTAAACTACTAATGACGCCGGTTCGAAAAGCTCTCTTTGTCTCTTCAGAAGACATTCCAATCTCAGGAGCCGTTTTAACAGAGACAATGAGAAATATAATCGCCTGAAAAATAACGATCGCTACAACGATTGCAGCAAAAATCCATACCGGTAAACTTTGGGCTGCTTGCAAAACTTCATCCAACGTTCTTCCCCCTCAATACATGTAAATGTTTGTGCGGACATTCACTTTAGTTACTTCATTCTTCTCCAAGATAATCAAAAACGGCTGAAACGAATAACTTTCCAATGTCCACCATCGATTGTTCATCTACATTAAACTTAGGATTATGATGCGGGTACGCCTCTCCCAAAGTATTGTTTCCTCCGCCAACCCAAAAGAACGTACCAGGAACTTTTTGTACATAATACGCAAAATCCTCCATCCCCATTTGAGGGTTCATTTGGAGTACCTTTTCCTCTCCGAACAAGTTTTTTGCAATGGTTTCGATCCTTTTTGTCTCTAATGAATCATTCTTTACTGCTGGGTACCCTCGAACATAGTTAAAGGTAGCCTCCGCTCCACTTCCTTTGCACGTAGACACCACAATTTCTTCCATTAAAGATTCGATCATGTCCCGAACATCTTCATCAAAAGTTCGAACGGTTCCGGTGATCCTAGCTTTATCAGGGATGACATTAAACCCTGTCCCACTATTAAATGCAGCAACAGAAACGACTGCGGGTTTTAGTGGGTCCACTTTACGACTAACAATCTGTTGCAAGTTAACAATCGTCTGGCTCCCTAAAACAATAGGGTCTACAGTCAAATGCGGAGTTGCCGCGTGCCCACCAATTCCAGAAATTTCAATTTCGAAAGTATCCCCGCATGCCATCATATCTCCTTCTCTTACACCAACACTCCCAAGTGGATGAATAGAGGAAACATGAGCTCCATAAACAACATCAACACCATCCAAACAGCCATCCTCGATCATAAACTTAGCTCCTCCAGGTATGACTTCTTCGGCAAATTGGTGAATAAATACAACATTCCCTTTAATATCATCCCTCACTTCAGAGAGTGCTTTAGCTACACCTAATAAAGCAGACGTGTGAATATCATGGCCACATGCGTGCATCACTCCTGGAACACGAGACTTATATTCAACATCATTTTCTTCCTGAATCGGCAAAGCATCAAAGTCCGCACGTAATGCGACTGTTTTTCCCGGCTTGCCACCTTTTAAATACCCTACTACTCCTTTTTCACCAACCCCGGTTCTAACCTCTAATCCCAAGTTTGATAGAAATTCAGCAATTTTTTTCGGCGTGTTCACCTCTTGGTGTGAAAGTTCAGGGTACATGTGGAGATCTCTTCTGAATTCCACCATCTCTGGATAAACTTCTTCTAACCTAGTAAATAAATTTTTTACCATATACAATTGCTCCTCTCAATCTCGAAATGACCTAAGTAAGCTTTTTTAAAAAGGTTGTTTCTCAAAAACACAGACACGGATCACAACTGTTTCTTAAAACCTTTTTTCTATCTTAGTAATAACCCCCAACGAAGTCAATGTATTTAGAATGTTTTAAAAATTTAACTGTCTTATACGAGAAGCGTGAAAGTAGCTGTCTGTCTTTTTTTAGTTTCTTATCTTTTCAAGAAAACTCGCATTACCGCCAAGCACTAGTTTCCTTTAGAGAAATTAAACTTCGTAAAGTATAAAAAAACTGAGCACCTTTGACGATGCTCAGTTCATTGTTCTAGAGTTATTCATTTCTTTACCAGGTTCCGCATTAAAATAGCCAGCTTAACTTGCTTTTTTGATCGCCTTATCTGCTGCTTGGTAGTGATTGTTAAAGTAGTCATTTGTTTCTCGAACGACCACTTTACTTAATAAGATAAGGGCAACTAAGTTCGGGATCATCATTAATGCATTGGCCATATCAGCGAAAGCCCAAATCGTTGTTAAATTGGCTACGGCACCAATTGCACAGGCCGCAATGTAAATGGCGCGATACCCTGAAATCCCCTTGGTTCCAGCGATATACTCGAAGCATTTTTCTCCGTAGACATACCAACCAACAATCGTTGAGAAACCAAAGAAAATAACTGAAAAGGCAACGATATATTCACCAACACCACCTAAAACTGATGCGAATGCTGCCCCGGTTAATGCGCCGCCTTCCAAGCCTGCTTCGTGAGTGACTCCTGAGAGTTGACCACCAGTTGGATCCCAAAAACCTGTAATAACAAGGACTAGCCCGGTCATCGTACAGACAATGATCGTAACAATAAACGTTCCTGTCATCGCTACAAGTGCTTGTTTAACAGGATGATCTGTTTTGGCATTCCCTGCAATCAGTGCAGCTGTACCTAAACCAGCTTCGTTTGAGAAAATTCCACGAGCAACACCGTTTCGGATCGCTTCAGATACAAGGACTCCAACGAACCCGCCTGTTGCGGCAACGGGATTAAATGCATAATGGAAAATCAATTGAAAAGCAGGAATAATTTGATCAAAGTTAATAGCTAAAATGAGTAGTGATCCTAAGATATAAAATACCGCCATAATCGGTACGAAAAAGCCCGCTACAGCACTAATACGTTGTAAACCACCAAAAATAATTAAGGCAGCTAATGCAGAAAGGACAATGGCGGTCGTGATATTATTAACGCCAAAAGACGTTTCCATCACGCCGGCAATCGTATTGGATTGGACACTGTTTCCAATCCCTAATGCTGCAAAGGCACCAAAAATAGCAAATGCAATGGCTAACCATTTAAACTTCTTTCCTAAGCCGCGTTCAACGTAATACATTGGCCCACTGGAATATTCACCTTTTGCATTTTTTACACGATATTTCATGGCCAATAGAGCCTCGGCATATTTCGTTGCCATCCCTAATAGACCTACAATCCACATCCAAAAAATCGCTCCCGGACCACCTAACGTAATGGCTGTTGCTACTCCGGCAATATTACCATTTCCAATCGTTCCAGCTAGAGCGGTCATTAGCGCTTTAAAATTACTGACATCGCCTTCATCTTTTGAGTCGCTTTTGCCTTCTTTCGTAAAAGCAAGCTTAAAGGCGTAGAGTAATCGTCTAAACTGAAGGCCCCTTAACATAACAGTTAACAGTAGGCCTGTCCCGAATAGTAAAATTAAACTCGGTGTTCCCCATAAAACACCATTAATTCTGTCTAATATAGATAGTAAATCCAAAAAAAATCCCCCTTTGGATGATAACGCTTTCAAAGGCATAGCGTCATTTTAACATTTATGAAAACAATTATAGTTGTGAAATTATCCAAATATAATATATCACGTTTGTCAAAGAAAACAAATGACTAAAGAATTCCAAAGAGTAGTGAAATACAATTATTTTCAAATAATGACCTCTAACTAAAAAAGTGAGAATTAATTGAAAACTTCACGTTATCCAAAGAGGTGATTTTGCCTAAAAACATGTCAATGACAAAGTTCTTTCCTATATACTTGTCTATTAGCTGTATTTAAGAATAGAATATATGTAGGTATTTAATGACGAATGGTCACGCCGGTGCGCCAGAATTTTTCAAATCTAGAGGGGTTTTTTTATGAACGACAACACCTTAAATAAGAATCCTTTTCAAGGGTCTTTTGGAAGTTTAGAGAATTTAGTCGACAAAATCAGTGATGTGTTGAAATGTCCTGTCACAATAGAGGATGCTAACCACCGCCTGTTAGCCTATAGTTCTCATGATGAACGAACGGATTCTGCAAGAATTGCGACCATTATGGGAAGGAGAGTACCCGAAAAAGTTATCAATAGTTTGTGGAGAGACGGCATTATGCCAAAGCTCATTCAGAGTGAAGAGCCTGTACGTATTTCAGAAATAACCGAAGTCGGGCTTGGTGATCGAATCGCGATCACCATTCGAAGGAAAAATGAAATTTTAGGCTATATTTGGGCACTTGAAATCGATAATCACCTGTTAGATGAAGAGTTAGCGCTGTTAAAAAAGGCTGCTCAAGCTGCGAAAAACCAATTGTTACAGCTTAAAGGACGCAAACTAAAGCGGGAAAAAGGGCATCAGGAGTTCTTTTGGCAGCTTCTCACGGGCCACCTAAAATCGCATGAAGAAATTAATGAAAGCTTTGAACAGTTAAATATTCGCGCTCCTTTTCCGGTCTCCGTTATTGTCTTCCAATTTCAACATGACATTAACCCGAAAATCGAGCGGTATATTTCCTATATGATTACAACCACTCAAAAACTAAGTGTCACCTTTCACGTGATCGATGGCAACGAATTAATTTTACTATGTTCACCTCCCCCAATGACAAAAGGAAAGCTAGATGCATCTGAGTTTATCGACGATTTTATTACTCAAATGAATCATCGGTTTAATATTAGTCAAATCCAGGGTAGTTGCGGCAATATCTATGAAAATTATCAAAGGATTGAAGCGAGCTACCAAGAGGCACTCACTGTTTTACAGGTCAAGAATCAATTCCCTAAAGAGGTAGGCGACACGAATAGCTATCAGCAATTAGGAATTTACCGGTACCTCGATGTCCTTCTTCAAAAGAATGAGGAGGATGGTTATGAAAACACGTCGCTGCAAAAACTAACCGACTACGACACCCTTCACAAAACACAACTATTAGCGACCCTTGAAGTGTTTTTAAATAAAGATAATGTCAATGAGGCAGCTAAAGAGTTGAATGTCCATAATAATACGTTAAATTATCGACTCAAACGCATCTCAGATGTAGGGGATATCAACTTAAGAAGCCCGAATGAAAAAATGACGTTGTATTTGGATATCAAACTTAATAAATTAAAAAAGAACGGCCGTTTGTAGATTTTCACAAAAGGCCTCTTTTTTTTTCTCTTTTCCAAACAAAGCAAAGAGGGTTTTTAATGCTTATACTCTGATTAACAGAGGATTATTTTTTTGGAGGAGGAATTTATCATGATTATCGGAGTCCCAAAAGAAATTAAAAATAACGAAAATCGGATTGCGCTCACACCAGCAGGCGTTGACGCATTAGTTAAAGTCGGACATCACGTTTACATTGAAACTAGCGCTGGAATTGGAAGCGGTTTCGAGGATACGGACTACGTTGATGCGGGAGCAAAAATCGTTGATACAGCTGCGGATGCTTGGTCTGCTGAAATGGTTATGAAAGTTAAAGAGCCACTACCAGAAGAGTATGACTACTTCCGTGAAGGTCTTATTTTATTTACGTATTTACACTTAGCCGCCGAACCGGCACTTGCCAAAGCGTTAACTGAAAAAGGCGTAACAGCGATTGCTTACGAAACGGTTGAAGTCAACCGTACACTGCCACTCCTTACACCAATGAGTGAAGTTGCCGGTCGTATGTCAACGCAAATCGGCGCACAGTTTTTACAAAAATCCAACGGTGGAAAAGGCGTTCTCTTAGCCGGAGTTCCTGGTGTTCAACGTGGAAAAGTCACAGTCATTGGTGGCGGAGTTGTCGGTACTAACGCAGCAAAAATCGCGATGGGACTCGGTGCGAATGTCACGATCATTGACCTAAACCCTGAACGCCTTCGCGAACTAGATGATATTTTCGGTAACGAAATCCAAACGTTAATGTCCAATCCATTAAATATCGCTCAAGCGGTTGCAGAGTCTGATTTAGTCATTGGTGCCGTATTAATCCCAGGAGCAAAAGCACCAAAGCTCGTAACAGAAGACATGATTAAAGCGATGACACCAGGATCTGTCATTGTCGACGTTGCCATTGACCAAGGCGGTATTTTTGAAACGGTTGACCGCATTACCACTCATGACAACCCAACGTATGATAAACATGGTGTTGTGCACTATGCTGTGGCAAATATGCCTGGCGCGGTGCCAAGAACGTCTACAATTGCGCTTACAAACGTGACGGTACCGTATGCATTGCAAATTGCAAATAAAGGTGTCGAAAAAGCCGTTACTGATAACACTCACCTTAAACTAGGTGTCAACACTGTTGCGGGTCATCTTACGTATGAAGCAGTCGCCAAAGATCTTGGTTATGAGTACGTTTCTGTTGAGCAAGCGTTTGAAAAAATGAGCATGAATGTGTAAGAAAAACTGCTTAGCGGTCTTTAAAGTCTCAAGGATGCATTTCCCTTGAGACGAGCGGCGTGAAGATAGCTGTCCGCTTATACTTTTTAAAAAAGACGATCCCCTCAAGAAATGATTCTGAGGGGATTTTTTTCTTAAGGAATGCTGTTTTTTATTGATTGTTGCTATTTGAGTGTTCTTTTGGCTCAAGTAGCAACAATCAATAAAAAAAGTGCCTTGATGTTGAAATAAATCACTTTTGTGTTGAATTAACTTTCTTTGATGTAGAATAAGATGGCTTTTGTGTAGAGAAATGCCTGTTTTATGTACGATTGTTCCTAATAAAAACCAATCTACTATTGTTGCTGTTTGAGTGTTCTATTGCCTCAAGTAGCAAAATCATAAAAAAAAGTGCCTTGATGTTGAAATAAATCACTTTTGTGTTGAATTAACTTTCTTTGATGTAGAATAAGCGAGCTTTTGTGTAGAGAAAAGCCTATTTTATGTAGGATTGTTCCTAATAAAAACCAATCTACTATTGTTGCTGTTTAAGCGTCCTTTTGGCTCAAATAGCAAAATTATTTTTAAAAAAGTGCCTTGATGTTGAAATAAATCACTTTTGTGTTGAATTAACTTTCTTTGATGTAGAATAAAATGGCTTTTCTGTAGAAAAAAGCCTATTTTATGTAGAATTGTTTCTAACAAGAACCAATCTACTAAAGGGCAGTATCAAACTTATCCATAATAAAGTGTATTTTTTTACATTAATATTCTTTAATTTCATTTTTTCACCTCCGAAGCTTTAAATCTGGTATTGTTGTAAGTTAGAATAAAATTAGCATATTAATGGATTTGCTTGACAGCTCTAGCTAAGATCTTTTCTTCAATAAGAGGAACGTTTATTTCCTATTCACACCCAAATAAAAGGAAAAAGGTATTAAGTTTAATGGGATGTTATTATTTAAGGGGCTACGTAATGAAGAAAGTTTCTCTCATTGTTGGCGTTGGTTTCTTTGTTTTATCTACGTTGCTATTTTTGTGGCTTCAATCTCCGTATCCTTATTTAGCTGGCTTATTCGTGGCTCTTGTAGCATTTTAAATTACATTTTATTTTCGTATCCACTCGAAAATAATGAAACCCTAATATATTTACAATTATCCTGATAAAATTAAAATTCTCTCTCGAGTCAATATCACTAGACTTCCCGAAATCAAACCGTCTCTGCTTACATAAAACACAATCTTGGGAGGAATAAAACATGGTTACATTCGCGATTTTTGCTATCAGCTGGATCGCCATTTTATTTTTTACAGTACGTAACATCCGTAGGTACCGGGGGGCAAATAAAGATGAGCGAAAAGATCTGTTTCGTTCCACCGTTACAGGCGTATTTTCACTACCTGTGTTCTTATTTGTTATTGTAGGCATGCTTTTACAGAATGTCGGTGTCAACGAAGTGCTTTTAGACCGCTATAATCAGATCGGTTTCATTATTTTACTAATCAGTGTATTTGTCCCCGCAATTTTTCTAGTCGTCTATTACCTCAATAGAGATAAAAGCAAGTTGAATGACCCTTCCAAGTACAAATACCGATGGATGTACAAGTTCCGTTACGTGTTTCTTGGGATTATCGGCATTGGGCTCGTTGTCTCTCTAGTCAGGCTATATCAGATGGCGAATGTCGTATTTTAAAATGAGGTTACCCAAAAAGATGGTCAGCCTAAATCTAGGTTATGCAACGATTAGGCTCATCCGCCTAATCGTCTTCAGGAATACAGCTAGTAATAGGTTTTTATGCTGACTGACCTTGAAAAACTTAATTTTATCTTGAAGGAGTGAGAATATGTTTTTATTTTGGATTATTGCTTTTGCCCTCCTAATGTCCACGTTATTTGCAATAGAGCGTAAATTAAGTAAAGCAAATGAACAAAATAATGAGATAATAAAATTACTTAATCAACAGCAAGACAACTAAGTTACCCCTGCCATTAGTGATAGTAAGTGTCCCAAAATGTTAGTTTTGACCATTTAGTCAATGGTATAGAAATAAATCAATTTTGTGTTAAATTAACTTTCTTTTATGTAGAATAAGATGGCTTTTGTGTAGAGAAATGCCTGTTATATGTAGAATTGTTCCTAATAAAAACCAATCTACTATTGTTGCTGTTTGAGTGTTCTATTGCCTCAAGTAGTAAAATCATAAAAAAAGTGCCTTGATGTTGAAATAAATTACCTTTGTGTAGAATCAACTTTCTTTTATGTAGAATAAGCCGGCTTTTGTGTAGAAAAAAGCCTGTTTTATGTAGAATTGTACCTAACTAAAAAACAACTGCCCTAATTAATTAGAGCAGTTGCTTTATTCTTACTATTTAACGTTGTTCTAAGCGGGCAATTCGTTCATCTAAATCAGGGTGTGAGGAGAATAGCTTCATCATTCCGCCTTTTCCACTGATCTTCATTGTCTGGATCGCTGAGTCGTCTGTGCGGTCATCGACATTGGCACGAGCGACGTGTGCTTTCAAAGAACGTAGCGCATGGGCCATTTTATCACGACCCGCTAAGTCTCCGCCTCCACGGTCAGCATGAAATTCCCGGTGACGCGAGTAAGCACTTACGACTATACTTCCAAGGATCGAGAATAAAATTTGGAAAATTATAATGGCAGCAAAACGGACAATCACTTGCATTTCTGAACGCACTAATCGCGATACGAGGATTGCTGCGATTCTTGAGAAAAAGACAACAAAGGTGTTCACGACACCTTGCAATAACGTCATCGTGACCATGTCACCATTTGACACGTGTGCCACTTCATGGGCGATAACGCCTTCAACCGCATCGTCATCCATCGAGTTTAATAAGCCTGAAGAAACAGCCACAAGTGACCGTTTTTTCGAAGGACCTGTAGCGAATGCATTCACCTCGGCTGACTGATAAATCCCAACCTCTGGCATATGCATTAACCCAGCTGCACGTGAAAAGCGGTGAACCTTCTCAACTACAGCCCGTTCATGTGTTGATAATGGACCATCAGGATCAAGCACTTTGACCTTCATCATTTTCTTTGCCATCCAACGTGACATCGCTAGTGAGATAAATGACCCTATAAAACCTACAAGTAAGCTGAATACCATTAACGATGCATAATCAATCCCTAAGCCGGGACCTCCCGTCTCAAACGTACCACTGATGTCTGTAAAAGTCGTAATTAGCGACCAGACGATTACGATCGTTGTCATGACAAGAATGTTTGTTAATATAAAAAACAAAACACGTTTACCCATTCACACGCCTCCATTTTCATGTTTACCCATCTATTTTAACATGATTTTGTTAAAATGAAGAATAGTATGCTAGATTGATAAAATTGGATTTTTCAAGAGTAATATTGAGTACAATTTTCCAGAGCTGCAAACATGGGTTTCACATAGGAAATGACATAATCGAGAAATAGTAAGAGAAACTGCTTAGAGGTCTTTTATTAAGGCTCTTTTCTAAAAGGTTGTTGCTATTTTTTACTGCGCGTTAGGCGAGCGCTAGTTCAACTATGGTTATCCAAAAAGCCTGTATCATTGATTACTAAGGATACAGGCTTTTTAATAGAACCCTTTGTTATTGAATGTTTCTAAGAGTTCTTTCCAATTTACGGGGAAAACGATATGTGAAAAGTCCGGAGCTCCATAAAGTTACTCTTATTTTAACACCAAGCAAATTGGAGACCGTAGCCAAGTTGAAATGTGTTTAAAAGGTCTCTTAATAAAAAGATCTTCTGCGTAGTAGGCCGGAATCTGCGAGACTCCTGCGGAAAAACGGGCCAGCCAAGACCCCGCAGGGCGCTTTTTCCCAAGGAGGCTTGGCGGTTCGTCCGCGGAAAACAAGCAGATGGAGGCCAACGGAGCTGCAAAAAAATACGCTTTTTAAAATTTAGTCAACAAAACACGACTAAAGAATCTGTTGTTACATTCCATATAAAAGAGCAAGTACATTCTAGTACTGCCCCAACAGCCCCTTCTTCATTGCAATTTTCTCACAGCGGTGAAAGACAATTAATCCTAAGACTAAATAAACGAGGGAATTTAAAAGTAAGATTCCATAGTCGGACCAAGGTAGCTGAGTTAAAGTCAGGTTCTCAATCATCACCGTTCTTACCATATTCACCCCTTGGACAAATGGAGCGAAGGCAAGAAACGGCGCTACAGATAACGGGACAAAGACGAGACCCATTAAAACGAACTGGAAAATTTGTAAAAAGGCTTGAATTTGCTTTACTATAACCGCTAACCCTGCAATCATAAAGCTAACGCCAACCATGCTTACCATCGTTACTAAAATAATTGGGATCGTCGTCGTAGGGTTTAGATTCAGCCACTGCCCCGAGGTGAGCATTGCCGCGAAAAGTAAGATCACCATAATAATCGATTGCAGTGCAAATTGTCCGATGATACGAGTAAGCATGATTTTCCATACCCCCATCGGAGACATGTATAATTGCTCAAGTGTCCCCCGCATCGCCTCTGTTACGACTGAAAAGCCAATAAAGTTCATCGTCATCATCGTTAAGCTCCAAAAGACGACACTTACAATCGAATATTGCACATTCGCATCAAAACTGGCTGGATCTCCTATGAACATAATCCCAAAAAATGACGCCAGAAAAATAATATAGAACGTCGCTAATAACGCAAGCGTGTTCGGCAAGTAACGTTTCATCTCAATATATTCCTTACGTATATTGGCATTCATTAAATTAAGCCATTTCATACTTCTTTTCTCCCTTCACGATCTGCATAAACACTTGTTCAAAATCAATAGATGTGCGATCGATGCTTTCAACCATTGTTCCTTCCGCTTTGAAGATATCGATCAGCTCATAAATATCTTCACTCCGCTCTAAATTCACTTCAACAATCGTTTGATGAGATCCCGCTTTATACGTACTTAAAGGGAACTTCATTAACAGCTCCTTCTCCTGCTTTACGCTTAATTCTTCACCGAGTTTAATCGAATAAGCCCTTGTTTCAAAAAGCTTGAGCAAATTCTCCACCTTTTCGTCGATCACGACTTCACCTTTATTAATAATAATCGTTCGATCACACAGCTCTTGGACGACTGGCATATCATGTGAGCTGATAATGATTGTGCGTTTTTCTTCCTTTACAATCATCTTCAAAATTTCACGCAGTTCATAACTAATTTCAACATCTAGCCCGAGAGTTGGTTCGTCCAGCAAGATAACTTCCGTATTTGCTAATAAAGCGACAGCGATGGCCAGCTTTTGCTGCATTCCGCGAGACAATCCATTAACGAGTTCATTTTCTTTTTCTTTAAGACGAAATTGCTCCAACAGCTTTTCCACTCGATCGGATACTTGTATTTTCGAGTAACCGCGATTGCCAGCAAAGTATTCAAGGTTTTCCCGAACGGTTAACCGCCAGTACAAATTTCGATTTCCCTCTAAAACGGCGCTAATATGACGCAACGCTTTCAGTCTGTTTTTACGGATACTAAAGCCATTGATGTGGATCGAGCCAGCATCACTTTGCAGCAAACCACAAATCATCTTAATCGTCGATGTTTTCCCCGCACCATTTGGACCCAATAACCCAAGAACCTCTCCACGGTGCACATCAAAGGAGACATCGTTAACAGCGGTAATCGTTTCTTTCGTTTTTCTTTTCACATACTTCTTTTTAATGGCTTGAACTTCTATAATCTTTTCCAAAAAACTCATCCTCTCTCCCACACAAAAAATAACAATTATCCATATTACTAGCTCTTATTATATTTGAAAAATTCAGTATATAAAACTTACTTAAGATGGATATTTTATCCGTCTCGAGTCTGATATTGTATTCTTCAAAGGCTTAACATACTCGAGTGAAAACAGAACGTAAAAAACAACTGCCCTCTTTAAATGAGCAGTTGTTTAAGTCTTGGTATGGTTATTGTTGTTCTAAAAGCAGCTGGAGATGTTAAATCTAGTTCCTCCACAAAGACAAATACTTCTTCTGATACTTGCTTTCTTCTTCAGTTTCAATCAAAGCTAAGGCGTTTTGTTTGATATCTTCATCTTTTCCTTCATCATATAAGTTTCTTAGACCTTGAAGAATATCATAGCGAATCAAAGTATAGTTCTTCTCTTCAACGCAGTTTTTAAAGCGATCAACCAGGTGAGTGAACACCAGTTCTTTTTGCTCATATCCAGCTAGACCTACTCTCCACACGGATTGTATGCTATGTCTTGCAGTGACGAATTTTTGATCTTTCGTTACTTCCCATAATGAGGGGAAATCTTTTAACATTCTTTTCTCAGGATCACTTATTGCCAAATTGGAAAGGAATTGCGCGGACCTTGATCTTTTATGATGATCAGGATGAGTTAGACCTTCCTTCAATTCATCCCACACTTCATAGCTCCACGCTACCTTTTCTTCTGTAGCTGCTAGAATATTCTTATATGCTTCGTATTGAACGTTTTTATCGTTAGATTCTAGATTTTCAAAGTATGATTTTGTTACCCTGTCCATTCACTTCACCTCTTGTTTGATGTACTTTTCTTTTTACTAGCACGCAAGATTATTTTCCTAACCACTGCTTTAACTGTTCATATTGAACCTTTGCATCCTGGTACCCTAGCTCGTACAAGTGAAGCAGCCTTTTTTGATTCCGCTCGAAACTGCTAACAGGAAGGTCCACACTCGGCTGGATCAAAAATACGTTTCCTTTTTCCTGCTCAGATTCTATGAAGGATAAGGTTTCGTTATAGGTTGCCCGTCGTTTTTGCAATGAGTTGGCCACTGCGGGGTGTTTCCGATAAAGTAGCTTCATAAACGTAGAAGCTCTGCTTGGCTTTAACCGTTGATTATTGGCTTTTGTCATGATCACCACGTTTTTTTGACTGCCGTCTTCGTTGGCTTTTTTTATGGGAATCGGGTCAACGAGACCTCCATCAAGCAGCATTTTCCCTTCATATTCAACGGGCTTAGCGATAAAAGGCAGGGAGCTTGAAGCCCTTATAATTTTTAAAATATCTTTACCATGTTCATGTTTATTGTAATAACGAGCAACACCTGTGTGACAATCGATTGTACCGATTAAAAACTGCTCTTTACCCGTTCCAAACGTTGTGAAATCAAAAGGAACAATGTGATTTGGAATTTCATCAAATAAAAAATCCATGCCAAAAAGTTCTCTTTTTAAGATGAAATTACGCCAAGATAAATACCTTGAATCATGAACAAGACCGATATTGACCTCTTTATTCCGCCCCTTTTGTCTTGATAAATAAGAAGCTCCCATACAAGCACCGGCAGAAACTCCGATTACATAGTTGAAAAACAACTCTTTTTCGAGGAAGTATTCAAGAACTCCAGCTGTATATAACCCTTTCATTCCGCCACCTTCTAATACGAGCCCGCAATTGTACATATGAAACGTCCTTTACTTTTCAATTATGAATCAGTGGGTTTTTGTGTAGAATTGTTTCTAACAATAACCAATCTACTTTTGTTAGCGTTCTTTTGGCTCAAGTAGCAACATTATTTAAAAAAAAGAGCCTTGATGTCGAAATAAATCAATTTTGTGTTGAATCAACTTTCTTTTGTGTAGAAAAAAGCCTGTTATGTAGAGTTGTTTCTAACAAGGACCAATCTCCTTTTGTTAGCGTTCTTTTGGCTCATGTAGCAACATTATATAAAAAAAAGAGCCTTGATGTCGAAATATATCAATTTTGTGTTGAATCAACTTTCTTTTGTGTAGAAAAAAGCCTGTTTTATGTAGAATTGTTTCTAACAGAAACCAATCTACTTTTGTTAGCGTTCTTTTGGCTCAAAAAGCAACATTATTTTTAAAAAAGTGCCTTGATGTAGAAATAAATCATTTTTGTGTAGAATTAACTTTCTTTTGTGTAGAGAAAAGCTTGTTTTATGTAGAATTGTTTCTAACAAGGACCAATCTACTATTATTGCTGCGCTTATAATTAAAATACCACACCCGAAAAAATTTCTCTTTTCTAAATTATTTGATTTGTGTAAAAATTATGGTAACATTCTGATACATCATATTATCATGACACAGAAGGAGGACAAAATGAAAACAACTAAAAATAGGTGGCTCATTGCTTTATCAGCTATTGCTATTCACCTCTCCATTGGTGCCGCATATGCCTACAGCGTCTATACGAATCCGATTCATGACACAATGGGCTGGTCAACAGCAGGCATAACATTTGCCTTTACGATTATGATGGCCCTTGCAGGACTATCAGCCGCATTCTTTGGAAGTTTTGTTGAAAGAAATGGTCCTAGAAAATCAGCGATACTATCCGCTATATTATTCGGTTTAGGACAAGCAGGCGCTGGCGTTGCCGTTGCCGTTGATTCCTTAGTACTTTTTCTTCTTACATATGGATTAGCAAGCGGGCTTGGATTGGGACTAGGTTACATCGCTCCCGTTTCTACGCTCGTTAAATGGTTCCCTGACCGTAGAGGCTTAGCCACAGGTATGGCAGTAATGGGCTTTGGTGCCGGAGCACTTATTACAGCTCCAATTGCAGCTAACCTAATGAATTCGATCGGGATTACAACCACATTCTATGTTTTAGGTACGAGTTATTTTCTCCTTATCATCCTAGGTGCTTCTTATATCGCACCTCCTCCTGAAGGTTGGATGCCAGATGGGATGAAAAAAGATATTGCCTCTGGTAAAAAAATCGTTAAAAAAGATTTGTCGCAACTGACGGCAAAAGAAGCTGTTAAAACAAGACGTTTCTGGATGCTGTGGACGATGATGTTAATTAACACGAGTGCAGGAATTATGATGATTTCAGTCGCTTCGCCAATGGCTCAAGAAGTCGTCGGATTGACAGCTGCAGCTGCCGCTACCATGGTAGGGATCATGGGAATTTTTAATGGTGGAGGTAGACTTGCTTGGGCAGCCATTTCTGACTACATTGGTCGCCCTGCGATATTCATGATTTTCTTTATTCTTCAGTTAATTGCATTCTTGATGCTTCCTAATGTAACCAATGTCTTATTGTTCCAAGCGCTTATATTAATCGTTGTGAGTTGTTACGGTGGTGGATTCTCAAATCTCCCAGCCTACATTGGCGATTTATTTGGGACAAAACAGCTTGGTGCTATTCATGGTTATATGTTGACTACATGGTCTCTTGGTGGAATTATAGGACCCTTCCTAGTCACTCAAATTAGGGCAATAACAGACAGCTACATCCCTGTGTTCTACGTTTTCACAGGATTAATTGTCATCGCTTCCGTACTTTCTATTTTGATTCGTCTAGATATCAAAGCGATCGAAAAAAGACATGAGAAGCAAAAAGAAGGCGTGGCTTAGTTAGGGTCATGATTCAAAGGCTTAGAGAACTTCTAAGCCTTTTGTGTTTAACCAATAAGGTTAGGTATATTATTTCAAAGTTAATCCTTGTCCAACAGGATGGAGGCATTGCTTGGTGTTAAATTAAGAGGAGCTTTATTTAGCTCCGTTGACCTCCATCTGCTCGCTTTCCGCGGACGAACCGCCAAGCCTCCTCGGGAAATGCGTCCTGCGGGGTCTCGGCTAGTCCGTTTTTCCGCTGGAGTCTACGTGTATTTCCTTCGCTGGTATAGTGCTTTGTAAATTCATCACATTGATGAAGTCAAACAATGGCTATTCATTTTTATAATGGATGATTGGAGCGAAGGGCAGTCGACTCCCGTGGAAAGCGACTGTCCGGAGCGGAAATCAATCTACTTCTATGTCGCAGTTTATATATTTTGTGTCAAGAACAACAATCTTTTAGAAAACAGCGTTACTTATCAAGGCCCGAAGACACCACGACACTTCTACGGAAGTATAATATGCTTCTCATATGAATGATTTCTGAGCTAATGACATACTCATATTATTCTTTATTGTGTGTGCTTATAAATAACCATGGCACCCAGATAAAATAGAGAGGATGAAAATTTTATATCCACCACTTCTACAGAGTTGTCATCTAAAAGCTTATTTACTTTCTTGCTTAAGCCTTTTTCAGTAAATCCAATAAATGTTTCCACCTTCAATTTACACTCCACCTTATTCTCTTTTTATAAAATCGATTGATCACCTTCATTTTTACATTTTCCTCTATTGAAGGGTTTAATTCCCAACAGATATTTGGAGGTCACATAATGTTTTACTTAACCTTAATCGTTGGCTTTTTTTATTTAGGAATCAACTTTCCGTCTATGACAGAACTCTGTCACTCCCCCTTATTCAGCTAACCCACGGTTTGGTTTTTTTGTGGGGCGGGTTAGCTTGTGATTTACTCGTTTACACCTCTGATGTAAACCTCCAACGTGAAGATTTATAGAGAGTTACGTTCATATGCATTTAGCGCATTCACGCTATGGGCAATTGCTGACCCTGCTTTTAATGCTGTGGAGACAAACACTGATTCAGCAATCTCTTCTAAGCTTGCACCCTCTTTTTGCGCTCCTTTTGTATGGACTTCAATGCAATAAGGACAGCCTGTTGTGTGGGCAACAGCAACCGCAACCAGTTCTTTTTCTTTGGAAGTTAGTAATCCCGGTTTCATGGCTTCTTGATCAAACGAAATGAATGACTTAAACATATCGCCATTTAATTCCGAAAATTCTCTCATTCTTTTAAAATAAGCACCCTTATAAAGTTCATCTTGACCTTCACCATCATAACTGTTTAGGGCGTTCACGCCATGAGCAATAGCTGACCCTGCCTTCAGTGCTGTGGCGACCATGATCGCTTCCGTTACTTCTTCTTTAGATGCCTCTTGTTTTTTGACATTCTCGATATGTACTTCTATACAATAAGGGCAGCCAGTAGTATGTGCTACAGCTACGGCAATCAATTCTTTTATTTTACCTGACAATGCTCCAGGGGCTAATGCTTTTTGGTCGAAATTAATAAAGGCTTTAAATGCCTCCGGTGCAAGTTTTTCTAGTTCACCAATTCGGTTAAAATACGACTTTTTGTACAATACATCTTCGCTCATCCTTATCCTCCTCATAATTGAATCACTTTCATATAATAGTAACTTAATGTAGCTTCGTTGGCCTCCATCTGCTCGCTTTCCGCGGACGAACCGCCAAGCCTCCTGGGAAAGCGTCCTGCGGGGTCTTGGCTGGTCTGTTTTTCCGCAGGAGTCTTGCAGATTACGGCAGGATTCTCGCAGATTACGGCCAACTGCGCAGAAGATCTTTTTTATTAAGGGAGCTTTATAAGCACTTCAATTCAGCTTGGCTACGGTCTCCAACTTGCTTTTGTTAATTTAAGAGTAACTTTATGTAGCTTCGTTGGGGGCTAAAAAGACTCTCTGATCGTACAATAGACATGAGGGGTTTCCTCCCATTTCACTTCGTTTGTTTGGTCACTTCTAAATTCGACATTGGGGGATGTGCTTCTTTTTTCATGTCTTAGACCCGTTGAGCTGCCTGGGCTCAGAATTATGAAATTCATTAAATTCAATAAAGGTTCTATAAGGTACACCTTCAATATAAATGGAGAAAATCCTTCCAAGCTCTTAGTGCTTACAAAATTTTTTAAAAATCTTTGTAAAAAACCGCCGGGATTGCGATAATCCCGGCGATTCCGTACTCTACTTCTATTTACTCTTCCTCAAACGTTTTAAATCTTGTAATTTCTTCTGTTTTATTTGCTGACTTGCCCTTTACTTTCACGTCGCTGACATTGAGTACCCGGTCCTCAATTTCTCTTCCTTCGTACCTTTCCTCTGTCATCGTGACTTCAATAGATACAGTGAAATCTTTGTCTTGTAAACCAGGTGCGTGATCAAGATTGATGTCCGAAAGTGGCAATAGATAAGAGGAATCTCCGAATTGCAATTCGATTTTTGCATCTGGCTGTGTTTCCTTAAGCTCCTCGATGGCGCTAGAAGGTATATTCACTTCTAGTGCGTTATCACTTCCACCACGATCTGAAGCGATCGTTACGCGGTCTACCTGTTGATTCGCGTTTCCTGCATTTACAATCTCGTCTTTCTCAACTGTAGCATTTACTTTATTTCTTCCATTCTCATCCGTTGTTCTTTCGACTTTCACTTTATCGTTATCAACGATCACTTCGTTCTTCTCGCCTCGGTTCGCTTTTGGATTACCGTTAGACTCAGAATCTTCTGTAACAGAACTAAAGATGCTGTTCGCTAGCAATCGATAGCTGTGTTCAGTATGAGCCCTGAATGCTAGGTCATTTGCAAACATTGTAAAGGTTGTGTCTTCTGTCTCTTGCGTAAAGGCCATCGTCTGCCCTTTTGCCCCTTGGTTACCAGGCCACCAGCCGGCAGTGTAAAAATCCTCGGTATCTCCGAAGGTTGCCAATACTTCTGCATCTTCAGGTACACCTGAGATCCATGACCCTGTCGTGACATAAAGCAGTTCTTCTTCCTCATAGCCTGCCGTTAACTGGTGGTCATTGACATTAGCCTTAACAAGCCCTTCATGATTGGCTCTAGTATAGTCGAAGGTAAATCCAGGAAGTAACCCACTGTTTCTTACAGCATTTAACGCATAGACGCCAATCCCGATATAGGATTTTCCAGATACGTGTTCACTGTTAAACGAACTTCCATCACTAATAATCACATCAGCGTCGGCTTGATCAACAAGGTCAAAGCCAAGCTGCTCCAGTGAAAAACGTAATTGCGAGGAACCGGTGACTGCTACTTGAGGTTTTGTAAGCTTGCTCGTTTTCACATTCTTTCCGTTTCCGAATGGTTGTGACTCAAAATAATACGTGTCTTCATATGCACGCAAATCCTTCAGTTCAACAATATAATCACCTTTTGTTGCTTGGGCTTTATTTTCTGCCGCCACTTCGACTGTTTTCCCGTCTGCAAGCAGGGCGTTGACCACTTTTATCGTATCATTTGATGAGTTATCGAGTAGCTGCTTTGGTGAATTTCCAGTGATATCACCCGTCGGGATCGTGACTTCATTCACTTCCGCTGTCTTTCCATTAAACAAACCTTCATCACGAACATCAATGGAATCAAAGCCTCTTAGATCAGGGAAGTTGACAACGATTGGGTCATACATCGCACTCCAGTCAGACACATCGTCACCTTCGTAAAGAACCGCATTCGCTAATCCTCGTTTTGCCTGATTCATCGGTACGACATAGGTCCCTTTTGGATAGGTTGTTCCATCAACTTTCACTGGTCTTGTTGTTTCTTCTACCTTCACACCATTTCGCAGCAAATAATCTGCCATTTTGTGTGCTTCAAGGATATTTTTCTGTCCTTTTTCATCTGCAGGGATGACATAATAATCTGGGAAAAAGCTATCGTGATCCCCGCGAACACGGCCAATCGATTCTCCTGCGGCATTAACAAAGTGCTCATCCACTGCGCGGTTGTCTTCTCCATTCACGCCGCGTTTAAATATCTCTAGCTGTTCTTGGAATAATTCATCCTTATTTTCTGTAACAAACTTCGTCGCTCCTAAGCCGGTGCCTACCATCGCATGTAAGGAATCCTGACTTAATGTCGGAACTTCTATCGTATGACCAAGAGATCCGTGAAGCATGGCATACATTGCTGTATAGGCTGGCGACATATCATCCCATCCGTCTTCCCACTCAAGCTTAGCAATAAAATACGACGTTAAATCAGAATTTCCGACACCTGCTCTTCCCATGGAATGGGCTTGATCCAACATGTTTCCAATGAGTAAGTCATACTCAAAGTTTGGATTATGCGGCGGAGTAGTCGGCTCAATTAAAAAGCCGTTTACATAACCATGCATATCAATGAATGACAATGGCGTCCATTTCGAAATGATTTCATTTACTTGCTGTGTTTCTACCTGCGTTTGATAAGCGTTATCACGATTTAGGTCAAATCCTTCTGCATTCGCTCTCGTATTTGCGACTCTACCGTCAGGGTTACTAGTCAACATGTATAAGAAAATCGTATCATCAAGAACTTCATCGACATCCAACGTTACTGGAGATTCCTGATTATTTTCATCCGTATTCGTAAAGGTGACCTCTTCTTCAAGTGCGAACTTTTTCAACAGCTCAACCTGGGCATCGACACCTTCAACTTCATCGGGGTGAATATTGTTAAACCAAATCGGAACCTGGTAATCTCCCATTGTGTCATTTTCCAGCTTTTCTAGTAAACTTTCAGGATCTTCAAGTGCAGCTGGCAATGTTTCATCTAAGTATTTGTCCACGGCAGCTTCATCTCTCGCCAAAATAACAAAGTGGATGTCTCTTCCTTCGGCGGATTCACCAACCTTTTGATATTCAAGATAACGGTTGTTTTCCCCGTCTTCCTCAGCTTCTGCAAAAACCTCATCAATCGCCGGCTTTAGCTCATCATAAAATAAAAACTCATCGTAAACATTAAGCTTAACGTTTGTGGCAGCCTTTGAACCACTCTCAGAGTCAATCAAGGCTAATTCATAGTCACCGATAAACTGCTGGTACTGTGTACGATTCGTTCGGTTTGATAGATTTGTAGTATCATAAGGTAAACCAAACTCTAACGTAGCTGTTACTTCGGTCGTGTCGTCAACAAACGAAGGTTCTTCGATAACGTTAATAAACGGCTCCCCGTCATAATTACTGCCTCCGCTCCATTTCTTCCATTCAGAAAGGTTTTTTCCGTCAAACTCGAATGCTAGTTCATTTAGGTCAACCTCTTCACCGAAGTCAGCTCGAACTTCCACTGTACGTGTTTCTGTTAGCGAAAAGGTCGATCTGCTTACTTCCAGTTCCGTTCCTTCGTCAGCTTGTACTTTGCCACTTTCCGTAACAGCTAACGAAGAAGGAAATACCAAAGTTAGCACCATGACAACCGCTAACCATCCTATTGAAAGTTTTTTCATAGATTTACCCGCCTCTCTACTCTTTATTAGTTTTATCATCCACATTAATTAAATATTAGCAGAATATTCCGAGTATCGTAAGGAATTTATCTAACAATCCTCATATAAGGTACTTTCTTCCTGTATAAAAATTTACTCACATGTATACATATAGGATAATAGTACCTATTACTCATTCACTTCATACCCTATTTCTATTAAAACTGACTCTTAAAAAGAAAAAGCCACTCCAAATGATGATCTGGACCAGGGCGTATTAACTAGAATTTTTCTGTTTCTACAAAAAAATGGTGGAACTGTTACAAGCGGTTTATATTAAGGTGCTTCGCGTTAAGATAAGCTTCTCTTGGTCCAGCCACCAATCTATCTTCATCGTTTTATAATCATTCATCAACACGTCTTCTGATAGAAAGTGTGAAGAGAAGAACAGACCATCATTTTAACAAAACTAGAGAAAATCTTGACAAATAAATCGTCACCTATTATTGTTATATACATAACTATATAACCATATAGCACTTGCAAGAGAAAAGGTGGTGATCTCTGCTTGAGTAAATCATTTCATGATAAAAAACCTATATTTTTGCAGATTAAAGAGAAGATCGCAGATCAGATTGTTAACGATCAGTTGAAAGAGCATGATCAGATTCCGTCAACGAACCAACTCGTCCACTTTTACAAAGTGAACCATATTACGGTATCCAAGGGGATTACCTTGCTTGTTGATGAAGGTATTATTTACAAAAAGAGGGGTGTAGGTATGTTTGTGGCTGAAGGAGCAAAAGAGAAGCTGTTCCAACAACGAAAAGAGGCGTTTGCCGGTGAGTTTGTGTTGCCGATGATACAAGAAGCCGACAAATTAAACCTATCAGAAAAGGACATAACCGCCTTAATCAAAGAAATAAAAGGACGTGATCAATGATGTTTGATGTGGAAGTTAATCAAATAACTTTGAAATATAAACAATTCGAAGCACTAAAGGACATTACATTTACCCTTGAAAACGGAAAAATATATGGCTTAATCGGAAGAAACGGAGCAGGAAAAACGACCCTCCTGTCGTTACTCGCTTCCTATATGGAACCAACATCGGGAACGATCAAAATGGGGGGAGAAAATCCATTCGAGAACAGAAACATCATGCCACACGTGTCATTTATTTATGAAACAGATTACAAAGATGAATACGAACCGGCAAAAAAATATCTCGAAGCTATTGAACGCTACCGCCCGAACTTTGACAGGGGATATGCTGAGAGGCTTGCCCACCTCTTTAAGCTGCCGTTAGATAAACCTATTAAAAAGCTTTCCAACGGCATGCAATCAGCACTTAATGTTACCATCGGCCTGGCTAGCCGTTCTCCTGTTACGATTTTTGACGAGGCTTATCTCGGTATGGACGCGCCAACACGTGACCTCTTTTATAAAGAGCTGTTGGATGAGCAATCTCGCTACCCGCGGATCATGATTTTATCGACCCACCTTGTGTCGGAAATGGAGTACTTGTTTGATGACGTTTTGATGATTGATAAAGGCAGACTATTACTTCACGAACCGTTTGAAGAGATCATTTCCAAAGGGGCATCGGTAACCGGGTCCTCAAAGAGCGTCGATGAGTTTGTGAGTGGGATGAAGCAGCTGAATACCCAACAACTCGCAGATACCAAATCCGTGATGGTTTACGGTGAGCTGTCAAATGAACAACAATTCAAAGCAGAACAGATGGGCCTGGAAATTGGCCCCGTGTCGCTTCAAGACTTATTTATTCATTTAACAAATGAGGAGGATTAACAAGATGTCAAATACTGCGTTGAAGATAGGAGCAGATTTATATAAAATTCAAATGAAATGGGCCCTGTGGTTTCTCCCTATTGTCTTAGTTGTTCAATTTGCTCTTCTCATCCTTGTTCCTGAACCAGAAATAAGAGATCTTAGCTATTTAATGTTCACTTTCCAACCGACTAAAATCTTTATGCTCATCTGTGGGATGATTGTAATTTTTGCTTTCTTCACCTTATTCATCAAACAAGGAGTCACTCGTAAAGATTTCTTTGCAGGGATGGCAATCGCAGGAGTTTGGTTGGCTTTTACGATGATCATTATATCCGCATTGATTGCAGGGATCCTGATGTTCATCGGTAATTTTACACCTCTATTTTCAGATATGACGACGTCGACCTTTTTAAATACGCAATCTGATTGGATTGTACCTATTCTCGCTCTTAGCTTGATCATTCTCGTCTACTATTTAGCAGGATGGATGATCGGCATCGGTTTTTACCGCTTTGGAGGCTTGGGAGGCCTAGGTTTTATTGCCTTAGCCATTACCTTTATGACTGTCGCCGATATATTGTGGGAATCCGAAATATCCCATCCATTAGCTGGATTCATTAATCTAAACCTGTCAGAACTGGCCATTCCCGTCTCGTTGACCGGAACCCTCATTTTGCTGGGGCTTGGCTTATGGATGATTCGAACCGTTACGAGAAGAGTCACCATTAAAATGGAGTAGGGTGGGACAGGGGGACAGGTACCATGTCCCTCTTTTGAGTTTTTTCTTGAAGGGTTCTTCGTAGTTATGTGAAATATATTTCAGGAGTGATGCAGTTTTTAGTTGAACCTTCCTTTTTTGTCCCCTTTTAGTCTAGTCTCCATGACCTTCGTTTGCTTGATGTTCCCTTCTTATACTTCCCACCATTTTTTTCTCGATTTTCCGTATTACTATGCTAAGAAATTTTTAGAGGTGATGTTTATTTGCCCAGAAAAGCAAGAAAGAAAAGCAGCACCGGAGTCTATCATATTGTGTTTCGCGGCATTAACCGCCAGACTATTTTTGAAGATGATGAGGATAAGAGAAAGTTTTTACAGACACTTGCAAGATACAAGAAGAAAAGCTGCATAAAACTTTATGGCTACTGTTTGATGGATAACCATGTACACTTGTTGGTGAAGGAGACGAAGGAGAGCATTTCGGATTTTATGAAGAGATTAGGTATCCATCCGTCAAATTGCACGGGTTACCGGAATCTCGAAAAATGTTTTTGATCGAATTAAGTGATATGTGGACATGAGCTTGAATGCGAGCGGCGTTTTTGCCGTAATGTTAGAATATCCTCGTTTTTAACACCTTATCGAAAAAGTTCATTATTTTTCACCCCAATAAAAAGGAGCTTTCCATTTGTCTGCGAAAATTACCAATATCGGTCTGAAAGGGCTGGGAGGCTATCTGATCAGGAGTATATATGGTAAAAAGTTGTATGGAATGAAAGAGAGGTTGCCGGCTTTTAAAGCAGAGAAATTAAAGCAGCTTCGATTGATGGCGAGGGAACAGCCTTATATAAAACCTCTTCCTGTATAGATCGCTTTTCAAGTTTCCTTTCAGGTCAATACTCCCTTTATCCATTTCTGATTATACTGAATGAATAAGATAAACGAGTGCCAGTATACTTCTGTTAAACTTTTTTTGCGTGTAAGAGTGAGACAGGCTTTCAAGTCATACATTTGTTCCTCGCGTTGTTTCCGGGACGACGTACCTGTCCCTTAGGTTGTTTAATTTTTGGTATACAATACTCCACCGTACTAAAAAAGCACCTTTGCAGAATCTTTCCTCACTTATACTTTTTGTGAGAAGAATGCCTTTTCCGCATTTGTTGTAGGTATTCTTCTGATTTGCCTTTCGGGATACTCAAGCTTTCCCAATCCTCATCTTTCAGCTGCTTTCCAATATAAACAATTTGCCCTATATGATAAGCATAATGAGCCATCTGTCTCTCTATCGCTTCAAGTACCGTATGACCTTCACTACGAATATATATTGTCTTTAATAAATCTTGTTCACTTAAATGACTCAATGTTTTAAAAAGAGTATTCCATCCTTTTTCCCAAACTGTAACCAATTCTTGCTTCGATGATATCGTATTTTCAAATTCTTGCTCGCGATTCCTATAAGGCTTTTCTCCATCGGAAGTTAATAAATCAGACCATCTAGAGACCATATTTCCACTTAAATGCTTTACGATAACTGCAACACTATTTGACTCTTCATTTAATATCCAATGAATATCGTCTTCTGATAATTGACTTATTGTCTTATCTCCAAGACCTTTAATACTTTGAAACCTTTCTTGAACAACTTTCAAATACTCGTTTCCAAGACTCATATTGGTACCCTCTTTTACAAAGTTAATAGACTATCGGCATTTACCGAGTATTGTGGCTCAAGGTTTTTCTTGAGCCTTATTTTTTCAATTCTCCTAATCTTAAAGAAGACCTTTTTCGAGATGGCGATCCCAAGGATTGGCCTGTCATTTCTAAGCTTGGAATCACCGATCTCTCGGCTACACCGGAATGACTTTGGGACTCTTATTCTCATCGAGGACCGAGTCCTCGATTCTATGCTGCATTCCTATTTGCTTTCGCTACTCGCGGTTCCCCCAAAGGGAATGACGTGCCAATTCATTGTTTAACACTTCTATATCTAGGTGAGCCTCAATATCTAACCTAAAACGGCTTTGTCATTTGCCATTTTTTCACCGCGGATCTGTTGGAATTCTTCTAATAGTTTTTCAATCGTTAAACTTTGCTTGTCTTCTCCTGCAACGTCTAATATGACTTGACCTTTATCCATCATGATCAAGCGGTTTCCAAGATCAAGTGCTTGCTGCATGTTATGGGTGACCATGAGTGTAGTAAGGTTGAATTTTTTTACGATCTCAGAGGTTAGATTTGTGATCAACTCTGCTCTTGCAGGATCAAGGGCTGCTGTATGCTCATCGAGTAACAGTAACTTCGGCTCTGTAAATGTCGCCATTAATAAAGAGAGTGCTTGACGCTCTCCACCAGATAATAGCCCGACTTTGGCCGAAAGACGGTCCTCAAGTCCAAGGTTTAACGTCTCTAAATACTCACGAAACAACGTTTTACGCTTTTTCGTCACACCCGCTTTAAACGTCCGTTGTTTATTTCGGGCATAAGCCATCGCTAGATTCTCTTCGATCGTCATCGATGGGGCCGTACCAGCCATTGGGTCCTGAAACACACGACCGATCATTTTAGACCTTTTATATTCAGGGAGGTGGGTCACAGTCTTTTTGTCAATGATGACATCCCCAACATCAGGGAGTAAACTACCTGATACGACATTCATCATCGTTGATTTACCAGCACCATTACTACCGATGATCGTTAAGAACTCACCGGATGTTAATGAAAGATTAATGTTTTTTAGTGCATTTTTTTCATCGAGGGTCCCTTCATTAAACGTAAGGTTTATGTGATTAAGTTGTAACATTGCTATCGCCTCCATTACTACCCGCTTGTAATTTTGACAATGCTGCTCGTTTTTTTAGACGTCTGCGCTTTTCTTTTCGTGCATCAATGATTTTCGGGGTAACGAGTGCAGCTATGACGATGATGGCCGTAATTAATTTCATATCCCCAGTGTCTAAAAAGTCGACGCGAAGGGCTAACGTAACAACGATTCGATAAACAATCGCTCCTCCAATAACGGCGAGCGTAATCCTTGCGATTGTTTTTGTACCAAAAAGTGCTTCCCCGATAATGACGGAGGCAAGCCCAATGATAATCATTCCAATCCCCATACCCACATCGGCAAAACCACCCAGTTGGGCGATGAGCGCACCAGAAAATGCAACAAGTGCGTTAGACAACCCTAGACCGAAGATGTAGAGCGCGTCTGTATTTGCTGAAAAACTCCGGATCATTTTTTTGTTATCACCCGTTGCTCTGAGTGCCAGTCCCAATTCTGTTTTCAAAAAATAATCAGTCAGTGCTTTCACGACCAAGACGAGGATTATTCCAAAGAGGAGGATCCCCCACGTCCGTGGAAATAGCTCCATTCCCATAAATGCGAGTATCCCGTTTAAGAAACTATCTATACCTATGGATTCCCACGAAGAACGAATTTGGGTGAATAGGGTGGTCTCATTTAATAAGGGGACATTTGATTGTCCCATGATCCGGAGATTAATCGAGTACAAGGCTATCATCATTAAAATCCCTGATAGTAAAGGGTTCACTTTACCTTTAGTATGTAATACCCCAGTAACACAACCTGCGGCAAATCCCGCGACAATCGCTACCATCGTTGCTAGAATCGGGGGCTGTCCGGAAACGATCATTACGGCTGCGACTGCTGCCCCTGTGACAAAACTTCCGTCAACTGTTAAGTCAGGGAAGTCTAGCACCCGAAAGGAGAGGTAAACACCGAGCGCCATTAACGCATAGATAATACCTGATTCAACTGCTCCAAATGTCGAAATAAACATACCATACCATGCCTTTCTCACTATAAGTGTGTGTTCAAAACTTCCATGTCTTATCAGACACCACAAGGTATGATAACTAGGTCTAAAGACACTAGTCACCGTATAAAAAGGAGGAAAAAGAGTCGAAAAGTTCAAGGAATCGCCACTCCCATCATTGTCAAGGGCCGAGGCGCTTCGGAGCTTTAAAGAGATAGAAAGCTATACTCCCTTTGTGGACCAACGCAGAAGTTCGACAGCTATTTTTCCTGGATTTTTTGAACACCCTCTATAATTTTTTAAATAAGGGAAGCACGTGCAAAAGCATCTGCATCTTGCACGTGCTCAAACTCTAAGAAGTAAGATGAATAGATATTAAAAGCACTTTTATAACGGGTGTTTTCTAAGAGATTGTTGCTATTTTTTGAGCGTTAGGTTTTCTTATTCAAACAGTTCGGCAAGTTCGTCCCAATCATCATGCCATTCAACAGATTGGGCATCTGCTGCACCTTTATTGATAATTAACTGCATATTTTCTGGATATTCAGCAGGAATATCTGCGGTTGTTTTATCACCACTAAGAACTTCAGCAGCCATTTCACCAGTACGGTAGCCAATCGAGTGATAATCAATGCCGAATGTAGCAAAACCACCTCTTTCAAGGGAATCTGGTTCACCTACAATAAGCGGGATACCATAGTCATTCGCAGCAGATACAACGACTTCAAGCGCAGATACAACGGTATTATCGGTAATAATGAAAAACACATCAGCTGTATCGATAAGAGACTCTGCCGCTTGTTGAACTTCTGCTGACGTGGAGACACTACGGGTAGTGGCTTCAAGAGTAGTCCCTTCTACCGCTGCTTCAACAGCCTCAATCTGGGCAACGGAATTTTGTTCCCCTGAGTTATAGATCAACCCAACTGTTGAATCACTGAAGTATTCGTCGATAAATGCGACTGTTTCTTCGACCGATTCCGGATGGAGATCAACGACGCCAGTAATGTTATCGCCTGGTTGATCAAATGACTCAATTAATCCGGCCCCTACAGCATCCGTCACCGACGTGAATATGATCGGAATATCATCGGTTGCTTGCAATGCACCTTGTGCACTAGGTGTGGAGTTTGCAAAAATTAAGTCAACATCATCGGAGACAAAGTTGTTTGCGATTGTCGATGTATTGTTTTGGTCACCTTGAGCATTTTGAAAGTCATAGGTGACTTGCTCTCCTTCTACAAAACCATTATCCGCTAAACCTTCTTTAAATCCTTCAAAAGCTGCATCTAATGACGGGTGTTCAACGATTTGCGTGGCGCCGATATGGAGTAACTCACCATCATCTTCAGTATTGGCATTCACTTCTTCTGAATTGTCACTTTCGTCTTCATTAGCATTTTCGTTACCATCAACATCGTCTTCAGAACCACATGCCGCTAACAAGGCAAAGCTCATCATTGCGACTCCAATCCGCATGTTCCACTTTCTTTTCATATCCTTTCCCCCTTGTTGTTTTGTCATAATTTTCTAACAATTAATTCTTATCATAATACATGGGCTCGTACATGTAAATACTAAACACCTAGTTTTTGTTACTAAAGTAGTAGATAGATTAAAAGATGAAGCGATTCTGCAATAAGCACCGAACATACTGCTAAACTGAAAATCATTCTGCACTTCAGCTCCGCACCCAGAGGGGCTTCAAATCACAAACGAATATTTAATACATATAAAACACAAAACTTTGACATAATGAAAAAAATGATGTAAATTACCTAATGTACGAACATTTATACACACAGTAGAATTTAATATTCGTTTTTAGGGGTGTTAATCATGGAAAATGTATTTGATTACGAAGATATTCAACTGATTCCAGCAAAATGTGTAGTAAATAGCCGATCTGAATGTGATACAACGGTAACCTTAGGCGGACATACCTTTAAACTACCGGTGGTGCCTGCAAATATGCAGACGATTATAGACGAAAAAATTGCCACTTTCTTAGCAGAAAACGGTTACTTCTATGTGATGCATCGTTTTGAACCAGAGAAGCGAGTCTCTTTTATCCAAGATATGCACTCTCGTGGGTTAATCGCTTCAATTAGTGTGGGCGTAAAAGAGGAGGAGTATGGCTTCATTGAGCAATTAGCAAATGACGGTCTTACACCGGAATTTATTACGATTGATATTGCACATGGTCATTCTAATGCGGTGATCGAGATGGTTCGGCATATTAAGAAACACTTGCCTCAAAGTTTTGTTATTGCAGGAAATGTCGGAACTCCAGAAGCCGTAAGAGAATTAGAACATGCAGGTGCAGATGCGACAAAAGTAGGCATCGGACCAGGAAAGGTATGTATTACGAAAATAAAAACCGGATTTGGTACTGGGGGTTGGCAATTAGCTGCACTGCGTTGGTGTGCAAAGGCCGCAAGTAAACCGATTATTGCTGACGGAGGCATTCGTACACATGGTGATGTCGCAAAGTCTATTCGATTCGGTGCAACGATGGTCATGATTGGTTCATTATTTGCCGGACATGAAGAATCTCCAGGAGAAACAACGGAGAAAGACGGAAAGCTGTATAAAGAATACTTCGGTTCTGCTTCGGAATTTCAAAAAGGCGAGAAGAAAAATGTAGAAGGCAAGAAAATGTATGTCGAGCACAAAGGGTCTTTAATGGACACGTTGACAGAAATGCAGCAAGACCTTCAATCCGCTATTTCTTATGCGGGCGGAAACAAGCTCGATTCGATCCGTAATGTTGATTATGTCGTTGTGAAAAATTCAATCTTTAACGGTGATAAGGTATATTAATAAACAAATTTTGGTTATTTTTCGAATAAAGCTAGATGAGCGAGATACCTTTACTACTCGCTCATCTTTTTGTTTGGAAAAAATCCTATTTCATGGACCTTTATTTGATAAAACTAAGATCTCCCCAGCTATCTACATCCGTGATGACTCGTTTTAATAAGGCAAATCCTAACTCGAAATCACGTAAATCCGCAACCTCTACTGGTGAGTGTGAGTAACGTCTTGCAAAAGTAACAGCGCCTGCTAACACGCCTTCTCGTTCTAAGTGAACGGCTGCCAAATCTGTTGTTGCCCCTGTCATTACCGCCAGCTGATACGGCATATCTAATTCTTTAGCATAGCGAATCAGGATATTTTTAACCTGCGGGGACATTATATTCCCGCGAACAGAGCCTCCAGCCAAAGCCGGGAACACGGGACCTTTTCCAATACCAACCGGATAACCGCTATTTATGCTATCAGGGGTATCAGCACAAGGGATAGTATCTAAAACCAAGGCAAAGTCCGGGTTTACTTTATAAGTTGCCACCTTCGCTCCACGCAGACCCACCTCTTCTTGAACCGCAATCACCCCAACTAATGTTCCCGAAAAATCTTTCTCATTGAAAAGGTCTTTAAATAACTCCAATAGAAGAACACAGCAAGAGCGATTATCAATCGCTTTTCCACAGACTAAATCTGGATTTGTAAATTGTTCAATCTCACTTATGTAGGATATGGAATCACCGATTTGGATTCCCATGGTATGTACTTCTTCTTTTGACGAGGCGCCAACATCAATATAAAGCTCGTGAATCGATGGAATCGATTTTCTTTCCTCAGCTGTTTGAAGGTGTCCTGCTTTGACACCAACAACGCCAAAATGACCGTTCACATTCACTTTTCGTCCGACGAGCAATGACTCAATCATTCCCCCTGTTCGCTCTATTTTGATAAACCCTCTTTCATCAACATCACGGACAACACAACCAATTTCATCTGAGTGTGCCGAAACCATCATTTTAGGGCCTGGCTTATTTCCATGAAGATAAGCATAAATGTTCCCCATATGATCGACATCAATTTCATCAGCAACCGGCGTAAACAAATCGACTAATGATTTTACAACGTTCATCTCTTGACCTGGTGTTCCTTGTATCGACGCCACCTCACGTAACTGCTCTAAAAACACCTGTTTTTTCATTGATGCTTCCCCTCTCGCAATAAAAAGTTTACTAGAATCATACCATAGTTAGAATTCTTTATAAAAACGGAATATTCTCATTCATTTTCAATACTTCGAGAATACGGAGAGATCGTTTCCTAATGTGAACAATGTTTGAAATTTCCCTACAAGTATCAGATAATTTGTACAACTCCACTTGTATATCACTTGATTTCAGCTATTGACCCTTTAGTAAAACATCATTATTTTGCGAAAGGATTGATTGGATGGAAAACTGGTTTGGAGATTTCGTAGCATTAGGAAATGACCTGATCTGGACGTACATACTCATTGGTCTTCTCCTTGTATTAGGTTTTTACTTTACCTTTGTAACAAGAGTTGTTCAGTTTCGGTTATTGGGGGACATGGTGCGCCAGCTTTTCAAAGCTGATCGGAAGGCTTTTAAAGAGGGAAAAGGAACGACACCTTTTCAAGCATTTTCAATTAGTACAGCCGCACGTGTTGGAACCGGTAACCTTGCTGGTGTAGCTGTAGCGATCTCTCTTGGAGGTCCAGGAGCGATTTTCTGGATGTGGCTCATTGCTCTTATCGGAGCAGCAACCGGCTTTATCGAGAGTACCTTGGCTCAAATTTATAAAGTGAAAGATAAAAACGGGTTTCGAGGGGGACCCGCATACTATATGGAAAAAGGCCTTGGATCTCGTTGGCTAGGATTACTGTTCGCGGTACTCATCACCCTTTGTTTCGGTCTCATTTTTAACGCGGTTCAAACGAATACGATTGCGGATGCCTTTGTTGGCGCCTACGATATCAATCCTGCTGTCATTGGCGCAATTATCGCCGTTCTCATTGGCATTATTATTTTCGGAGGTATAAGACGAATCGCGGTGGTAGCAGAAGTGATTGTGCCGGTGTTTGCCACCAGCTACATTATCATTGCTCTTATAGTAATGATATTAAATGTTACCGAAGTACCTGCCGTGTTTTCATTGATTTTAAGCAATGCATTTGGTATTCAAGAGGTCGTTGGCGGTGGATTTGGGGCTGCTATTATGAACGGTATTCAACGCGGGCTTTTCTCAAATGAAGCCGGAATGGGAAGTGCTCCAAATGCCGCAGCAACGGTTTATGTCTCTCACCCTGTTAAACAAGGCCTTGTCCAATCGTTAAGCGTCTTAATTGATACGATCATCATTTGTAGCGCCACTGCATTCTTGATTTTGCTAACGGATGTTTACACAGTTGGAGAAATAGAAGGAATTCAGCTTACCCAAAATGCAATGACTGCCCATTTGGGTGATTGGGCAAGCATCTTCGTCACGGTTGCCATTTTCTTTTTTGCCTTTAGCTCATTGCTCGGAAATTACTATTATGGTCAAACGAACATCGAATTTATTTCAGAAAAGAAGATTTACCTCACGATCTTCCGTGTCGCTTTTCTCATCATGGTCATGGTAGGAGCCACTAGTGAGTTAGCGATCATCTGGGAGATGGCAGACTTATTTATGGGAATGATGGCAGTCGTTAACCTTATCGCGATTGCCCTCTTGACCAAGGTTGCTGTACGCGCCTTAAGAGATTACCAAGCGCAGCTTCGTGAAGGCAAAGACCCTGCCTTTTACCGAAACAGCTTCAAAGGATTAAAGAATGTAGAAAGCTGGGACGACAGTCCAGACTCAGACTCTCAAAAGTAAAGATGTAAATGAATGAATAAGCCGTAAAAAAACGTGCCTGGTCACTTTACCAAGTGGCTAGGCACGAATGCTTTAGCACTTTTTTATATGGTACATTGCGATAGTTCGACAAGTCACAGCACTACAAAACCCGTTCTAATTAAGCAGGCACACACATATACTTCTTTTCGGAGGAAGTATGTACGCGAATCAAATGGAAGTAGCAATTGGGGGGGATCGCTTGAACAAGGATGTAACGAAAACGATCGATACGTTAGTCCAAGAGCTGCGGGCTATGCAGGTAAATGACGGGTCATGGCGGTTTTGTTTTGAAACAGGCCCGATGACAGACGCGTATACGATCATTCTTTTAAGAACTCTCGAATACGAGGGAGAAGAATGGCTCATAAAGCAACTGGTGGAACGACTCCTTCATAAACAAGAAAAAAATGGCGCATGGAAACTGTTCCGTGATGAAAAAGAAGGCCACCTCTCCGTTACCGTAGAGGCGTATTTTGCTTTACTTTATTCCGGGTACGTAAAAGAACATTCGAACAATATGAAAAGAGCAAAAGCGTTTATTTTGAAGCACGGTGGGTTGACTGGCACTGGCCCCTTTACACAAGCCATGCTCGCATTAAACGAACAAATTCGCTGGCCCAAGCTGTTTAAAGTTCCTATTGAACTTCTCCTTCTTCCTCGTTCTTCACCGGTGAATGTTTACGATATTGTCAGCTACTCTCGTGTGCACCTCACGGCTGTTCTTATTCCATCCACCCTCGACTATAGCCGGAAAACTAAACAAACACCCGACCTATCAAGTCTCATTTCATCACGTGTTCCAAATAATGCGGAGTTTGATACCGAGGAATCGAGATTAATCTTGCAAACAATTAAAAACGAAATTAAAAAGTTGCTAGACGCACCTAAACAGCTGCGAAAGGACGCATTAAAAAAAGCGGAACGGCTTCTCCTTGAGCGGATTGAGCCTGACGGATTACACTTTAGTTATGTTAGCGCCACCGTGTTCATGGTGTTCGCCCTTCTAGCCCTTGGCTACTCGAAAAAACATCCACTTATCACGAAGGCAGTTAACGGGATTAAAAACCAAGTTTGCCTAACGACTCGCTTTTATCATATTGAATTTGCCACGTCCACGATTTGGGATACTTCACAACTATCCCACGCCCTCCAACAAGCCGGTGTCCCGTCAGCAGATGAGATGGTCGTAAAAGCTAATCATTATTTACTTTCACGCCAACATGTCCTTTACGGGGACTGGGCATTTAATAATCCAAGCACCTTGCCCGGGGGCTGGGGGTTTTCAGACATTAATACATTTCTCCCTGACGTCGACGATACGGCCGCTTCGTTACGGGCGGTCAAACAGACGGTCCTTGAACATCCGCAGTATCGAAATGCCTGGAACAGGGGACTTGACTGGGTAATGTCAATGCAAAACAAGGACGGAGGATGGGCCGCATTTGAGAAAAATACAACGAAAAAACGGATCACGCTACTTCCTTTTCCAAACGCTGGACGCATCCTCCTTGACCCTTCTACAACCGATTTAACCGGCAGGGCTCTTGAGTTTTTAGGAAACGAAGCGAACATTCTTTTGCCCCACCCGCAAATGGAAGACGCGTTTCGGTGGCTTGTGAAGAATCAGGAAACAGACGGTTCATGGTACGGTCGGTGGGGCATTTGTTACATTTACGGTACGTGGGCTGCTCTGACAGGGATGAAAGCCATTGGCATCGATTCAAGCCACGCTTCCATCAAACGCGGAGTGAACTGGCTACGTTCGATCCAAAATAATGACGGGGGCTGGGGGGAATCGTGTTACAGCGATATCCGCAAAGTCTATGTGCCACTCGGTGCCAGTACGTTGTCTCAAACCGCCTGGGCCATCGATGCCTTAGTGGCTGCTTTTGACAAACCGACAGAGGCCATCCAGCGCGGCGTCACCTATTTAATCGAGAACCTTCACCGAAATGATTGGACGACCAACTACCCGACAGGTGCCGCGATTCCCGGTCATTTTTATATCTATTATCATAGCTACAACTATATTTGGCCCCTTCTCGCATTATCCAACTACCGGAAAAAATACGAATCGCTAAGGTGAGCAGTTATCGCTGACTGCTCTTTTTGTTCATCATAACAAAAACGGAATAACAGTATAGAGAACGGCAGTAATGGCAGCGGCAATCAGCGCAGGTTTTAACTTAAAGTGTGCGTAGTCAATGACAGTTAGCCCGAGTATTTTTGCAATTGTATTTGTGTCATCACTTAATGGAGAAGAAAACGCCCCGAAAGAGCCACTAGCAAACACGGCTCCAATCACTAAGGGGAGATTTACGTCTGCAGCAAAGGAAAGAGAAACACCTAGAGGCATTAATATCCCCCACGCTCCCCATGCCGATCCGATAAAGTAAGATATAGCAGCCCCGAACAAGAACAGTAAAGGTGTGAGAAACATATGAGGGATCCATCCTATATTTTCCGTAACAAAGCTGGATAAACCTAAATCATCCGTCACGGAAGATAATCCCCAAACAACGGATAATAGGACAATGACCGACATTAATTCATTTCCACCCAGAATAAAACTGTCTATCAAATTTGACAGTTCAAAACGCTGAAATAAAAAGAAGATCATACTCAACAAAACAGTAATTACCAAGGCAACCACCATCGCTTGCAATACATCAGCCTTAATAAACGCTTGAAAAAAATTCACACCTTCTCCCCTGCCATCCCACCACGTTAAAAATAACGTGAGGCTAATGACCAATATAATCGGGATAATTAAATTCCAAGGTTTATTCGGTAAATCCAACGATACGGATGGATGACAATTATGCCAATCTTCTTCTGGCTCCTCATCTTTTATTTCTGTTGGCGCGTCTGTTTGGGAATGGTGAAAGAAACTCAAGTAGATTCCAAGCAAAATAATCACAAAGGCAAAAAAGTTAAACGGAATACTTCGAATGAATAAATCATACGGGTCTAGTGAGCTCCCCTCATTCTCCACCGAAATTTGAATAACCGATACCATATATCCAACAAAGGCCGTTGCAACAGGTATTAAAACAATGACAGGTGTTGCTGTTGTTTCAATCACAAATCCAAGCTCTTTCGTAGACATTTTTACTTTTTTCAAGAGCGCTTTCATAATAGGAGCAATGGTAACAAACCGAAAAGTTGGAGCACTAAAGGTACCGATCGTAGAAATATATGTAAGAATAAGCGCTTGTTTTTTATTCACAACCTTCTCAGACGCAGCTTCAACAAACCCTTTAATGCCACCACTCGTTTTAATGATGCCAACAAGGCCAGAAAAAGCATAAAGAAACACAATGATTTTAATATTGTTTTCATCAATCAATGCTTCAACTACATAAGTAAGCATTGTTTGGATGCCACCCAGAAGACTCGGATTAGCAAGGTAAGAACCAACTAGCAAACCAACAATTAGACCGGGCAATACTTGTCTCGTATACATCGCTATAGGAATAACCAATAAAAAAGGGATGATCGATAGCCAACTAGCTTCCATGGGACACCTCACTAATCCAGTATAATTTCGTTCATCTACTTAGCATGTGGCACTGGAGTGAAATTATGTAAGTGAGTCCCCGAGACTTCCTTTGACTTGCTACGGTCTCCAACTTGCTTGCTGTTAAATTAAGAGTAACTTTATTAAGCTCCGTTGGCCTCCATCTGCTCGCTTTCCGCGGACGAACCGCCAAGCCTCCTCGGGGAAATGCGCCCTGCGGGGTTTCGGCTGGTCCGTTTTTCCGCAGGAGCCTTACAGATTACGGCCTACTTCGCAGAAGATCTTTTTTATTAAGGGACTTTTTAGACACATTTCAACTTGGGTACGGTCTCCAACTTGCTTGCTGTTAAATTAAGAGTAGCTTTATTAAGCTCCGTTGGCCTCCATCTGCTCGCTTTCCGCGGACGAACCGCCAAGCCTCCTCGGGGAAATGCGCCCTGCGGGGTCTCGGCTGGTCCGTTTTTCCGCAGGAGCCTTACAGATTACGGCCTACTTCGCAGAAGATCTTTTTTATTAAGGGAGCTTTTAAACACAAACCGTTGAGCTGCCCGGGCTCAGAATGATGAAATTCATTCGAAGAGCTAATTTAGAAAGAGGAAATTTTTGAAACTCGAGAGGAAAACTTAAAGGGGATGAGATAATTCAAAAAAGCAGCATGAAAACAGTTCCCATGCTTCAAATAAAACAAACCCAGAGAAAATTCTCCGGGTTTGTTTCACTTAGTAAAGTTTGTATTGTACCTCAAGGGCATCCCAAAAACTGATATCCGCCTCATATATTGATTTATTAGCAGATGCTTCAAGCACAGACTTCATTGCTACAACGCCTTGTTCAATTAGGTTCCCGTTACTTTTTTGGCCTGATATTGACGTATGGTAAGGAGAGTTAGTAAAGCCTCTCATCTCAAATAATAAGGTCGGGATATCATAATTTGCAGGAAGGTGGTTTCTAGCATTTGAAGTTGCTGTTCCTTCACTATCGTATTTAGCTATATTGGCATAGCCTTTATTCTCTAATGAATGGTAAAGGACCGATCCTATTTGTTTAGATTGATAGAGCACATTTTCCTTTACACCTGAGTTTGTAGGGTAAAGAATTGATCCTGATACTAATTCATTGTCTCCTACAGCACGATCAGCTGTTTGCGTATGAAAATCTATCGCAAAATCAATTTCATACTCCTGTAAAATATTTTCATGCAATGCTCTCGTTTCAGGCTGGGAAAGACTGTTGTGCGTACGATTCAAGTCAATGCCATTCGCATTGTTTCTTGTTGGTCCATTTGGGTCTAATAAATTTGACGTATCCCAATTCACATCACCCTCTGCCCCATCAGGATTTAAACGCGGTACGATAAGGAGGTTGACTTGCTCGCTAAGTTCACGGACTTCCTTGCTATTTGCTGACAACCGCTGAATCAGACGTAAAGCTGATTCTGTAGGTAGTGCTTCATTACCATGTTTTTGAGTGATATAAAGCAGAGTCGGATTGTCTGGATTATTACCAAATTTAACAAGATGAAGATCACGCCCCTGGACCGACTGACCAAATACGTCTACTTCCAGTAAATCCGATTGATCATCTGCCTTGATCAAAGCGTCCTTGAGTTCTTCGTTACTTGTAAAACGTTCAGTTTTTATCGCCTGATGCGGTGTTACTTGAGGACCACTAAGCTGTAGATTTGAAGAAGCTAAAATATCCTCGATAGTCAACGTATATTGCTCCTCAAGTGTGTCCCAAAAGCTTGTATCAGCTTCGTGGATTGAGCTGTCTGCTACTGCTGAGGTGGCTTCTTTCATAGAAATCAAACCTTGCTCGATTAAATGACCATTGCTTTTTTGTCCAAGAATCGACGGGTTGTCAGGTGAATTCGTAACCCCTCTTAGTTCAAGCAACAAAGTAGGGATTTCATAATAGACTGGAAAGTGGTTTCGAGCATTAGAGGTAACGGTACTGCCACTTTCATACTTAGCAATATTAGCATGTCCTCTGTTTTCTAACGCATCGTAAATCACACTCCCTAATTTCTTAGATTGCTCAACGACGTCTTCCTTAACATTCGAATTTGTAGGATATAGCATTGAGCCAGAAACGAGTTCATCGTCTCCGATAGCTCGATTCGCTGATTGTGTGTGAAAATCGATGGCAAAATCAATATCATACTCCCTAAGTACGTTTTCATGCAGTGCCTCTGTTTCAGGCTGTGACAGGCTGTTATGTGTACGGTTTAAATCAATTCCGTTAGCATTGTTTCGTGTTGGCCCGTTGGGATCTATTAAATTTGACGTATCCCAATTCACATCCCCCTCTGCTCCGTCAGGATTCAAACGAGGAACAATCAGAATGTTTACTTGTTCACTAAGATCACGGACTTCCTTGCTATTTGAGGATAAATACTGGATGAACCGTAAAGCCGATTCAGTTGGAATTGCCGCCGTTCCGTGTTTTTGAGTAATATAAAGGATTGTAGGATTATCAGGGTTATTACCGAACTTAACAAGGTTTAGATCCCGTCCCTGTACGGACTGCCCAAATACCTCAACTTCTAGTAGATCTGACTGTTCTTCTGCCTTGGTCAACTTACTTCTTAATTCCTCGTAGCTTGTAAACCTTTCAATCTTGTTCTCTTGATTTGAATTATTGTTTGGACCATTTCCTGATGCATGAGTTTTCGGATAAACCAGGAATGAAACTACCAACAAGATAGTAAGTGTGCAAGCCATTGATTTTTTTAACATACCCTTTCCTCCCAATTAAGATATTTTAAAACCTCCTAATTTCCCCCCAAAAAATAGATACTCTTCTCAATCTATAAACCACTTCCTCTTTATGATTCTATTTTCCTTGAAACGATAGAAGTAGTTTTAAAGTAACCAATTACACACTTTCCTCGGAAAATGACAAAAAAAGCTATGAAATGACATCTAAGTACAGTCTCGAAATATTTGTGAAAATGGTCATTACTCCCGATCCCTGTAGCTTTTCGTCATAAATAACCGACTGTGTCTATAGTCCCTGTTTAGTAAATTTGGATTTTTTCTAGTAAAAGGTGAGGTATGCTAAGTGAATAACTCCTAAATGGGTTTCTGGAGGCTTACTCTTCTCCTCTGTTCCACCCTCCGCTTGTAACCTGCAATATGCGGATTCAGTGCCGTGCCGTATTTTTCACATACATACTCGATATTTCTAGCATCCCCGTCCATCGATACGGCTTTCTTTTCATAGACCAACCATTCGATTAAATAAATGAGACTTGTGTACCCCCCAGCAACCGCTTCGTTATATACTTGCCGGATAGTCATTGGCCACCGCCTCCTCACCAAGATTTACGAACAAATTGTGCTGCTTTTCAAACCCAAGCTCTATGGTGCCAACTGGACCTTCTCGCTGTTTAGCAATGATAATTTCCATGATATTTTTCCGCTCCGTCTCCTGATCGTAATAGTCATCGCGGTAAAGAAACGAAACGATGTCTGCATCTTGCTCGAGACTACCGGACTCACGCAAGTCAGCGAGCGTCGGGCGTTTATTCTGACGTGATTCGACGCCTCTTGATAGCTGGGATAAGGCAATCACCGGGATATTTAAATCGCGAGCGATGGTTTTAAGCGCGCGGGAAATCTCAGTAACTTGTTCCTGACGATTCCCTTTATTAGAAATGGGCTGCAGAAGCTGAAGATAATCCACTACAATGAAGTGTTGCTTATTGGGGTACTGTCGGATCAGTTTTCTCGTGTTTGCGTACATCTCTGTAATTTTCACTGACGATTGGTCACACAAGTACAGATTCTTCTCAGACAATTCGCTAATGGAAAGCGAATAGCGGTCCCAATCATTAGAGTCGAATCGTCTCTTAGGATAACGCATTTTCTGAGAGTCAATCCGACCTTTCGCTGCGATCATCCGATTGAGAAACTGTTCACTGCTCATCTCAAGGGAATATAAATGGCCATATGCGTTCTCATCCATGTGTCCCATCGCCATGTTGATGGCGAAAGCGGTTTTTCCCACGGACGGCCTCGCTGCAACGATAATCAACTGTCCATTCCCGTGTCCGTTCGTGAGCATATCGTATTGGTGAAACCCCGTATGCAAACCGCGATTGGATACGCCATTGAGTGCCTGATCATAGACTTCTATCAATTTCTCCTTCAATACGAAATCAACGTGTTGCATTCCGGTTTCTTCAATGCTTTTTAGTTCCCGCAAAAAGCTTTCTACAGCTTCCTCATCTGTTACCTCTTCGGTTTTGGACAAAAATTGCTGAGCCTGCTTACGCACCTGACTCTTTTTCCAAGTCCGTAGCAGAATTCGTTCATACATTTTAAATGACTCCGGAGACGGAACAGCTCCGATCATATCCCCGATGTTAAGCTGACTCATATGAGCAGATCCGAGCCGCTCAGTGAGGGTCGCATTGTTAATCTCCTCGTCCTGTTTCCTTATTTCAAACATCGTTTTTAACAGCTGCTGGTGGTGAATGGAAAGCTGATCTGGCCTGACTTCCACCTCGGTGATGATCGAGTTATCAATAAGAATGCAGCCAAGCAGTAGCATTTCTGCTTCAAGATTGTACTGGTCCACCATCTGCCTTCGCCTCCCATTCTGCAATTTGTGATAACACATCCTTGTTGTGTTCCGGTCGTGGACGGTCATACAGGTCATAAATCATCGGAGGATATTGGCTAGATACGACAAATTGGTCGAGGCGTCTTATCACCTTTTTGTAATCCTGCTTTTTCATGACACGATACCATGCTTCGACAGTAGCTGGTTCAAGTTTCAATTTTCCCGGATAAAAACGATCAATTTCCTGCAGCAAACGCCCTGTCTCTTTAAGCTCCATCCCTTACTTCAACTCCTTTAAATATCTCTCAAACTCCGTTTCACTGTTGACCTCTTTTTGGTTTAAGTAAGCTTCAAAGTTATTACCAAACAACGTTGCTGGTCGCAGGAATTTATTCATCGTTGGATTATCTAGCCATTCAGTTGTTTTATTATCGATGACTTTCTTGAACTCTTCTAGTCGGTGGTTTTCATTCCATCTCGCTTTGATCAACTCTCTCGTCTTTCTCGTCTCTGCTCGGTAGTTCTTTGAAGTTTTTTCGTTTAAATAATTGACAATCGCGACAAAGGGTATATTTTCTGTAGTAATCTCTAAAGTAATTTCTGAAGTAATCTCTGGTATTGTTCCAAGAGATTGTTCACCTGAAGACATCGCTTTTGTGCCTGAAACAGAAGTTTTTGTACCTGGATCCATCTTTTGTTGGTTCGAACCCTTCTTTTGCAAGCTCGTAAGGTCCACTTTGTAACCAGCTAAATAATAGCCATGCTCAAAAAGGTCAGCTTGAATTTTAACCAAATTGACCCGATACTGCTTCGTGTGGTCCCATTTGTATTTTGGATTATCACGCTCATCCAGCCACCCTGCTTTAACCAATGTTTTCAAATACCTTCTCATGGCATTACCCGAGACATTGATCATCGTCTCATCCACGAGTTCCTCAGCCTTTTTAAAAATCCATCCATTCAACGACTCAATTTTAATATCTTGATTGCGCTTCCTTTCTTCTTCAATGAAATGTTCAAAATCATTCATGTACTGCGACCAGTAAATCATCTGGTTCAGCACCATCGCCAGTTTGAAGTCCCCCGTCAACACCAACATCTCTTCTTTTAACACCGACCTTTTCAGTTTTCTCATTTTATTCCCTCCATTTTCATAGTATCTTCATTTAATAGGTAGGGTTGAAGTGAGGGAAATGGGGAGATAATTTTGAAAAGAACTTTCAAACCAAAATCGAGTAGGAGGGGGTGACTAACCCCCGACCTCTCACCCTTGTCTTAAGCTAACCGCTACTACTGCCTTCACGATTCGGGACTCGAACCCTAGAGAATGTGCACATGCCTGGCGCACACAAAAAAACAGCGCTGTCCTTTAACAGGACAGCGCTGGAAGTTGAAATAATATTAAAAAAAATTCACTTCTGTCTAGTATAGACATAAACACATTGATAAAAATCATGTCAAAATGAGAAGGGTGATGCTCTGATTCCTTGTGATTTAACTATTATTTATGAAATGGCGTTTTCTTTATTCGTCTTCACCTCTTTAATGATTTCTATCAGGTGGTCACCGAATTCCTCTGTCGAAAGATTACCTCCTAGATCTTTTGTTTTAAAACCACGAGATAATGTTTCTTCTACTCCGTTTTCTATTAATGAGGCTGCATCTAAAGCGTATTGATCATTATTCCGTATGCTGAGCCATTCCAGCATCATTTTCGCTGATAGGATTTCAGATATAGGATTTGCTAAATTTTTTCCTGATATATCAGGAGCTGACCCATGTGTAGCTTGTGCCAAGAGAAACGAATCACCAACATTAAGACCCGGAGCCAACCCCAAACCTCCAATTAGGCCAGCGGCTTGATCGGAGAGGATATCTCCAAACATATTGGTTGTCACAATGACATCAAAGTCTTCAGGCTTTTGGACAAGATGCATAGCAAACGCATCCACATGATAATCGTCTATATACACATTTGGATAGTCTGCCCCTACTTGGTGGCAACTGTCATAAAACAAGCCACAGCCTTGACGTAATACATTCTTCTTATGGACAATCGATAGCTTTTTATGCCGTGCTGAAGCCAAATCAAGTCCAACTTTTGCTAATCTTTCCGACCCTTTTCTAGTAACGACACGAAGGGAAAGAACCGTATCAGAATCTGTCATGAATTCACCTGTGTTATAATATAGATTTCGATCTGCATACATTCCTTCCGTGTTTTCTCTGATTATTACCAAATCTACATTTTCAAACCGGGAAGAGACACCTGGAAATGTTCTTGCCGGTCTTACATTTGCGTACAGATCAAATTGTTTTCTTAACCTCCCACTAGCATTGACCATATCTGGATTATTTGTATTATAAGCATGAGTCGTCAACGGACCTAATATCCCCGCATCACATTGTTTTAAGCCAGCAATAGTTTCATCCGGTAGCGTAGACCCGTACTGATTAAATGAAGATAGACCTACTGGAAAATAATGACAGTCAATAACCAACCCTTCAAACAATCCTTCTGCAAGCCGTAAGACCTTCATAGTCTCTTTTACGATCTCCGGCCCAATTCCGTCTCCTTCCATAACAGCAATGTTGTATTTAGCCATAAAACTCCTCCAATTTTAAAACACTTTTTCTACCTTCTCAGGAGTTCTGTTTTTTGAAAAATCTGTAGCAGACTCTCCAGCAATCTTCCCAAACACTGCTCCTGACATTAATCCCGATCCTCCCGGGTAATTATGATAGAAAAGACCCCCAACCATTTCTCCTGCAGCAAATAGTCCAGGTATAGCTGCCTTTTGTTCATTCAACACTTCACTACATTTATTTACATGGAGAGCACCGAACGTAAACGTAATACCGCATGTGACCGGATAAGCATAAAAAGGTCCTTTATCAAAACGAAGTGCCCAATTCGTTTTAGGAGGAGTAATACCAGTTGTCGATTTTCCATCTTTGATACTTGGATTGTATTCTCCTTCATTAACCGCCGCATTGTAGTTTTTGATAGTCTTTAAAAATTCGTTTTTGTCCACGTTCATTTTCTCCGCTAAGTCTTCGATGGTATCAGCTTTAATACAGGTGGCTTCTTCCAGATCATATTCTTTACGTAGCAAAGAACGGACTTGCGAGTCAAAGAGCTGATACGCCAACTGATTTGGCTGCTTCAATGTTTCTTTTCCATACTTGGCATAAGTGTAATTCCTGAAGTCCGCCCCTTCATCTACAAAACGCTGACCTTTTTTGTTAATAATGAGGCCAAGCGGATAGGAGGATTTTTTATAAATATCTCCCGGCTTATTAAAATCACCAACAGTAGGAGCATTATAGTCAGTGGTATGAGCATGACATCCATCCCATTGTCCCCGCGACTGAGCTCCAATTGCAAAGGCCATTTCAAGTCCATCGCCTGTATTGTACTCCGTTCCGCGAACAACAGCATTTTCCCATTGCTCCCCAATGTGTTTCATACGCTTTTCTTTATTTGCTTCAAATCCCCCACAAGCTAAAATTACTGAGTTTGCAGAAACTGTGTGTTCTTCTTTGCCTTTTTCTTTCACAGTTAGACCTGCTATTTTACCCGCTTCCACTTGCAATTTTACGGCGCAAGCTTCGTACATAATATCGATGTTCATTTCCCTAGCTTTTTCTATTAATCGTTCTATTAAGCCAATACCCTTCCGATAGGTTTTAACTGGAAGTCCACCCCAAAATTGTCTCTTTCCATCCTTTTCAAACACCTGATTTTCATTTAGCTCAAATTCCACACCTTGTTGTTTCATCCATTTAATTGTTTCATAGGACTTGGAAACCAGCTGGTTTGCAAGTTTTGGATCACTTTTTCCTTCTGTCACTTCCATCAGATCGTTGTAGAAGTCTTTACTCTCGTAGGGGGGGATTCCAATATTCTCCCCACCTTCTCCTTTGAGCTCTGGAATGATTTCAGCAAGTGCTTCTTTATCTTTATACGCAAAGCGAATTGCCCCATCAGTAAAAAAAGAATTACCACCTCTTTTATGTTTCGGTCCTTTCTCTAATACAAGAACCTTAGCTCCATTTTCTCTGGCTGAAATCGCTGCACATAAAGCAGCATTTCCTGCGCCAACTACAATCACGTCATACTTTTCATTTGTATTTTGCATAGAGATTCCTCCATCAAATATTTTCAAACCGTTATGAACTCTAAATCTTTTGGTATATAGTCATACAGTTTCTTCTTTTTTTTGATGTGCACTAGAAGCCTCATTCCCTAATACCTTAGCGGGAATATAAGCAAACCCATCCATTATTCGGCGTGATGTTCTCGCTACCGCTGATCGAGTTACATGATATTGACCACCAACGTATTCTATTTCTATACTAAAATCCATGGTCCCTGTCGGATGACCGATTTTAATACCCTCTCCCTGCCTGTATTCACTCACCTCATTTACAACCGTTCCTTCTATCAGGGAAGCAGTAGAAGTACAAATTCCCCCTGTAACAGCGAATGCCTTATGCATCTTGCCCATTGCCATTGCTCTGGCGTTAAAGTTAATATTTCCTTCAGCTATTTCCATACCATTAATCCCTTGATAGGATTGGGGAGGAGAAACAAAAATGATTTTTGGCACAGACTGAGAAATGAGCTTTGCTTCTTTTTTTGTTTTTACCAGCCCTAGCATATATGCCCCAGTTGCACGTATTTCTTCTAATAGCTCCAATCGTTCGGGATCGCTTTCTATTTGTTCAGGAGTTTCAATACCTGTCAGACCAATATCAAAAGCCCTTACAAAAACTGCTGGAGTTGAAGCATCCACAATACTGACATCAATGATTCTTCCATTCTCTAATGTAATGGTATCTTTTGGATTACCTGTTGGTAGTGTCTTTCCAGTTTTAGACCCACCAGAATTCAAAAAGTTAAGCATAATTCTTGCTCCAGGATTGGGAACACCTGGAATATAGCAATTACCAATGGTCAGTGATTTACCATCTTCCACCTGTACTTCTGCTTCAATGATCTTTTGGGTATTTGTATTATATATTCTAACCACCGTAACCGGTTCAACTGCAGGTACTATTCCTTCATCAATCGCAAAAGGGCCAACGCCTGAAGAAATGTTCCCACAGTTACTACGATAATCAATGTGTTTTTTGTCAATGGATACCTGACCAAATGTATAATCCACATCCGCATCTTCGCGAAGAGATGGTCTTATGATGGCCACTTTGCTTGTTAAAGGATCTGCTCCCCCTAGCCCATCTATCTGACGAACGTCTGGGCTTCCAAATAATGAAAGTATTACTTTTTCCCGATGCTTCTCATCATTTGGGAGTTCATTGTGCATCAGATACACACCTTTACTAGTACCACCTCTTAAGATCGCTGCCTTTATTTTTTCAAAGTCCCGCCCCATTTGCATACTCCCTTTCTTCAAGTTTCCTTCTCTATCTATAATGATAAGAGAATTTCATCGATAACTAAAATATCAATATTTTATTATCTTTAATAAGTTTTTTTTATGATAAGAATGAAAAGAGGAGTGGTAGGACACTATTGAAGTAATTAACGGAGTATATTGGTATTACTTACTTTCAAAATAATCTTCTATATTGGTCAGTGCAGCTTCCGCAAATCTCTGAAGTGCATCTATAGTTATATAACCAATATGAGGAGTCAAGATGGCATTATCACAATCTTTGAACGAATTGATAACAAGTGGTTCTTCTTTAAATACATCGATCCCTACTCCTTTCAACTGTTGGGTACGAACCAATTCAGCTAGTGCCTTTTCATCAACAAACCCTCCTCTGGAAGTATTAACGAAAATTGCTTGATCTTTAAGCATCTGAAGTCTATCTTTGTTTAAAAAACCTTTCCATTCCATTGAAAACCTCATATGAAGACTTAACACATCTGAAGTTTGAAGAACATTCTCCAATGTCCCCACTTCTATGTTGTCTCTTCGAGCTTCTTCCATAGAACCAGTAGGTCTCCACACTTTCACCTTCATCCCAATTGCCTTTCCAACCCTTGCTACTTCTTTTCCAATCTTGCCATATCCTAGGATTCCCAACTGTTTTCCGTGTAGCTCCACACCAGGATGTTGCATCCACCTGCCATCTTTGAGCATTTTTTGATGAAGGGAGAATTGGCGGGATGCACCAATCATTAAACCGATGGTTAGTTCCACTACAGATGGTGTAGAGCCGCCAGGTGTAGTAGTTAGATGAATTCCGTATTCATTTATAGCATCCACATCAAGGTGTGCTGTTCCTTTTCCAGTTTGGGATATTATCTTCACATCAGAAAAACGGGAAATAGTATCACGATCCAAGGGTGTCCTCTCACGAACCAATACGATAGCATCCATTTTATCTGCTAAAGTAACAATTTCTTCAGTATTTACCGACCTGGTGACAGAACTAATATTATATCCCTTCTTTTTCAAACGCAGAGCAGCTTCAGATGAATGATAGACATCTTCATAATCACCTAAAACCAATATTTTCATTAAATTTCCTCCTCATTTATTTAAAATAATAATGCTAGCGATATGGGAACAATCGTCAATATTAATACCACCCTAAACAAATGTATGGAAATGATCGTAGTCATTGGAAGATTAAGTCCATCTGTAATGACTACAATTTCACTAAGTCCGGCTGGTGCAGCACTACAAGCAGCGGTGAGCAAGTCCCATTTCAGAAAACGATTCAGAATCAGAACGACCAGACTAGTCACCACAATCTGAAAGAACAGCAATAAGAGTGCTGGTTTCCAGAGAGTCGATAGGGTTTGAAAGAGATCGCTTGAAAAATTTAAACCCGTTATACCTCCAATTAAAGACTGGATACCCTTTTTAATGGATGGTCTTAATGGAGAGATTTTTTTCCACATAACCTGCAGAATAGCGACAGCTACTATCGCTCCTATCATGACACCTAATGGAATCCCTGCAAACCAGCCAACTGTCCCCCCTGCTAAAGAGGCTGATGCTAAAACAAACCTTTCATTCATTAGCTCACCCCCTTAATGCATTCTTTTTTTTATTCATATAATTTACAAATAAGGATAAGAGAAAAACCACCGTCACTACCCGAACAACATGCAAAGAAACTACAACCAAAGGATCAAGCTTCATTTCATTCGCTAAGGTAGCCATTTCAGCAATCGATCCTGGAGCTGCTGCAATAATGGCAACTTTAGGTGATATATTAGATGTATAACTTAGTAACCAACCTATTCCAAAAATTATGCAGAGAACTCCGATACTCAACACAACGAGACCGGAGAATATTTTTTTTAATTCCTGCTTATCGAAATGAGAAAAGGACAGGCCTATCATAGTCCCCAATAGAACTTGAGCAATAAATAGGATACTGTCGCCTGCCGTAAATAAACTTTCTGCATAGATTTTCCACAGACCTACTGCTCCCATCGCCCCAAGAAATGCTCCCATGGGAATCTTTAACCGCTGTCCTAGCCAGCCTCCCATCATTGAATAGAATATAAATAATACGTAGTCCATGTCACCCCCCTCCCTTCTTAAGAGGTAACCATTTCTTCACTTTTTAAAAGAATTAAGTCATAATTAAACAGATAGTACATCTTCAGAGAATATACATTTTAAGGCAGGTGGCATTCATTGGACGAAAAAGATTGGTTAATTCTCAAAACATTAAATGAAGAAAGAAACATTACCAGAGCTTCTGAAAAACTGTTCATCTCCCAACCTGCACTTACATATAGAATAAAACAATTAGAGGAAGATATTGGAATAACAATCCTGTGGCGTAACAAACGCGGTGTTAAATTCAGTGCAGAAGGAGAACATTTGGTGACTTATTCCTTACGGATGCTGAAAGAGCTCCAAAAGGTTAAAGATCATGTAGTCAACATGAACAACTCTACGGAAGGTACAATTAGATTGGGTGTTTCGTCCAATTTCGCTCGATTTAGCCTCCCCGATATATTAAGAGATTTCACTAGTAAATATAAAAATATCCAATTTTCTTTATATACTGGCTTAAGCCCAGAAATAGTCAGAATGTTGGAAGAAGAAGATGTTTATGTTGGTATTGTCCGAGGAGAAAACAAATGGAACGAGGGACAATTAAAACTGGATAAAGAAACGATTTGCATCATCTCCAAGTTTCCCATAGAGCTGGATAAGCTCCCTTCTTTGCCCAGAATCTCTTACAAAACAGATTCTGAGTTGCAGCGCCTCATTGATAGATGGTGGCAAAAGAACTTCAGTGTTCCCCCAAATATCACAATGCATTTGGATAATATTGAAACGAGCCGCAATTTGGTCTTAAATGGTCTAGGGTATGCAATCATACCAAGTATCGGCCTAAATGAAGTCGAGGATGATTTATTTATACACCCTATAAAAGATAGCGCTGGCAAAACTATTTTGCGTAACACGAGCCTAATTTACAAAGAAAATTCTTTAAATTTCCCTGTCGTTAAAACCTTTATTGAGTTTATGGAAGAATATTATGGAACGAAATAATCATGAATAACCAGGTCACCAGAACGTTTTTGATGACCTGGACTTTTCCCTTTCATAATTACCAATTCATTAAATTTCCAGGCCAGTGCAAATTCATATAGTAATCTCCAAAAATGTACATACAAATAAAAGTCACTGCCACTACAACCAGTATTTTCCTCAATTTCAATCCTGTCACGAAGTATAGGAAGGCTCCAAGAAAGACGACAGCTCCCACCTTAAACCCCACCAAGTAAATAGCACCTAATAAAAACAGCATCCATCCCATATATTTTAAAGCTTCCATTAAGTTAGGGTGAAATGAAGAAGAGTCACTTTCTTTTTTTACTAACCGGGTGACAGTCAGCATCAGCTCTGTTATCACAAAGATGGTAGCTATAATGGATATATACAATGGGAAAAATCTGGCCTTATCAGTAAATGTTGTCGCTTCAACGGCTCCCCATATAAATAGCAAAGTAAGTAGGGTAGTAAATATCAAGGACATTTTAGATTTACTTATACTCATTACATGGCCCTCCCATCATTTTCCTTTAACCGGTCTTCTTTCCTTTTTAAATATATACCGGCAGCAACAATGAGAATGATTAATACCCCAATTATGATCACCCCTGGTCTTGCAAGCCAGTTGAAGTCATATCTGGACATAGAAATCCATAAGTAACGTTCCGTTGCCGGAGCCAGGACAAAACCGATGAGCATCGGTGCTCTTGGCCAATCCAGCCATGTCATAAACCATCCTATTATTCCTATTACAAAAAATGCAATTAAGTCTCCCCAGTGTGAGGTACTTTGATAAGTACCGAGGAGGATGATAATTAATAGGAATGGAACCAATTTTTTAGCGGGAATACTACTTAACTTGGATATTGGTTTGCTCAGAACCAAACAAGCTGCAGCCCCAATCACATTTGCTATCACCAAGGTCCACACAATAGATAATGTTAAGGATAAATCAGTGGTCAGCAAACTAGGACCGGCCTGTAATCCCAATAATGTCAGTCCCCCAAGCAGAATAGCAGTTGTCCCACTTCCTGGAATCCCAAACATTAATGTCGGAATTAAAGAGCCCCCTTCTTTTGCGTTATTAGAACTCTCAGGAGCAATAACACCTCTTATGTCCCCTTCGCCAAAGTGGTTCTTCCTAGATGTCTGTTTTGCAAGACCATAGGAAATCCAATCAACGACACTTCCCCCAACCCCCGGTATAAATCCGAGTACAGAGCCTAGAGTGGAGCTTCGGATCACCAGCCACTTATTGGCAACTATATCCTTTAGACCTTTTGTCCATCCTCCTAATTTGGGGACTGTCTTGGAAATACTCCGATCGGCCGCTAGTAAATCTATCATTACCGGAAAAGCAAACAAACCAAGCGCAAATACTGCAAGAGGAATTCCATTGGATAAATAAATGAAGTCAAAGGTATACCGATATTCCGGTACAGCCGGAGCACTACCAATACTTCCAAGCATCAGTCCAAATAGTCCAGCAAGAACTCCACGAATAGGGAATTTCCCTGCCAATATCCCTACCATGCTGAGCCCCAGTAACGCTAGCATAAATAATTCCGGCGAACCAAATGCCAGGACTAACGGGCGTATGATTGGGATTGACAAATAGAGAATAAGTCCTCCAATAACACCACCAATCATGGAAGCGATAAACGCAGCACTTAAGGCTCGTGAGGCCTCGCCGCTTTGTGCCAAAGGATGTCCATCCATAATAGTTGCCTGAGACCCTGAAGAACCAGGGACACCCAACAAAACGGATGGGAACGTGTCCCCAGTATGCAATACAGCTGTCATCCCTATTAGCAGAGCCATTCCGGAATAAGGATCCATTCCGTAAACAAATGGTAGGAGGATTGCCATTCCGACGGTACCGCTTAAGCCAGGAAGAAGACCAATAGATAATCCTAATCCAATCCCTAACAGCATAAATAGTAGTCTAGATGGTTCCAAAATCATTATTAATGCTTCTATTCCAGCTTCAATCAATGGTGGCCCTCCTTTAATGCGGTCTTCTTCATTTTGCCTATTCTACAGTGACACCGTGCTGTTCCTCCAGGAATTGCGTCACCCAGTCAGTAACTTCACTTGGAACATTTAACATTTCACTAATTGAGTCATTCAACCCTTCACCAATATAAGGTTCATATCCCCCGAGCACTTCCTCTCCTTCCTCCATAAAGGAAGGTTCAGCTATCATGCTCTCAGCACCGGCTTCAAGCTCTTCCTTAGCCTGATCAGGTGCATCTCCATGCGTCCATACTACTTTTTGAATTGTAAAAGAAGAAGTTACAAAAGTTTTATAAGCATCCCATGCAACGCCTGAAGGCTCCTCGCCATATAAATCCTCATAAAATTCTTTTAAAGTAGGTAAGTCAGGAAATGCCGGATCTCTTACAAGTTCCCCACCTTCCAATTGACCGAATGAATAAAGTGGCTCAGCAATTCCTTGATCAATCAGTGGTTCAACACTTGAGTTATATGCAGAAGTAGTCTGATAATCAATATTCGACTCACCCTGTTCAAATGCAACTCTAGAAGGCCCCCTGCCTTCATAACCCATATTTGCTTGTACATCGAGACCTAATACTTCAAACGAAAGGAGAGTGACTAAATCCAAGCCAGTTGCACTTATTCCAGCATATATTAATGATTCCGGGGTATTTTGGATACCATTTGCAATTTCAGGAGTAGAGTAAACAACTCCTCCCGTAGGGAAGCCTATGATAGGTTCCATTTCATTTAAGTCATATTGGACAGCAGATTGACTCAATAGAAATGGAGTATGAGTGGATGCACTGCTTGTCAAAACATTTAATCCATTTGCCTCTTTCATATTGGCATATTCATTTGTCCCGGTAATACTTTCTCCCCCAGGAACATTTAGAACCTGAACGGTAGGGTTTCCTTCCGTATAATCTGATAAATAAGGTGATATAAACCTTGCAAATACATCCGTTCCTCCCCCCGCACCAAATGGTACTAACATTTCAATATCCCCACCATCATAAAAATTCCCATCTTCTCCTGCTGCAGTCTCATCGCCCGGGTTACAAGCTACCAGACTAATTGAAAGCGTTATCAAAAAAAATGTAAAAATTGAACTCTTTAAGTTGTTCATTTTCATTCCTCCTTCTAAATTAAAGTCATTCACCTTGTTATCCTTTGAATCTGAATCTTCAGATTAGTTAAAATGTTATTATAGCAGAATTAATAAATCCAATATTATAAATTTATGATAAACATAAAAATTATTTATGATAGGAATCCAATTTCTGGATACTTTCAATTAGTTTGTGTAAGGATATTAGGGAGATCACCGCCACTACGGACCAAAAATCGGCACTTCCCTAAATCGATATCCAGCAACATTAGTCAAACATTAGTCAGTTTCTCATAAGAAAAAAGGCGTCTACCATAATGGTAAACGCCAACCCAATCTCTAACGAGTAAAGAAATATTAAAGCTGATTAGAGTTGCAGTCTCAACAATATATATAAGTCTTCAAAAATGGAAAAGAAGAGGGACCGGAGAGGACCATTTTTAAGAAAACCTAGCTGGGTCACGTCTACCACTGCTTTTAAGCAAAGTAAATGACTGGAAGAAAATCATATGTTTTCCACTTCTTTTTTTCGTCATCCCATCGTTACAAGCACATAGGCAGCAAACGTTTGTAAGTTCATGTTTATATCCATTATCACTTTAACCTTCTTCTCTAACGTTCTGTTGTACTTTCAATATTAAACAACCCTTGACAGATATCCAGGTTCATGCCTAAGACCCTGCCAATTGTACGGGTCTCCTTAAGGAATATTTTACAATCTATGAAAAGAAGATTGCCATCCAAGAAAATAAACAAAAAAAGACCCCTTCACTCTTATTTGAGGAATAGGGTCCTTTTACCATATATATTTAGCTTTATTCCTTAAACGCTTTAACCCCAGCTTCAGCCACTTGGACATCGTGGGGGACAGTACTGCCGCTGACACCAATGGCACCGATCACTTTCCCGTCTCGTTCAAGTGGAATGCCACCTCCGAAAACAACGATCCGTCCATTATTCGTCGTGTTTAATCCGTACAGTTCAGCATTGGGTACGGTTGCTTCTGCTAAGGTAGACGTTGACATTTTAAGGGCGACCGAGGTCCAAGCCTTATTCTCGGAAATATCAATACTTGCGATCCAAGCATCATCCATACGGTGCTTGGCAATCAGATTACCTCCGCTATCAACGACGGTAATGACCATAGACACACCTAAATTTTGCGCTTCTTGTTCTGCACTTTCAATTATTTTCGAGGCTTCTTCTAATGTTAATGTAACCATTTATATTCCCCCATTTCAAAACTTATTAATTCAGCGTACCATGTGGATCTATAACAAATTTTTTCGCTACGCCACTATCAAATTCGTCGTAGCCTTTCGGTGCTTCGTCTAAAGAAATGACGGTTGCATTGACAGCTTTGGCGATGTTAGCTTTACCGTTCAGAATGGCATTCATAAGTGCACGGTGATACTTCATTACTGGCGTTTGTCCGGTCACAAACGTGTGTGCTTTTGCCCAGCCTAACCCAAACCGGATACTGAGAGAACCTTGCTTGGCTGCTTCATCCACGGCTCCTGGATCTTCCGTTACATACAATCCCGGAATCCCTAGCTTGCCGGCAGCTCGAGTAATATCCATAATTGAGTTCAAAACAGTAGCAGGGGCTTCTTTTGCATGTTGTCCGTGCCCGGACGCTTCAAACCCAACCGCATCAATCGCACAGTCTACTTCAGGGATGCCGAGAATCTGTTCAATTTGTTCGCCTAAATCATCGTGCTCCCGCAAATTAACAGTTTCACAGCCGAAACTTCTTGCTTGCTCGAGTCGTTCTGGGATAAGGTCTCCGACGATGACAACTGAAGCCCCTAACAGCTGAGCCGAATGGGCAGCTGCTAAACCGACTGGACCAGCGCCTGCTACGTATACGGTTGAACCCGGTTGTACCCCAGCACTATATGCGCCGTGATATCCGGTTGGAAAAATGTCAGATAGCATCGTGAGGTCAAGAATTTTTTCCATCGCTTGATCTTTGTTCGGAAATTTCAGGAGTTGGAAATCGGCATAAGGAACCATGACATATTCGGATTGGCCGCCAACCCATCCGCCCATATCGACATAGCCGTAAGCCGACCCAGGACGGTCTGGATTGACATTAAGACAGACGTGAGTATGTTGTTCACGACAACTTTGGCAACGTCCACAGGCAATATTAAATGGAACAGAAACAATATCTCCTTTTTTTATAAATTCGACGTCACGACCTGTTTCCATGACTTCACCGGTAATTTCATGACCGAGAATCAAACCTTCAGGAGCGGTTGTCCTGCCACGGACCATGTGCTGATCACTCCCACAAATATTTGTCGTGATTACTTTTAAAATGACTCCATGTTCACATCTTCGTCCTACGTTAAGCGGATTGACACCAGGTCCGTCCCGTAAAATAAGTTCAGGAAATGCGGTATCTTTAACTTCCACTTTCCCGGAACCTGCATAAGCAACAGCTCGGTTTCCTGCCATTTTTGTTCCTCCTATATCGATTTATTGGAGGGGAGAAGAGAGGCTGAGGTTTGGACACGATTTTGCCCGTATGTGTCTTTGTTGAAGTTTCATAGAAGGTAAATTAAAATAAAAAGGAACGGGATAAAGAATCACTAGATTTATAAACTGCAAAATCTTCTCCCCTAATCCCACTCTATCAAGAGAAGCTAATCATCGGAAGAATGCACTTTTTTGTAAGAAGGTAACCATAAGGAAACTTTTAAGGAGAGTAGCGTTTAATGGATGATTTAAGAAAAGAAACGTTAAAAAAAGTAAAAAACGGTTACTTCAATTGTGAAAAAGAATTAACGCTTTCCCTCATTAGCGGGAAATGGAAAATTACGATTGTCTATTACTTAGGAACAGACGGAACGATGCGTTTTAATGAAATCAAGCACCTCTTCCCAAAAATCACACACAAAGTCCTAACCTCGCAACTACGTGAACTTGAAGAAGACGGCCTGGTGCATCGGGAAGTATACCCCGAAGTCCCACCAAAAGTAGAGTACTCTTTGACAGAACGCGGAAAAAGCCTAATGCCAATCATTGAAAACATGTACACCTGGGGAAAAGAAAACATAAAAGATTTTATGCGGGAGAACCTTGCAAGAAAGCAAGGCAGTTCTTCAGATCATTAAAAAATCGTTTCATTTTTTATAAATGAAACGATTTTTCGAGTGGCTTAATTTTTAACTCTAAAAATATGAGCAACTATTAAAGATTATGCCCCATTCAGAGTATCCTTTAGTTAGCATGATACCTCTCCGGACCTTTGCTCCGGGTGATAGGACCTTCGTTTTGGCCCAAAATTCATAAGCAAATCAGTAAGCCTTGGTTTCACTTCCCCATAAGGAACCAATTTTTCTTTTTTCACCTGATATTTTGCTAGTGTATATAATATAAGCAAAGGTTTATGCGGAGCCCTCTGATCGCGCTTTTTCCACACATTCAACTGCTGCAAACGTTGTTTCAGTTCAGCTTCATTCACACAAAGCCCCCGCTTCCCCAAATGTTTCTACTATCCACCTATCCAGCCACTCCTGCTTTTCACCAGGATTCATGGCAACTGCACCCATCTGATATCTATGGTGGTAGTCTGACTCAAAAAACTTCAGAAGTTCTTGATTTTCTTGCCATGGAGTCAGGATATATACTTCTTTTACAGCAGGTTTTTCTGTTTGTTTTGCTAGAATACCGTCTCGATACTTATGCATTTCTCCGAGGGCGTTCGACAAGTTTGAAGGTACTCGGTACTTCGGGTCAAAAATAACAATACTCTCTTCCCCTTCGATGACAATATCCGGGACCATGCGGTGAGTATATGTAAAAAATGCTGGTGAGTTGGATTGATACACTCTTTGAAAAGAGACTTTCCATTGATTTTTTAGCCGTACCGTACTTCCGTGATTCACGCTCAAATCAAGGAAAATCCCATCGCTTTCAAATCGATAAAGAGCCGATGTGTCTTCGATAAATCCGTATTTTCTCAACGATTTAATAATTTGAAAATAACACCACATTTCGTACAAATCAAAGGTGTCCTTCAACGGCATGGAGTAGGCAAAGCCGATTTTATGTTGACCGTGATGATTTAATCGGTCGAACCACTGGTGGGTCATCCGGTAAACCGGGTTTTTCCTTATTACCTGTGTAATCACTCTGTTTCCTTTTAAATTACTAACTTCCTTTAGAAAGGTATGACGTAACCAGTATCTTACTCTCGACAGAAAACAGTTTGCTTCAGACTCAACCTGTTCATAGCCACATTCACAGTATCCCAGCAATAATCGTTCCAAATCTTTCAGCTGGCTTTTTATGAACTGGTTTTCATAGACATCGATGGCTTCCTTTCGAACAGATGTCTGAATCTGGTCAGGAATCCCCTCTTTTTTTCCTTTTCCATAGGACTGCTCAAGCCAGCGTTCTGCGTGGGGAGACATTACCTTAACCTTCTCCCTTTTTACAAATTCAGTTCGACTATGAAGAATTCGGTAAGGCCGGTCAGATAGTTTACTTATGATCATTTTCAGACTGGAAAACGAACTGGTAATATATTTCCACTGCGGCCATGACATGCCTCTTTGAAAGCCGGATACATCTAGCGCGCGTGTTGATCCAGAGTACTGATAGCAGACAGCTGCCTCATCCAATACATCAGACAACATCTGTTCATATTGCGATTCGGTCATCTTTCTCGAATCAGGATACAAAAAAGTAGTGAAAGACTTCTCATCAACGTTAAACTTAACTTCGCCACTTTGAAAAGGAGTGACTAAATTCCCATGAATTCCACCGTCTGCGCGTTTAAAAGTAAGAGGGATGGAAGCAAAGCTAAGGTTGTGGACATCCGTTCTATGTAGAAGCCATTCGTAGGTGGTTCCTTCCGTCATATATGCTTCACAAATAGGTTGCCAATTCTCTCCAGGGATGCGGATCAAGACATCAGCGCCAATATTGAGTGGCTCCATAACGGTCTAGCTCCTTTTGCATTCTCTTTAGTTCAGTCAACGAACCAGCTTCATTGCCAATTTTCTGCGCGATCAAATCCTTCATTTCATCAAACAGAGGCGCAATACGCTCATCACCACGAATTTTTGGAAGAACTTTTTCTCTAACCACCACATCTAAGGCTTCATTACGATTCATTTGATAACGATAGTCTAGCTCCAAGTTGCGCATCAGCTTTCGCACCATTTCATTCATAGCACGGTATCCAAAGTGCAGGTCGTATGGTAGTAATAGTTTATGAATTTCCTTGAGGACCTCAAATTCACCTTGAAGTTTATCCTGTGTAGAACGATTGACTGCATCCCAAAAAGGATCAAAGTTCACATCTGATAACGTCATCACATAAGCTCTGTCCAACACTTTATCAGAAATAGAATGGGTCGTTTCATCTACATTAACCGTTCCAATTACATAAATATTCGGAGGAATAGTAATCGTTTGTGGCACCTCATGAATATCATCTCGATCATGAAGGGGGATTGCCTTCTGCGACTCCACTGCGCTTAAATAGTCACTCAAATAATACTCCACGCGAGCTAAGTTCATTTCATCCAAAAGAATAAAGTGAGGTTTGTCCCGTTCCTTTCTAGCTTTTAATACCATCCTCAGAAATTCTGGAGTATTAAACCGTTTATCAAAAGAGCTATAATAGCCAAATAAAGCGGTGGAGTCCATCCAGTCAGGACGCACTGGGATGATCGACAAATAAGGGTTGTCCTCTTCATAATCAAGTCCATACACTGCATTTGCGTACAACTTTGCCAATTGCGTCTTCCCTGTTCCTGATATCCCGCTTAATAAAACAAAATGCTTATCGTCCAATGCCGTTAAATTTAGATGAAAATCACGAATGACGGGCATTTTGAAAGTCAACCCTGATGTATTAACTAATTCCAAAATTGAATTAAAATCAAAGTTGCTTTCAAATGTCTCTTCCAGCTCTACTGACTCTTCACCTGCAAGTTCGTCTCCCTTAGTACCCTCATCTTGTTCTGGCAGAACCAACTTCTCACTTACATGGGCAAAAATCAGCGCAGCCATTACTAATTTTGACTTCACAACATCTGTGTCCTCTTCAAAACGTTCTTGTTCATTATCATAAACAGCTGGTGAATAACGAGAATCGGATGTTTCAATCCCAAAGTTATTCAAATGATTGAACGCTTCTTGTAAAATCTGATGGTTATCAAGCTTGTGAGTTGCGAACATTTTGGAAATCCACCACTTGCTTTTCCCGTCTCCTAAAAGTTCTCGTACTTTTGCAAATATGTGAGTATGACCATCAATTTTTACAGCCAAGCGATGAGTTGGAGAACCTTTTTCAGAGAATATTAAATACTGAATATTGCCTTTTACAACCATTTGGTCTTGATCGTAAAGGTAAAAAGGCTGACGGTGTCCCTGGTTTTTATATTTTTCCATTTCTCCGTATTCAAGACGGTAAGCTAGTCCCAATACAGATATTTCTCGACTTTCGTTCGCTTCCATAAATAAAGAGAAAATCTTATTAGCATAAAAAGACTCATTTTGATCTTCTTCAAGGTATTCATGGATAGGAGCTAACCCCATCAGGATGCGCTTAAGCTCCTCCATCAACACTTCTTCTTCCAACTCGCCAGTGAGCTCACCATCATTGCCGAAATAAAACAACGGTCTTTTACCTGGCTTTATGTTAGACCGAATTATTGGTGATATCTCATTTCCCTCGATTTTTTTCTTTGTATTGGAACTATCCTTAACATAGGTATCGATCGATTCTGGAAGATTGCTCAGCATCCCATCCATCTTTTTACTTGCCAAGGCTCCCCATATTAAATAAAAATTCGCTTCCACATAGATTCGATATGTACGATCCATTCCATTTAATTCTAAAGTAAGCAAATTAACCTCATCGTCATACACTTTTTTAACCAACTGAATAAAATATCTTCGACCGATATTTGTATCCTTTTTTGAGTCAGCATATTTCGGATTTTGCGAATCGTGGTAGGTCGTCCTTAAGGTGACACCGTAACTTTTTATCTCGATGACATTCTCTTCACTATGAGTTTCTTCAAGTTCTTTCTTAAGCCTTGTAAAAAGTTCCTGCATTTTCGGTTCAACGTGATCCAGTACTTTCCGGCAACGTTCTGTCGTATCCTCTATGTCGAATATCTCTTGATACCTGTTCAGGTTCATGTGGTAGCCCCTCTCGATTAAGCACATTCTCAAGGAATATTTTACTATCTATGAAAAAGATTGCCATCTATGAAAATCAGGAAACCTTTCGAATTAGAAATTGAAATTGTAGGGAATCATCAAGGTTTTAAGAACATTTGCCTCTTTATCACTTAGAGGAGGAACAAAAGTCCCAACAAAGAAGAAATTTTAGAATTATTTTTCCTTGATAATTATAAAAACTCCCGCCTTAAAGAGTAAACCTAAAACTAGGAGCAATTATATTATAGTTTTTATTACTCTTCTCCATAAAAAATCCCAGCATAAGCATAAACCGCCGGTGTTCCACCAGAATGTATAAATAATATATTATCATCTGGTTCAAAGTACCCTTTTCGTACAAGATCAATAAGTCCAGCCATCGTTTTACCCGTATAAACCGGATCAAGCAAAATAGCTTCTGTTTGTGCTACTAGCTTTACCGCCTCCACCATTTCTTCCGTTGGTAAAGCATAGCCCGGCCCCACATAGTCGTCAAAACACGTAACGGCTTCACGCGGAATAGAATTTTCTACGCCGACGTGGGCAGCGGTTTCTTTTGTAAGCTGATAAACATTCTCTTCTTGAATGGCTTTTTCTCGACTGACATTAATGCCGATGACTTCGATTTTGCTTTCCATACCTCGACACCCAGTAAGCAAACCGGCATGCATACCGCCACTGCCACTTGTACAGACAATATAGTTAAAATGCATCCCTTGTTCCGTCGCTTGTTGTACGATCTCTTCTGCGCATGCCACGTAACCGGTGATTCCTGTGACATTGGAACCGCCCACCGGAATCAGATAAGGAGTCCGACCTTCTTTCCTTACTTCTTCAGCCGCCTTTTCCATTTCTGCATATACGTCCGTTCCGTTTGGGACAACCTTTATTGATTCTGTTCCTAACAACTGATAAAGAAGATAATTTCCATTCGTCTGTGTATCAAATTGCGCGACTTCATTTTCCTCTAAAATGAGAAGGCACTTTAGATTTTCCTTTACACAAGCAGCCAACGTTAACCGACAATGGTTCGATTGAATTCCCCCTGCCGTAATAATCGTATCTGCCCCGCTATTTTGTGCGTCAGCAACGAGAAACTCTAGCTTTCTCGTTTTGTTACCGCCTTCAGTTAAACCAAGTAAATCATCTCGTTTAATATACAAGTTAGGGCCCTTTAAAGCTTCAGAAAATCGATTTGCCTTTTCAATCGGCGTCGGTGATAATGTATAACGGTTCCGCGGAAACCCAGATAAATTCAACAAAACCTCCCCTTCCTCTATTGAGATCCCTCTCTTTTGAAGGTGCCTGACCCCCAGTACGTTAATACTTTAGTGTACTGGGGGTCAGGCACCTTTATGACGCGATAGGTTGTTGTTTGGGTTTTCGAATAATTCCCATTAACCCTGCCGCTACAAGAAACAAAGCAGGCACAACGCCGAATAGACTAATTGAAATTAAAATTGCGACACCACTAATGAGCATCAGCCATCCGCCTAGCTTTGCTTTGAATTTCACAACGATTGCTCCAATGATTGCCAACGTGCTAAATAAAAATGCGCTCGTACCTAACCCTGAAATTTCATTGCTCCCGCTTACGGCTTCATCAATACTGCCGATAAATAAAGCAAAAAATGCACCGCCAAATCCAATCAAACCACCCAATATACCTAAAACCATTTCTGTTGTACGACTCACTATGATCATCTCCCTTTAACTGTAACGTTCATATTCATTGTAATGAAAGAGATGACACAATATGTCAGCGAATAGGAGTTCGTAAAAAGAATAACCTGTAAAATCAATAACCAGATCCGAACTTCGTTTGACTAGATCAGACCTTCTTTTGACTACATCTCGACGCGGGTTGACCAGGTTCCTTGCTGTTTTGACTAGAAGCGGGTCTTGGTTGACTCGAAAAAGATCCTGGTTGACTAGAAAGGAGCTTGTTTGACCAGAAAAAGAGCCGGTTTGACTAGTAAAGATCTCTTTGACCAGAAAAGGAGCTTATGTCTTTCGGTATTTTCGCCGATTTTTTACCAGCGTTCATATCGGTCACTGACAAAAAATCTCTCCTTATCCTTTTGAAGTTTGATCCGCCCCTTCAGGCTCTTCTTTCGGAAGTAAACTCGTGGCTAGAACACTTAGCCCTGCGAGAATAAATAAAATAATAAAGACAGAATGAAGTCCTGTGGCAAGAAGCTCAGGTGCGACATCGGTTCCGTTGTTCGTATGACCTCCGATGTATTGGTTCAAGACGGTTCCTAAAACGGTAATTCCGAGCGTTTGCCCGAGCGTCCTGAGGAAGGCATTGGACGATGCTGCCGCGCCTCGATTATTCCAACCGACTGAGGACTGCACAATAACCGTAAACATCGTCATCGATAAACCAAATCCAAATCCTACAAAAAACATAATAACAATCAGAACGAGATTAGGTGTGGTACTAGAAATGAAGGTTAGCGCGAAAGTACTGGCGGCAATAAAACTAACTCCAGTAAGGGCAATTGGCTTTGCTCCTAAATTAACCATGAATTTGCTGCTCAAAAACGCCCCTAACGGCCAGCCGATTGACATCGGAATTAAGGTTAATCCGGAAAACGTCGCGGGTAAAAGTAGGACGCCTTGTACCCAAAGCGGTAAGTAAGCCGTTAACCCAATGAGGATGGAGCCCATCAGTAATCCACATAGATTTGCAATAAATAAATGCCTGTTTTTAAACAAGTGAAACGGGATCATCGGTTCAGCTACCTTCAGTTGGATCACAACAAACGTCACTAAAAACAAGAATGCGATGCCAAACAGGTAAAACATAAGCTGATCATTCCAGGCAATCTCATTCCCGCCCGAAAGGAGAGCATAAAGCAATGCGCCTGTTCCGATAATGAACGTGATCGCCCCGCCAAAATCGATCGAGCGTTTTCGTTTCTCGATCTTTTCTTCTAAATTCTTACCGATTAAGTACATCGCTATAAGACCGAATGGAATGTTGATGTAAAAGATCCAATGCCATGTGAGAAAATCAACAAAAAAACCGCCCACTAATGGTCCAAAAACGCCGGCAATTCCCCAAATCGAGCCAATGATGGCCTGGGCTTTTGCTCGTTTCTCATAGGAAAAAACGTCTCCCACAATCGTAAACGTCATCGGCATCAATGCCCCAGCGCCAATCCCTTGTACCGCCCGAAACAGAATCAGTTGTTCCATCGACTGAGAAAGCCCGCACAAAGCAGAACCAATTAAAAACAAAGTAGCCCCTGTAATAAAAATCTTCTTTCTACCAAATAAATCAGCAAGCTTCCCGAAAATCGGTGTCATCACAGCATACGTTAACAGATAAATGGCAAACACCCAGCTAATCAAATCGAGCCCACCGAGATCTCTTGTGATACTAGGCATGGCCGTACTAACCACTGTCACCTCAATCGCCGCCAGGAAAGTTGCAATAAGCAGTGCAATAATGATCTTACGTTGATAACGATTCATGTAAGTCCTTCTTTCCGTTCATCATCAGCTTAACAATAAGTATCTGTATAGTATATCAGAAGTCTGATAGTTTTAAGATACAAAAAAAGCTGAGCAAAAGGGGGAGCTTTTGTCCAGCAATACTTCCTATTTTTCACTATCCAATTCGTTATTCATATGCTTCATTCCTTCCTCATGCACATAATTGCACCATAAGCAAGACCTAATCAAAATTGTGCGGGGACTGTCCCCGCACAATTTATTCTTTTCGATACAACTCTTTTCCGACTTTATCAATATGTTCGATTAGGTTATCATTGTTTACTGCTTCATAATGAATGATGTCAAAAAAGTATGGAAGGGGATTTACCTCATTTAACATTTCGTCCAATTCGGACATTACTTCACTTGATATTTTTCCCCCTTTAAGCGCAATATCAACATCGGACCCTTTTTTATAATTCCCCATTGCGCGACTACCAAAAAGAATAACACTTTCTATCTCATCAAATTTTTTTAAGGCTTCCAATATATAATGGAGGTCACGATCTAATAATCCATACACGCTACTCATCCTCTAATAATTTTTCATAAAGTGCTTTAAATAATGGAAAGTACGTTTGCTTTATTTCTTGTACGAATTTGTCTGCAAATGCTTCATCATATGTATGGGTTGTTAAATTTCGCTTTGATAAAGCATCTATCCAAGTATGGCCATCGTCAATGATTCCGATTTGATAAGCCTGTTTAATCGTTTCTCGGGGACTTCTCACAATAAAACCTTGTGCTTCCAAATAATCCTTCAGTACTTTCCAAGCTAACTCAAAAGTCATTTCGAAAAATTGAATAATCCCCGCTTTCTCTATTTCTGAATGTATATCTTCTTTGGCATACTTTTCTAAAAGCTTATAGGACTTCTCGAAGTTTTCAAATCGCTGTCTCCAACGTATATCTTTTAACGGACCCATAATCAACCCTCCCAAAAAATAAATACAAAACAAGTTAATTAGCCAACCATTCGATTATTTTACTATATCCAATTCGTTATTCATATGCTTCATTCCTTCTTCATGCACATAATTGTACCATAAGCAAGACCTAATCAAAATTGTGCGGGGACTGTCCCCGCACAATTTAGTTAGCATGAGTATTTACATTCAATTGAATAACATTTCCAGAAGGGTCTTGTGTGTGAACAACTCCATTTTCTTCAAAAATGGCTGCCTGTAGTTGTTTTAATTGTTGGAGGACTTTGTTTCTCGCTTCCACGCTTGGATATTCCAATGAAAATTGTCTCAGTCCGACACTACTCTCAGGAGGTGCAGGTGCTCCTACTCCAGCCCACGTATTTAATCCGATATGATGATGGTAACCGCCAGTAGACATAAACAGTGCCTGATTACCGAATTGGCATACTACATCAAACCCTAGCCCTTTATGATAAAATTCCTCTGTTGTTGGTAGTTCCGATACATGTAAATGAATATGCCCCATTACTGTGCCAGCAGGAAGTCCTCGCCAAGAACCCCCTTTTGCTTCCTGAAGAAGGTTGTCGAAATCTAATGGATCAACCGTCATCGCCACTTCACCGTCTTTCCAACTCCAAATGGAAGCTGGTCGGTCTGTATAGATTTCAATTCCGTTTCCGTCAGGGTCTGATAGATAAAGAGCTTCACTAACAAGATGATCCGATGATCCAAACCGATAGCCATTTTGAAGCAAATGCTGTACCACATCAACTAAATCCGAACGGTTAGGTAATAAAAGTGCGAAGTGATATAATCCTGTTTTTTGCTGTTGCTTTGGTGTGACATTTTCAGGTTGTTCAATCGATAACAACGTCGTTTTACCATCCGCAGTTAGCTTGGCTTTTCGGCCCGTTTGTTCTAACACTTGAAAACCGATGATTTCTTGATAAAACGTAAGAGAGCGTTCAATATCCTCAACTTTTAGATCAACTTGACCTACGAATGTATTAGGTTGCTTATGAAAATTCATACATTCACTACCTCCTTCTATTTGTTTTGAAAAACCACATCGCGGTCTTTTATTAAAAACAGCGTTATCTTCCTCCCCATGCTATAAAGTCTCAGCGTAAAGGAAGCTATCCGCCTATAAATTCTTTTTTAAAATTTAATATTACTCTTGCTTGGATCGAAAAATAACGTTATCTAATGCGAACATGGATTTATTGACAATCGCGAGATAAACGGAAATGGTCAATAAAACGACGTCCAATTCATATCCAGCCATTTGGCCATCTCCTAAAAAGCCTAATGGAAGTTTTGCCATGAAAATCGCTCCAACCATAATAAGAACAAATAAAACGGAAACCACCCGTGTTCCAATTCCTAATATCATCGCTATACCACCGACTAATTCTATTAGTGCTACCACAAAAGCCAAAAATCCCGGAATACCTAAGCTTTCAAAGAATCCGGCTGTATTACTGATACCTCCTTGAAATTTATCCAATCCATGAATAAAAAAAGTAAAACCTAAAACGATTCTTAAAAGCATTGCACCCATTTCGTACTTTTTTAACACTGACCTTCCACTCCTTATTCTTAACCAAATAAAATGTTACGCAATTAATTTAGTTAATTACTTTATGTAAGTAAGTGTATTTTAATATATAATTTCTGTCAAGTAAGTTATTTATTTTAAATAATCTAGTTATTTTTTATCGGAAATTTATGATATGATATACATATTAGGAGTGATTAAAATTGAACAACTCTAAACTCTGCCCAAGATTTGAAGAAGCAATGAATATTATAAGTAAACGATGGACTGGATTGATCATTTACCAGCTACTTTCAGGGCAGCAACGTTTTTGCACAATTGAAGCTGAAATTGGCATTAGCGGAAGACTTCTGTCCGAAAGATTAAAGGATTTAGAGAAACAAGGAATTGTTAAAAGAGAGGTATTTCCTGAAACACCCGTTCGAATTGAATACTCTTTGACTGAAAAAGGGGTATCCTTACAACCACTTATGAAGGAAATCGAAAAATGGTCTCAATCATGGATCGATTAAGAACAATTTAAAGATAATTAAAAGACGAAGTGATTATCCCCTTTGCTCAGAATTATGAAGGCATCAGCCATGTTTAATATTTCACTTTTAATTATGGCTCTTTTCGTATGTATTGTTGCTTTTAATCTTCGCAGCTGAAATAAACTGCGACATCACCTACCGCTTCGGAAATACACTACGCTTTCCGCGGGCTCGCGCTGAGCCTCCTCATTCGCAAAGTGCGCTCACTGTGGGGTCTCAACGTCTTCGCTTTCCCGCTGGAGTCTACGTGTATTTCCTTCGCTGGTCTAGTGCTTTGTAAATTCATCACATTGATGAAGTCAAACAATGGCTATTCATTTTTATAATGGATGATTGTCGACTCCCGCGGAAAGCGACTGTCCGGAGCGGAAATCAATCTATTCTATGTCGCAGTTTATATATTTTGTGTCAAGAACAACAATCTTTTAGAAAACAGCCTTACTTATAAAGGCCCGAAGACACCACGACACTTCTACGGAAGTATAATATGCTTCTAATATGAATGGTTTCTGAGCTAATGACATACTCATAAAAGCCGATTGTTTTGAGTATGGCTTACACGAAATTGATTTTTACTGTTCTATCAGTCTTTTGTGCAGTTATCCATATTTGACCTATCCTTCAAAAAAACATCTAGGAATTAAATAAGGTGCTTAAAAGGGATAGCTTTCTACCCTTTTAGACACCTCTTTTTCTTCATTATTCTAATAATTTTTTAGCGCTTATTCTTCATTTAATAACAGTAGTTGAAGAAGGGCTGCCATCGTCTGTGGAACGTCTGTATTATCAATTAAACCTCTAAAATGGTCAGAACCGGGGCCATAGGCATAGATAGGAACTTCAATTCCTGTGTGACTCGTTGTAGACCATCCCACTCCTGCATAATCACTGATCGTTTGATTAATAGCAAGGCTGGGGTTATCCGATTGCTGAATAGATTGGGCTTCTTCGTTTGTAAGGGTGATTGCTGCATATTCTTCCACCACGTCTGTTACATTACTACGGTCACTATTTAGTTGTCCGGCCATATAATCTCCTGTGGCAGTTACATCATGAAGGATTTCTACATCTGAACCCTTACTATTATATCCTCCTAGTGTCATACCACCTGTATCATGATCACCGGCAATCACAATTAGCGTTTCCCCATCTTGATCGGCAAATTCTAAAGCGTCAATTACAGCTTCTTCAAACGCAGCCGTATCGCTCATGGCCCATGCCGCATCATTGGCATGACCTGCCCAGTCAATTTGACTACCTTCCACCATAAGGAAAAATCCATCATCATTTTGGCTTAATACGTCAATTGCACTGCTGGTCATTTCAGCCATACTCGGTTGACCTGTTCCTTCTCGATGCAGTTCAGGTTTCATGGCATCATCTGCAAATAAACCCAGAATAGTCCCTTCTTCAATCTCTAGTAGCTCCTCTCGATTTTCCACGAATTGATACCCTTGATCTATCGCTTCATTAACGAGGTGACGCTCTTCTTGTCTTCCACCTTCACTCTCAGGTAAAAAGTACTCTAAACCACCGCCTAAGAACACATCTACCACGCCTTCATCAATGTACTGACGGGCAATCTCCTCTTGATTGTTACGAGAATTTACATGGGAGGCAAATACCGCTGGAGTGGCATGGGAAATCGTAGAAGTAGCGACTAAGCCTGTAGATTTACCGGCTTGATCGGCGGCTTCAAGGATCGTCTCCAAGTTTTCTTCATCTGGAGTTTGACTGACAAAACCATTGTTGGTCTTCACACCAGTAGCCATGGCGGTTCCAGCTGCTGCGGAATCTGTTATCCGATTATCCTTAGAATGAGTGGTCATCATCCCAGTGAGAAAATCATCCCAAACAGGTCCCAAGTCTTCTTTATAATGACGATAGTTCACATTATAACCAGCAGAGTAGCCATCAGGAATGAAGTAAATCACATTTTCAACCTTCTCCTTTGGACCTGCATGATCAGGTGGACCCGGTTGACCAGGTTTTCCAGCATGCCCTGGTGGACTTGCCTGTGTCCATCCCTCGTTAACCCCTAAGCCAATAATCAGTAATGCCACACTTAACTTTGCAACCATCGCTTTTTTTAACATAGATCCAGCCTCCACGTATTTTTGTTTTGCAAACATTTCAAAAACGTAATTACTTGCCCCCTTTGATAAAAGTATGGTGAAATATCTAGTCGTTAATTCTGATTTGATTCTATCAATCTATTATTATGGTCGCGTTAAGATAACATTAAGACACTGTAAGCTAAAAAACGATATCCATTCCCCTTAGTACTTTAGTCTCCAAAATAAATATCTTTGCATCAGAAGTATGAAATATTTTTATTTTTCATTAACATTCTGATAGTGCTTTTTTTCTAGATCACTATTAAATTTTAGAAAAAGGAAATGTTAAAAAGGGAAAATACCTATACAGATGAACTCATAACCAACACCTTATGTAAAAATTAAGAATACACTATTAATATTGTGTATTCTTAATAACGGTTTCAACTATTGATGGTCCTTAATGTCGAATATCTTGCTTCTTCAAATCCCTAGCGAACGACGGGTTTATCTGCGATTTGTTTATTCATCATCTCGTTTAACTCTTCGTCTGTAATGTCAGCAAAGGTTCGGAATTCATAGCCTTCCTCTTTGTAAAACTCAATCACTTCAGGAAGGATTTCTGCTGTTGCTTCGTTTCGCGCTGTGTCATGAAAAAGAGGGACGACCAGATCTCGATCCGCACTCGTCGCTTTGATCTGCTTAAGCATCTCGTCAGGCTGGTCGTAAATGTCACTCGCATCACCCGAGGTTACATTCCAGTCGATATAATGATAGCCTCTATCCTTTATATCCTCCGTTAACGTTGTCATGAATTCTTCTCCGCCGTAATTAAAGGAACTGTGATTTGATGATCCTCCAGGAAAACGAAGAATTTGTGGTGCCTCAAACCCAAGTACATTTTCATAAGCCTCTTCAGCTAAACGCAAGTCTTCATAAAACGAATCAAGACTCTCATAGATCGAGTAGTCATGGGTGTAAGAGTGAGTCAATATCATGTTCCCTTCTTCGTACGTACGCTGAGATATTTCAGGGGACTCTTCCATCCTTTGACCAACCGTAAAGAATGTCCCATTTACATCATAGTCATTTAACGTATCCACAATATCCTCTGTGATAGCCGTTGGTCCATCATCAAACGTCAAAAATACTTTTTTTGAGCCATCTGGTTCAGGTTCCTTTGTTGAAAGACCGTTCTCAATCAGGTCGATTTTTTCCTCCAACTCTTCAATGGTCTCTTCAAAATCTTTAACTTGACTCTCTCTATCTTCTAATCTACTTTTTAGCTGATCGTTTTCATCACGCACTTTATCAAACTGTGAAACTTGTTGTTTTAACTCTTCAACTTCTATTTTCGCCTCAGCTAAATCTTGTTGAAGAACCTCAACCTCTCCTTGATCTCCAGCAAATCCAATCCAATAGGAAGAGCCTAGTAAAGCGACAATGAGCACAGACACAAAAATGATCTTAAAATAACGATTTACCACCATTACACTAACCCCTTTTAATTTTACTTACTCTATTTGACGGTATGAAAACAGCCAACGTTTCACAAATTGGCCTATTTTTCGACAAACATTTTCGATACAAAGAGCCTTATCGAATAATCAATAAGGCTCATTTTTCTTTCAATCTAAATCGGAGCAGCATGAAGGATCTAACCATAACCTATCATGGATTTTCTATAGCGCATCAAAGGATTCAGGAATGTTTTCTATCTATGCACATATTCATAGAATAGAGGGTATAAATAAAATAAATATGAAAAGAATAGTGCCTAGGGGTTTCAGTTTGGTTTCAGTTTATGTATGATTGGAGGTGAGAGGTGATCAATATGTCATTGGATGTCCAAGAAAAGAACATATTCATGGAAAAATTCGAAAAAAACATTATCAATGATAACGAGTCAAACATTGTATTTCTCAAGGCTTGTTTAAAGTTATTGGAAGAATCACCGCGCTTCAAAATTGATAGTAGCAAAGTAAATAATTATATCTTGAGTGATCCAGAAAAGGTCCGAAAATTACTATCAGAAATCAAGGAACGCTGGGCTGAGTTGGCTAGTGACGACGCTTACGTAGAAGAAGTTGTGACTTATAAAACTGGGCAATTAGCAAAGTTTTTTGATGTGTCTCAAACAGCAATCAATAAGTGGATTAAGGAAGGTCGCTTCATTGGAATTGAGCGTGCAAAAGAAGGACAACACATTCGAATTCCTGAAACCGCCTCCTACCGGAACCCTGCTGGTAAGGTTATTCCACTTATCAAAATTATCGAGTCTTACGAGCGTGAAATACAAAGAGAACGTGATTTAGAGGAAAGCGACCTTGACCTAAATGAATTCGATTTCCTTGTATATCAATCTGCCGAGCTTGAGGAAAAGTATGGCGGTGACTTTCAACTTACTCTTGGTGCAAAACCGGACGAAGAACTAACCCCTGAGGAACGTAGCGACAAAGAAGTCTGGAAATACTTTACGATGAGGTTAGAGCATGTCCGAAGAGAATCGGAATAAACCTAGTTCTTGGCGGAGGATTGAGCATGAGTTTGCTCACCTGATCTTCGATTGTATCCGTGATGGGTCACACGGGAAGGAATCGGTTAGAAGTAGAGAGATTAACTACATCAGACGTACAATTCCATTGCTTGTCGGGGGAAAATTGCATTGTACGGAAGTTGTGAAGAATGATCAGCTCCAATTCTTCCACTAGTCCTTAGGTTCATTGAGACTAGTCAATATACTTCCTGTTTATTCACAAGATAACGGGTAGGATACTCTTATTTCTACCAAAAGTTTTGGCAAATGATTTTAGATAAAGAGCAGGCTATATGCCTGCTCTTTTTATTATGGACTAAACGGTTATGTAGTTCCCTTTCACCCATACACCTTATTCCTACTTTGGTCTGGAAGCGTGGGAAAGTGGAGATGGTTCTCATTCTTCTTTACCCATCAATAAGCAGAAGAAGAAGGAATTTCGATCCTTAATGCCGAAATCGAATATTAACAAAAAACATTCCTTCTTGCTAGGGCAATCAAAATACTTTTATTCTCACAAGCTTTATTTCTTTCATTTTAAATAATATTTTTTTATAATGATAACATGGAAATAATTATTCTAATCTGAGTCGTGAAATTCTTACGACTAGAGGGGTAATTATTTACTATATTATACACAAAAGGAGAGGGAAATATGGATAACAAAGACGTGCAAAGCATTGAAAGTTGCCCGTTCCATGGAAGCTCTACAAGCAAAAAATCTAGCGGTACGACAAGTAAAGACTGGTGGCCAAATGCGCTGAACTTAAATATTTTGCAACAGCATGACACAAAATCTAATCCTATGGAAGAAGATTTTATTTATTCCGAAGAGTTTAAAGAATTAGATTACGATGCACTTAAGAAAGACCTTAATGAATTAATGACCGACAGCCAAGATTGGTGGCCTGCTGACTACGGACATTACGGTCCATTCTTTATCCGTATGTCTTGGCATGCGGCTGGTACGTATCGAACTGGTGATGGCCGAGGTGGCGGTGGAACTGGTGCACAGCGCTTTGCTCCGCTAAACAGCTGGCCTGACAACGGCAACCTTGATAAAGCTCGCAGATTATTATGGCCGATTAAGCAGAAATACGGTAACAAGATCTCCTGGGCCGACCTCCTTGTTCTAGCAGGGAATGTGGCGATCGAATCAATGGGCGGAAAAACGATTGGGTTTGGAGCTGGACGCCCAGACATCTGGCATCCGGAAGAAGACATCTACTGGGGCTCTGAAACAGAATGGCTCGGTGATAACCGTTACTCCGGTGATCGTGAACTGGAAAATCCGCTTGCAGCTGTTCAGATGGGTCTTATCTATGTAAACCCGGAAGGTCCAAACGGAAAGCCCGATCCGCTTGCAAGTGCCCGTGACATTCGTGAAACCTTTTTGCGTATGGGAATGAACGATGAAGAAACGGTTGCACTAACGGCTGGCGGTCATACGTTTGGTAAGGCGCACGGTGCAGGAGACGCCGAGAAACATGTTGGCCCAGATCCAGAAGCAGCTCCTCTTGAATCACAAGGCTTAGGCTGGGAAGGCACACATGGCAGCGGAAAAGGTTCTGACACAATCACGAGCGGAATTGAAGGAGCTTGGACGCCTACTCCGACACAATGGGACAACACTTACTTTGATATGCTGTTCGGATATGAATGGGAGCTAACGAAGAGCCCTGCCGGTGCACATCAATGGAAGCCTGTCAATCCAGATGAGAACCACCTTGCACCTGATGCGGAAGATCCATCCAAGCGTGTTCCAACAATGATGACTACCGCGGATATGGCGTTGCGTGAAGATCCGGAATTCGAAAAGATCTCCCGCCGTTTCCATAAGAATCCAGATGAATTTGCCAATGCCTTTGCTCATGCTTGGTTTAAACTCTTACACCGTGACATGGGTCCTCGTGACCGCTATCTTGGACCAGAAGTTCCGGAAGAAGAGTTTATCTGGCAAGACCCTATCCAAAAAGTTGATTATGAATTGACAGATGCAGAAATCGAAGAGCTAAAAGAGAAGATCCTGGACTCAGGACTTACAGTGAGCGAACTCGTAACAACTGCCTGGGCTTCCGCCAGCACTTTCCGCGGATCCGATATGCGTGGCGGTGCCAATGGTGCGCACATCCGCCTTGCTCCACAAAAGGATTGGGAAGTGAATCAGCCAGAACAACTTGAAAAAGTACTTACCGTACTTCAAAACATTCAAAATCACCTTGATAAAAAAGTCAGCATTGCCGATTTGATCGTACTGGGCGGTAGTGCAGCAGTAGAAAAAGCTGCAAAAGATGCAGGCTTTGACGTAACAGTTCCGTTTACACCTGGACGCGGTGATGCCACAGTAGAACAAACGGATGCAGAGAGCTTCGATGTACTGGAACCTTACGCTGATGGTTTCCGTAACTATCTGAAGAAGCAGTACAATGTAAGACCAGAAGAGCTTCTTATAGACAAAGCACAACTCTTAACTCTTACTGCACCAGAAATGACTGCTCTTATTGGTGGTATGCGTGCGCTTGGTACTAACTTCGGTAGCACTAAGCACGGCGTATTCACGAACCGTGTCGGCACCCTCACAAACGACTTCTTTGTGAACTTACTTGACATGGGAATCGAATGGAAACCTGTTGACCACAACGTATATGAAGGACGTGACCGCAAGACAGGTGAAGTCGTACGTACTGCAACGAGAGTTGACCTCGTTTTCGGTTCCAACTCCGTTCTACGTTCCCTTTCAGAAGTTTACGCTCAAGACGATAACAAAGAAAAGTTTGTCCGAGACTTTATCGCTGCCTGGGTCAAAGTAATGAATGCAGACCGATTCGACCTTAATCCGATTGATACTAAAAAAGCTCAATTAACACGTAATTAATAGAAAGCGCGGGGACGGTTTTTAACTAAACCGTCCCTTTGCTACGTCGAATATTATTTTATACTAATAAGTTCTTTTCAATTTTTCCATCCTTTATCACAACTTGAACATGATCGTTATCTGCCAAGGAGTAAATGTCATTTAATGGGTTTCCTTTCACTACCACAACGTCGGCAAGTTTTCCTTCTTCTAATGTCCCGAGCTTGTCATCCCATCCCAAACACTCTGCTGCGGTTTTTGTGGAAGCAACGAGCGCTTCCATTGGGGTTATGCCGACATCAACCATTAAGCCAAGTTCACGTAGGTTTGTGCCGTGGAGAAACACGCCAGCATCTGTCCCCATAGCAATTTTAACGCCTGCTTTATGTGCACGGGCAATGCTTTCTTTATGCTGTTCAATGACTTCTTTAGATTTTTCGACTGCTGATTGTGGCATCCCGAGTTGATCGGCCATTTCTAACACAGATACTGGAGCTAGAAGTGTTGGAACTAAATAGGTTCCGCTCTCAACCATTAATTCAGCTACTTCATCATCAATAAATATCCCGTGTTCAATTGAATGGATTCCAGCTTTAACAGCGTTTTTAATTCCTTCTGCGCCTTGTGCATGTGCCATGACTTTGACACCCTTGCGAAACTTTCCTTCTTCGACAATGGCTTTTAGCTCATCTAGAGAGAACTGTGTGAATTCTGGATGGTCGGTTGGGCTTAAGACACCGCCTGTTGCATGAACCTTAATGACTTCAGCTCCTGCCCGAAGCATTTGCCGTGTTTTCTTCCTTACTTCATCGACACCATCACACCGTCCGTCTGGCATGCCTGGGTAATCAGATGGAAGGATATCTAATACTTGGCCAGACAACTGGGTGCCATCTCCGTGACCACCTGTAATGGTTAAGGCGTTAATACTCACTTGGAGGCGTGGTCCTTTAATGTAGCCTTGCTCAACGGCATGTTTGACACCTAGGTCTGCTCCAAGTGCATCACGTACAGATGTTACCCCTGCGTTTATCGTTTTTTCAAAATATTTTTGTGCTTTATAAAACATCATTGAAAATGGGGTAGTTAATCTTTTTTGAACAGGCTCATATTCAAACATCATATGAACATGTGTATCAATTAACCCTGGTAAAATTGTTCCACCTTGTGCATCAATCACTTCTTCATCTCCACAAACATCATAGCTTTCTTCTGGACCGACATACACTATTTTATTTCCTTCAACAACAACAATATGTCCTTCCTTTGCATCAGCACCTGTTCCATTAATAACAGTGCCGTTTTTAATCAGTTTTTTACTCATAAGTCATCTCTCTCCTTATAGTGTTTGTACAAGTATTCCTGCAATGACAACTGATGCAATGGTTACTGTTGTAAATCCTCCGATTAACATCGGTGCCAATAGTTCCTCAAAAATCAATTTTTCTTCTTTTTTATTTCTCGCTACACTACGTGCAACTTCCTCACACAAGATATAATCTGCTGGGAATCCGAAGAGTGCTGTTAAAGCAACTGGCATTCCTTTTAAAGGGTCCCACTTTACTAGCTTTGATACGATGTAACCACCGAGGGAAAGTCCTGCTGTACCGATAAAGATGATCGCCATAATTGCAGGTAAATGATTTAAAACATCCTGTGGAGTGACATCAGCCATCGTACCAATAACAACGAAAATAATACCAATCATGGTGATCGTAAATGAATTCGCTTTTTCAAGTGAGCGTGCTTCGAATAGACCAAATTTTAAGCCAGCAATTCCTATTGCTAAACACCATAAGCTATAGTGAATGGCTGTAAGTTCACCAAGAGTAACTCCGATTGCAGCCCCAACAAAAACATAGAATAGCTTTAGCGTTAAACTAGATTTTAAAATGCTTGTTTTTTGGCTTTCTTTTTCTAAAACTGTTTTGTCTATCCCTTTCGTCATTGGAACGAATGTCCCTTCGTCGATTTGATTGATTACTTTTTTAGAATATCGACGCATAAAGTTTAGCGCTAACGGCATTCCCATCAAGCCTTGAAACGCCACAATTAAGGCTGGGACGACGATTAAACTTGTTAAGCCAATTTCGGTTAACTTTTCTGACGTAATAATGAGGGCGATAATGCCGCCTGTAACTGGGCCGACACCAGCAACAGCAGTCGAATAGTCGAAAAAGATAGTGATAAAGATAAGGGTTGTCCCAATCGTAACGACTAACCCTCCAATGGCAATAGCAACAGCCTTTATTTGACTTTTCAGCAATTCAAATGGAATGAGTGTCCCCATATGGACAAGCGCTGGGCCAATTAAGATTGCCCCGAGAGCAGGGAACATTGATTTGTCTAAAATATCTGCTGGAAATACCCCTGTCCAGGTGCAGATTAAGAAACCAACCATAGCAGTTAAAAGCATGGGGACCCTTGCTCTAGAGACAATGGATAACCATTCACCCAAAGCAATTAAAGCAAAGATTAACGTCGTGGCTATAAGTGGATTTTCAATCATAGAAGCTCCTCCTCGTGATGTTAAATTCTACGACCAAATATAGCACCCCTATAAACCCTTGTCCATATCCTTTTCAGATAATTTAGTCTGTTCTCTATATTGGGATAAGAGCGAAATTGGTGAGCGAGCGTTCAGTTACTATAGTGAAATCTGATAACCACAACACCGTAAGCGTTTACAGTCTTTAATAGTAATCCAAAGGTCATTTGAAATAAGTACCAAAATTCTTGAAATTCAGTGAAGGGAAGCGCAGGGACGGTTCTCATGCTTCCTTTTGCCAGTCGAATGAAGCAGAAAAACCGTCCCTTAGCTTTTCATAACTGTTTACTTTCTTCTATCGTTCTCGGTGACAACTTGCTTTTGCGAAGTTTCATAACACACCATCCTCCAATATGCTTTCCTAATTATATATCACTTCGCATGACAACAAAAAACCTCCACTTTTATATAGAGGAGGTTCAATCATTTCACTTCTTTATTAAGTCAATTAAAGCTTCTGCTTCATAAACTTTATCGTACATTTGCTTAATGACTTCGTGGCTATTCAAATCATTCTTTACTCTTCTAATAAACTTTTTGAAATCCGGATTCTGGACCGTTATCTTATTTATCGTTTCCCAATCCAGGTCTGGTTTGTATCTGGCCGGGAACAGCACAGAAGAAGAATCAGGGTCTTCAATATCCAGCTCGATATTCCTATCCCGAAAGCAGTGGACAGACGCTTTAGTTCATTTAAGAACTCATCATCTCTAGATACTTTTGCTGCCACCAAATACCCTTCATTAGCCCAACTTGAGTTTGAAACCGTCTGAAAAAAAGATTCTCTAAGATTGGAGAAAGTCAGCTCTTTCTTCAGTTCAAAAGAATAAATCTTTACTAATTGGCTACCAAACTGCATACCAAACTCCAGAACTTCTTTGTGCCATTCATCAATAGGGAAGTTAACACCTACAATATCCGGATGCAGCCATTGTGCATAACTGCTTTTTGTAGAACGCTCATGATAGATGGTTTTTGTATGTATATTCATAAACGTATCAGCAAAATAGGTGAGGAACGGATGCAAATCCCGCTCAGAATATTTAGTGTTGCCTTCCGGTTCCTCCACGTCTTCTTTTTCCTTCTCCCGAATTCTGTTTATTTCTGCTTCACTAGCCAATTCCTTGAGGAAAAACTTCCTCGGCTTCGCTTCTTCAATTTTAATAAATTTACTATCTGGATTTTTGTTCATATCCACGTACATCCTGGCACCAATTGACCTTTCTGGCGTCTTGCCTTTAGATGAAACTAAACTATCATAATTGTTACGTTTAGCGTACTCCCAGATTTCAGTTGGTGTCATTGGTTTGCTTGTTTCTTTAAGTATCTTGTATGCTAGGTGCTTAAAAGAGATACTCATTAACTCACCCCATTAATTACCTTTTGAAAAAAACCTTATTAGCTTTGCAGTCATAGTCCAACATGGTACCTTTGCCTTGTATTTACATTTTGCCAAATGAAGCGTGGGGACGGTTCTCTTGCTTCCTTACCGTCCCTTTGCTACGTCATTTTTACTCTATGTATTATTATAAATTGTATTGTTAGTAATTTACAGTGTCTAAAGGAATAATTTGTCAGCATGTGTGTTTTTTCTTATATAAAATCAATCAGGATATGTAATTATTTGTAACCTTTTGAATATTGTCTTGCCAGGCTAACTATCATGAAACGCCATTTTTTTTGGCTTTTTATGCAGATTTCTCGTTGGTTAGAGGATTTCCAGCAGTGTTATTGAATAGTTTCTAGAGAAAGAGGAGGAAAAAATATGAAAATAGTCATTTACCTTTACAATGGCATAACTATGCTGGATGCCATCGGCCCATATGAGGTTTTACGAAACATTCCTGACGCTGAGATTTACTTTGTGGCTGAGAGAACCGGAGAAATAAAGGCTGATTCTGGTTTTATAGATATTAACGTGAAGCACCGTATCGCAGATGTTCTAGAGGCGGACATTTTAATCATCCCCGGTTCCACTATCGCGTTCGTTGAGGAAATGAAGAACGAGAACGTGTTGACGTGGATTAAGAAAATCGACAAGACGACTAAATGGACAACATCAGTCTGCTCGGGTTCTACGCTGCTCGCTTCAGCCGGTTTATTAACAGGACTGAAGGCAACCTCCCACTGGAAACCTCTAAATCTGTTAAGTAAGTTTGGAGCGGTACCGACAAGAGAACGCATTGTGGAGGAAGGGAAATACATAACCGCCGCGGGGGTGTCTGCAGGTATTGATATGGCTTTATATTTATCGAATAGAATTATTGGAGAAAATGAGACCAAAGCGATTCAGCTGATACTGGAATATGATCCTCAACCAATGTTTGAGTCCGGTAATTATTCTACGGCCGATGAGAAAATCATTAAAACAGCCGAAAAGAAATTAGCAAGAGATGCGAAAAAAAGTCTTGGTTTATTGGGCATTTTAAAGAACTCAAAAAGTATATTAAACATGATTAGATAGCCAAATTTTATATGATTTTCAATGCCTACAAAGAAAACAGGGATTATCATTTAATTATAGAGTCTCCCTTTTCATAGACATGATAGGAGTGAAAACAAAATGAATACATTCTCTGCTCCTCCCAGATGGAACCTGTCTAATCTTCTTCCATGCGGACCGGACACGGAACAGTTTAAAAATCACATTAATAGTTTGAAAAAAAATCTTTCAGCACTTGAGAACACTGAAGAATCAGAATCACTGAATGAAAGCGAATTGAACACACTTGCACGACTGATTCAAAAAGTGGATTCAGCAGAATCTTTCTATTATTGCCTTACGACCGAAAAGGCAGACCCCTCTCTTTTATCTTCAATACATTCAAACATCTCAGAGTTAAAATCAAACATTCATCTCCTAGTATCTAATCAGCTTGAAAGAATCAGGCATATGAGTGATGAGCAATTTGCAGCCTGGTCTGACCGTATTAATCATAAGCATTTTATAGAGGATTTAGTAGAAGGTACAGAGCCCAAAATCAGCGCAGAAAAAATCATAACAGGTTTTGCCTCAGAAACACTCAGCAGTCTGGAAGAAATCTATGAACAAGTAAGAAACAATCTAAAAGTTAAAGTCGAAATTGAGGGTGAAAAGAGTGAATTATCGTTTGCTGAAGCCAGTTATTCAGCGCTGTCTCACCCAAAGCCTTCTACCAGAAACCTTGTATTCACTAAACTTAACAGGACACTGGAAAAACAAGCTGGTATTTTTGCCTCTATCTACAATTCCATGGTTGGACTACGGCTAAATGAGAATGAGGTGAAGAACACGGATTACCTTGAAGGTTCACTAAAGTTAAACGGGATTTCAAAGCCGGTACTTGACGCCATGTGGAATACAGTTGATGACAACCTGCCTGAGCTTGTCAGGTATTTAAATATCAAAGCTCACAAATCAGGTAAAGAAAGAATCTCGTGGCATGAGGTAATGACTTCATTTCAGGAAACACCGTACGAAATTCCTTTCTCACAGGCAGTTGAAGGAATCTATGAAGCCCTTACGCCCATTGACAGTAACCAAAGCAAATTTATTAAAGAAATCATTAGGAGAGGCTGGGTAGATGCGGAACCGCGTGATACTAAGCCGCCGGGAGGGTTTTGTGCACCATTTATGCCGGAAGGTGAATCACGGATATCCATTAATTACGACAACAGTATAGACAGCGCAAGAAGGCTTGCTCACGAACTGGGCCACGCCTGGCATTTTAAACAAATGAAAAAATCTCCATCACTAAGATTTTCGGATGAAACGTTTGAAATGACTACAGCTGAAACTGCTTCAATCTTCTTTGAAACGGCCTATATCGATTATGTAATTGAAAACACCAACGATGTTTCAGTCAAAAAAACGATTCTTGGAGCTAAGATTGACCGAAGTCTGAATTATTTAATGGCGATTAGAGGAGCTTTCTGGTTTGAAAATAGATTCTATGAATACAGAAAAAAAGGCCCCCTGGATGACAAACAGATAGAAGAGCTTTCATTACAATGTCAAAAAGAAGCATACGGCAATGGATTAAGTGAATACGAGCCATTTATTTGGATTAAGTATGTTCAGTTTTACCAGGCAAACATCCCTTTTTATAATTACCCCTACCCTCTCGGGTTCCTGTTAAGTATTGGACTATTAAAGCAAGCGGAGAAAGATAATCTATTCAGCCGAAAGTTCCAAAGTTTCTTAAATGAAACAGGATTACTCCCACTTGAACAGTTGGTTGAGAAGCATTTCAGCATAAGCCTTTCTCAACCGGAATTTTGGCAGCAGTCCATCCAAAATATAACGCAGGATATTGAACAGTATAGCTCTCTTTGAAAAGCTTAAATATCAGGATAGCAACACTGGAGGGATAATGGATTGAGACAGGTTATTGCGCTGGGTGGGAAAGAGCAGGGACGGTTCCCTTGCTTCCTTTTGACAGTCGAATGAAGCAGAAGAACCGCCCCTTTCCCCCATAATATTACAAAATAATACAAAAAATACAAAAATACCTTGTCATTTTAGATTATAGATAATAACATATATGCAGGGTTGGAAATTATTTCTTTTCCTCACTCAATACATATGTTTTTTAGAAGAAATGAAAGGGTGGGTAGGTTGAATGAGAAATTTTAAAGTGATGTTTTATTGTGTAGCTCTGCTTCTGATTACTGTAATGGTCACAGGGTGTGGTTCTGAGAGTAAAGGGGCAAATAACGAGGAGGACGAATCTGTAGCAGATTCTGAAACGGAAGATGGTTCATCAGATAAAGAAGAAGATAAATCAGAGTCCACAGAGAAAACAGATGATTCAGTGAAAGAGGAATCTAGTAAAGATTCATCAAAGGATGCAGAGAAGGATGAATCTACTGATGATTCTTCAAACGAATCAGAAAATGATAAACCGAATAATGACTCCTCAAAAAGTGAAGAAGGATCTAAAGGAAAAGATGTTGACTTGTCTAAATACTCCTCCGAAGAAATTGAATATGCAAGGGTGTGGCATCAACTAGCTCCAAATCAACAAATAGATAAAATGTATGTTAAAAAAATCCCTGCTGGTACTCCGATTAATCCTAATCACGAAGATGTAAGTGCCACCTATCCTGAAGATGTGATCCAGTTAAAGGGTACCCGTGTAGTAGATGGAGCTGTTACTTACAGCGGGAATGGAGATGGTACAATTAATGTTTACGAAGTACCTGCACGTTGGGACGAAAAACTCGGCGGCGAAGTGGATAAAGAGGCAATAAAGAACACCACTGAGAATATTGTCAAAAATAAAAAGAAGGTGGAAATTGAACCAGTAGCCAATGAAGAAATCATCAATTTGATTGAAAAAAATGAAATGGATCAATAAAAAAAGTAGCGGTTTAACTCAGACCGCCACTTTTTTGCTTTTATTGGGCGGTAGCGCGGGGACGGTTCCCTTGCTTCCTTTTGACAGTCGAAAGAAGCAGAAGAACCGTCCCCTGCTTCCATCACTTTATACTACTGGATATAAACATTGAGGCATCTTGATTCATAAAAATACGATTTCCATGATAGAATGTCTTAATTTCAGTTGATTTAAATCCAACTTCGGATAACTTTGTTTTCAATTCCTCATGTGAAAAACCGTTATGAACTTTCGGATGATTTATTTTGTCGTTTTTGTCAAAATCAATAACAAGTAGCTTACCACCATTATTTAAAATGTTGAACAACTCTTGTAAAATCTTTTTAGTATCTGGAATATGAAGAAGGACTAATGACATTACAATCATGTCTGCCTTAAGTTCAGGAGTTTCTTGAGTGAAATCTGAAGAAAGTACCCTTGAGTTAGTAATTCCCTTGTGAGAAATCTTAGCTTTCGCAACCTCCAACATTTCTTTTGATGAATCTACCAACAAAACGGAATCAACTAAATCTGATAAATCTAAACCAATTAGACCAGTACCACTCCCATAGTCTATTAACGATTTCGACTTACTATTTCGTAACTCTGGTCTTACTACCTTAACTATAACTTTAGCTAATTTTATTCTTTCTTCTGTATCATATCTTCTTGCCATCTGTTCAAATACATTATCTTCCATAAACAACTCTCCATTTCGTATGTGGGGACGGTTCATCCTGGTTCTCCCTGTTCAATGAAATCGATTAATTCCCCTTGCGAACGACCTCCGCCACACACTCCACATGCATCGTCTGCGGAAACATGTCCACCGGCTGAACTTCTTTCGTTTCAAATCCATGCTCAGCTAAATACTTCAAGTCTCTTGCCAGTGTTGCTGGGTTGCAGGAAACGTAGACGACACGCTCTGGTTTCATGTTGACGATCGTTTCAAGCAGTGTTTCGTCGCAGCCTTTTCGTGGTGGGTCGACGACGATGACGTCTGGTCGAACGCCTTGAGCGTACCACCATGGCATGACTTTTTCGGCTTCCCCGACGGCGAATTCAGCGTTGGTAAGGTCGTTGAGTCGGGCGTTGTTTTTCGCGTCGGAAATCGCTTCGGGTACGATTTCAACACCGTAGACGTGCTTTGCTTTTTGGGCAAGGAACAGGCTGATTGTTCCGATGCCACAGTATGCGTCAATCACAGTTTCATGTCCGGTAAGGTTGGCGTATTCTAACGCTTTATCATATAACACCTTCGTTTGGTCAGGGTTCACTTGATAAAATGACCGAGCGGAAATCGCAAATTTCACATCGCCAATCCTGTCGTAGATGACTTCTTCGCCCCAAAGGACTTCTGTTTTATCGCCAAAGATGACGTTCGTTTTCTTTGGGTTAATGTTTTGCACGATTGATTTGACGTGCGGAAGGTTGTCGCGAATGTCTTGGATGATGTTTTTCTTATTTGGAAGCTCTTTGCCTCTTGTGACGAGTACGACCATGAGCTCTCCGGTGTTTTTACCGTGACGGGTCACAATATGACGAAGCGTGCCACGGTGTTTTTCTTCATCATAGGCGCGGATACCGTATTTTTTGGCCAAGTCTTTGATGAGTTGGACGGTGTGGTCACTTTCTTCGTGCTGAATGATGCAATTCGGCATGTCGACGATCTCATGACTTCGTTTAGCATAGAAGCCGGCAATAATGTCACCGTTGCGCTCTCCCACCGGTACTTGTGCCTTGTTACGATAACGCCACGGATCCTCCATCCCAAGGGTAGGATGAACCGTCACGTTGTCCAATTTTCCAATTCGTCGGAGAACGCCTTCTACGTGCTTACGTTTATGCTCAAGCTGTGCTTCATAGGAAAGGTGCTGAATTTGACAACCGCCGCAATTTTTAAAGATGGGACATGGCGGCTCTACGCGTTCTTCACTCTCTTCCGTTAGTTCAATCAGACGCCCAATCGCATAGTTTTTCTTTACTTTAATCACTTTAATTTCGCCTTGTTCACCAGGAAGGGCGCGCGGAACAAAAATTGGATAACCATCTAGCTTGGCTACTCCTGCGCCGTCGTGCGTTAAATCTTCAAAAGTCACATGGACTTGTTCGTTCTTTTTTACAGGTGTTTCGTTCGCTGCCATTTATGTCGATCCTTTCCGCTCATAACATTCTGCACATGATTGTACCATAAACAAGGGCTAATCCAAATTGTGCGGGGACAGTCCCCGCACAATTTGTTATGATAGAGGATGTGATTTATTTGAATGAGGTGGAATTTAGTATGACAAAAGTAAAACGAAACGATCCGTGTCCTTGCGGGAGCGGGAAAAAATATAAGAAGTGCTGTATGAACAAACAACAAGCGGCATCATCAGCTACACGAAAGGATGAGAAAGACTATCAGGATTTTCTTCCTCGTGTCGTAGAGTTTAGCCGTCCTTATGAAGAGAAGATTCAACAAGCGATTTGGAATGATGTGAAGGAGTTCTCCGTTCTTGAAGAAGCCGACCAGAAAGCATTTGTCCAAAGCGCTTCTCTATGGAGTTTGTTTAACGCGAAGGTGATTGATGATCAATCTGTCGTACAAGCGTACCTTAACGAATATCAAGATGACTACTCCGAAGCGTTTAGTACGTTTCTGACTCAGTGGCGCACGATTCGTCCAGGTCTATATTCCGTAAAGGACGTTAAAGGCAAGCACGTAACGATCATGGATTGGTTTGCTAAAGCACATATTACCTTGGAAATGACGCCAACAACGAAGCAGCTTTCAGAAGATGACTTGATTATTGGTTACCTTTACCCAACGTTAAAAGGCTACGAGCTTGGTTCTGATATCATGATCATTCCAGAAACATTCAAAGACTCCTTTGTCTATGAGTGGAACCGTTTCTACCAATTGTTCGGTTATGAAAATGAATCTGAACGCGATCTTCTCACGAGAGCTTATCCTGCGGCATTACACATTTTAGCCGGGATTCTTAACCAGATGGTGCTTTCTATTAACGACGAAGTCCTTACAGAAAACGGTGAAGAAGCGTTTCGTCTTTTCACGCAGAACCTTGCTGTGGACAGCGTTCCCTACTCCGACCTCCTCTTTGCACGCTTAGTGTGGACGGAGTATGTTGAAAAAACGTCCCCGAAAGTGACCAAGCCGGAAATATTTGCAGCTACTCTCGAATACTGGCTTCATCAATATAGCGAGGCCGCAGAGAAAGTCAGCCAAAAGGCGATCGCTGAAAAATACAAAGTATCTCCATCGACCATTTCAAGCAAATATAAACAGATTGCTGAACTGATCAAAATAGATGATTAAATGAATTGTAAAGAAGCCCGCTCACAAGTTGAATGGGCTTCTTTTATATAAAAGCTGCGTTCGTCTGTTTGACTAAATCTCCCTCTGTAACCAGATCACAAACCAACTTACACCAGACTCCACTCCCTAACTCACCCTTCAACCGACTGCCTTCCTTTTTCTGACTTACCTCCTAGCCACTCGCCATACGCACGAAGCCACCCCCGGTATAAATGCGGGCGTACTTCTTTTATCGCATGAGGCAGCCTTATGGAAGCAAAGCCTCCTAACAGCAAGCAGCCTGTCAAACGGTACACAAATTCACTTTCAGGGAAGGCGATGACGAGACTTGTGCTCACAAACATCGTCACAATCATTACAAGAAGGCCTTTCCACGTATAAGCAACCGCTGATCGTTTTCTTTTACTCCATTTTAGTTTCACTCTTTATTACCCTCCTCTATTTACCAATTCTTTCTCTAGCTTTTAACAAACACCACTTTTTTATGAAAATAAGGACTTTTATATTGATTATTTAGAATTTATAGAAAATAATAGAGAGTACAGAAGGTTTATAAACGTTTTCGTAGAATGATTTAAAAGTACTAGAAAAGACGAGGGGGAGAAAACAATGAATGCCATAATGATCGCATTAATCGGGATACTTGTCTTTTATCTCGGTTATCGCTATTACTCTAAGTTCGTCGCAGAAAAAATCTATCGTCTTGATCCGGATTACGAGACGCCTGCCCATAAATATAAAGACGGCGTCGATTTTGTTCCGACAAACAAATGGGTCCTTTGGGGACACCACTTTTCCTCTGTAGCAGGAGCTTCACCTATTTTAGGACCTGCCATTGCCATTTATTGGGGATGGTTACCTGCATTAGTGTGGGTCGTGTTAGGTACTGTGTTCGCAGCAGGTGTTCATGACTTTGGTGCCCTTGTACTATCTGTCCGTAATAAGGGGCAGTCCGTTGGAACACTGGCCAATAGAATAATCGGACAGCGAGCAAAAATCTTGTTCTTATTCATTATTTTAATTCTCGTACTTATGGTAAACGCTGTGTTTGCCTGGGTTATTGCCAACTTGTTTATTACCTTTCCATCTTCGGTGCTTTCGGTATTCATTCAAATTCCACTTGCAATTTGGATTGGGCACCTCGTTTACAAACGTAGTGGCAATATGCTTTTTCCATCAATTGCCGCGTTGGCTACGATGTACGTAACCGCGGTCATTGCCTCACGAGTTCCTGCATTGCAAATTGATCTGCCGCGCTACTTTGGTGGAGCAGAAAACACCGTCATGTTTGGTCTCGACGGCATATCGATGTCCTTTTTCGTTTGGATTATCGTTTTAATGGTTTATGTATATTTCTCATCTTCGTTACCTGTTTGGAAGCTCTTACAGCCGCGTGATTATATCAATTCACACCAGCTTGTTTTAGGAATTCTTATTTTATACCTTGGGTTATTCTTCTCAAACCCTTCGATTACCGCACCAATGACGAATTCAGAAGCATCTACACCTTGGTTCCCGCTTCTCTTTATTACGATCGCATGTGGAGCGATTTCTGGGTTTCATGGTCTGATCGCTTCCGGTACATCGAGTAAACAGCTAAACAAAGAGACGGATGCTCGTGTAGTCGGATACTTAGGGGCCGTTGGTGAAGGGCTTCTTGCTCTAATTTCTATCATTGCCGTTGCGACACTTTTCACAAACCAAGGAGCATTTCTCGAAGCCTACAATAGCTTTGGTGCAGCAGGTGAAATTGGGTTAGGCTCGTTCATTGAAGGTGCTGGCCAACTTGCAACTGGACTCCTTATTCCTGCTGATATTGCATCAACGATTATCGCTGTTATTATCGTTAGTTTTGCAGCGACATCTCTTGATTCCGCTGTCCGTTTAATGCGCTATATCATCTCAGAGCTTGGTAATGAATATAAAGTAAAATCGCTAACAAAGACACACGTCGCTACGTCCATCGCTGTCGTTTCTTCCGCCGCTCTTGTCCTTATACCAGAAGGACCTCAAGGGTTTGGCTCAGGTGGATACCTGTTATGGCCATTGTTTGGAACTGCCAACCAGCTACTTGCAGGGATTACACTGTTACTTATTACATTGTGGCTGAAAAGGTTAGGGCGTAACTATTTCGTTACGTTAGTTCCTATGGTTTTCGTCTTAGTCATGACCCTTTACGCGATGCTGCGTCAAGTCGTCTTTGAGTGGTCCGGCTACGGAGGCGGAGAACTAAACGTTCTTCTATTCCTACTAGGGTCGATCATTTTAGCCTTTGCATTCTGGATTCTACTAGAAGCTGCCAATGCGTTGCGAAAAGATAACACGAACTTCCCAACAGACAAAGATCAATCCATGTAAGCACCTACACCTTAGAGCCAACTAGCCATATTGGCTAGCTGGCTCTATTTTTAGGAAGGGGATTTTTACGATGAATTTAAAACGCGTGCTGGATCTTTACGATCAAATCCTCAAACAAGGACACCGCAACGAAATCGCTCGTGAGCTCCGAGACGAAGATGACCTTTTTCTCATTCTCTGTTATTCGGATATGCTCGGAATTCCAAACCCAGCGTTCTACTACACACTGGAACTGTACCCACATATGCTAGAACGATTTCATGAATGGCATTTGCGCATGGGAATGGACAAGTCTCCGATCAATGGATTTCGATGTTGTTAAAGAAGGAGTGATACACCAATGGAAAACCTCATCTCAAAATCAATTTTATTTGTCGGCGGAAAAGGCGGAGTTGGAAAATCGACGACGTCCTCAGCACTTGCACTAGCTGCGAGCCGCAGTGGCAAGCGAACACTACTCATTTCAACAGATCCCGCTCATAACTTGAGTGACCTTTTTCATACAAAATTGAACCATCGGGCAAAGAAAGTCGCGCCTTCACTTTTTGTGATGGAAATTGACCCAGAAAAAGAAAGCGAGCGCTACATTGAACAAGTAAAAGCAAACATTTCCGGTCACGTGAAAGCCACGATGGTTGAAGAAGTTCATCGGCAAATGGACATGGCAAAAACGAGTCCCGGCGCTGATGAAGCAGCTTTGTTTGACCGGATCACCTCAATTATCCTTGACGAGCGAGAAAATTATGATCAGATCATTTTTGATACAGCACCCACAGGGCATACGTTAAGACTGATGACCTTGCCGGAATTAATGGGAGTCTGGATGGACGGCATGCTTGAACGCCGCAAAAAAACGAATCAAGATTACTCACAGCTTTTAAACGACGGTGAACCTGTAGAAGATCCGATTTTTGATACACTGCAAAAGCGACGGGAAAAGTTTGCGAAGGTAAGAGACATTTTACTTGATAAAAAAGAAGCCGGCTTTCTTTTCGTATTAAACCCCGAACGCCTGCCAATTGCAGAAGCGAAGCGCGGAGTCGACACGTTGAAAAAGTACAGCATACCAGTAGAAGGCATTGTTATTAATAAAGTTATTCCCGACACTGTCGACGGGCAGTTTTTCGAAAAACGCAAAATTCAACAAGAACGCTATCTTAAAGAAATCGCCACCGACTTTCACGGTATTCCGCAAATCCGCCTTCCACTCTTAGAAGAAGACATTTCAACGACGGAGCACTTAGATGAGGTTGCTGATTACTTAATAGCAATTTCAGCACACCGTTGAAACGAGTTAGAAAGGATCGATAACATGGATATTGAAATAAGTCTATATGAAGCTGCAGTCACACTCATAAAAGAAAGGTACCCTGTTGGATGGGGCGGTGCAGCAGCAATGTACACGGAAAACGGAACGATTTTAACAAGTGTAGCTCCAGAAGTGATCAACGCATCCACCGAACTATGTATCGAAACAGGTGCAATACTAGAAGCACATAAACGAAATACTGCTGTCACACATTCTATTTGTGTCGTACGTGATGATGAAAACTCAGATTTCTTGATACTCACTCCATGTGGCGTATGTCAGGAAAGGTTATTTTATTGGGGATGCAATGTAAAGGCAGCTATATATTCTGCTGATCACAGTCTTACTTTTAAGACATTAAAAGAAATACAACCTTATCATTGGTATAGAGCCTATAAAGATTAAACAAGCTTAGGGACCTTTCCCCCTCTAAGCTTGTTTCGATTTACATCATTACTCCTCTTCCCTCAAACCCCAAGACTCTAATTCCAAACGCTCAGATGAAATCAAAAGCTCAAATGTAATCACTTTCTCCTCGTATTCAGCCCAATCATAAAACCTGTCACGGTCCTCAAAGGATGAGTAAAGCTCTCCTGTTCCCTCAACGACAGTAACACCATAAATGACAGATTCAGCGTCATTTACCGGTGCAGCATCTTGCGCGACGGTCGCAACACTCCCACCTTCTTCGCGAAGATCCAAATTGCTCTTTACTCCGCCTTGATCAGTAGCAATCATTTGGAGCCAATAATCACCATCTGCCCCCTCGTCAATCCCGCTAATTTCTCCAGCCGCAAAGTTGATATAGTCACCCTCAAATGGGAATTCATCGTCATAAAGCAGCGCCCCCGACACATGTTGAGCAACGTGTTCCCCGTATTCAAACACATTCGCAACGCTCGTGACCGTTCGTACCTTTTCAGGATCGGTTACATGTACACGCGTAGTAAATGTCGATTTAAATGCCAATTCAAAAATATTTGCCTTCCTCTCGATCTCAGGACTAGTTGTATAGCCAATGTCCCCAGTTTCCTGTTCACTTACGGGCTGCCCTAGAGCCATTGAAAAAACTAAACCGATAAACAAGCAAAAAGTAAACGTAACTGCCGTCATTATTTTTAATTTTCCCACATTAAATCCCCCCCTTCCATTCTACTGGAAAACAATGCTAGATCAACATGAAATTTCTATACTTTTGATCAAAAACGGTCATGCTATAAGAAAAGTGCAAGGCGCCCGACTATCGGCGAAGTGCAAATGTTCTGTCCGATAAAAAGTGCTTTTTACTTTTAATCGGGCAGGTTATTTGACACGAGCCGATGGCGCCTGGAGCTAGACATTAACTCACAAGACCACGACTAAAAAATAAGGAAGATCCCGTAATGAAAAATTGGCTGATCCGCTTTTTTCACCAACTAAAAAAAGGACAGGTCATCGACTTGTCAGCCCAGCTCGCCTTTTACTTTCTACTCATGTTTGTTCCGTTTCTTTTATTCGGGCTCGCTCTGCTCAGTTATTTTCCCATTGATGGGCAAATGCTGCTGCATTTAATTTCCGCGATCACCCCAGGCGAAGTCGACACAATTATCGAAAAAAATGAAGAGATGCTTCTCGGCCAAAGAAGAAGTGGCTTTCTTTCCTTCGGGATCGTATTAGCCATCTTTGCAACAACCAACAGCCTTCACTCAACGATTCGCGCATTAAATTTAGCCCACGGAAAAGAAGAAGAACGATCATTTTTAAAAATTCGGCTGCTATCCTTGTTTCTCGCAATCCTTCTCATAATCGCAGTCATCATCCAATTGGTGCTCCCTTTTTTCATCGTGACACTCGACGGCTTTATCGCTCTTCTTTTCGATATTCCAACCATTGTCATAAAATCATGGGAATGGGTCGTTTGGACGGTAAGTACAGCAACTGTGTTTGGAGTTCTCGTTTTCCTTTATAAGGTAGGACCGAACCTCGACCTTACTGTACGCCAAGTCATCCCTGGAGCTGTCTTTACGACATTAGGTTGGCAAATCAGCTCATTTGGTTTATCTTTTTATATCAATCATTTCGCAAATCTATCGATCATGCACGGAACACTCAGTGGTGTGATTATTTTAATCATCTGGTTTTACCTCGTCGGATTTGTCCTGTTAACAGGCGGTCAAATAAACGCAATGCGAAGTAATTTAGCATAAGCTTCCCTTTCCACACGTTTACAAGTACACCAGCGAGGGTAAGTGAATGATGTCTATCAAAAAAATTGGCGGGGGGATCACACATTGCCTTTATCAAAAGAACAAGAAAGCCGCAAAGTCCCTGCCAAACATCGCCGCGATGAAAAAACACAAGAAGAGCAGGAACGGATGGAAAAGCTCGTTGACCGGCTTGAGGAGATGACAACAAAAGGTCATTTAAAGGATATTACCTATCACTTCACGAATAAAAAAGAAGTGATTAAAGTCAATTTAATTGCAGGGGTAGCCAGAGGAGTAGGATTAACGATTGGAACGGCAATCTTCATCGGCTTGCTCATTTTTATATTAAGTCAATCCGTATCACTCCCCCTCATCGGTGAGTACATAGCGGATTTCCTTGATATGATCGAAACCTACAGAACAACTGACTAATGAATGGGGAGGAGTTAAACATGGATTTTTTGATCGGAATCGCAGCATTAATTATCGCATTATCTTTTGCCGGCTTAGTCGTCTTTTTAGCGAGAGTTTTAAAGCAGGTCGAGGAGGTTCTTTCACACACAGCAAACACCGTTGAAAATATGGAGCAGCAGATCGGGGAAATTACGAGTGAGACAAAACTCACACTATACAACACAAACGAAACGATCGCGGACGTAAACCATAAACTAACGCAGCTTGACCCCTTGTTCCATGCCGTTAACAATGTCGGAGTAACAGCAAACAAGCTCACATCTTCTCTTGTAAAAATGACAACACGTGCAACAGATGAAGTTGACAAAGGCGCAGCAAAAATGGATGAAAAAGACCTTCGCGGCTGGATGAAAACCGCAGCTTTTATCTATTATTTAACGACGACAAAACGAAAAGAGAAAAAAGCAGCTCCAAATAAAGAACCTGTTAAATCAGAGTTACAGCGCGAGCACATGAACGTTTAGTAAAATGAGCTAAAATAAACGATCATGATATCTGCAATAATATAAAACTTTTTAGATGAGCTCTCACTTAAGACATTCAAGCTCCCCTTTGGTCTAGGACGAAAGGGGAGCTTTTTTTATATTTTTAGGTTGAGCTATTGCTCTTTTGTGGAGAATTATTCCTTTTTTGTGTAGAATCCCTACACCTTGCTGAAGCTCTGCTTCCTTTTAGCTGAATTATTTCCCTTTTGTGATCAATAAACTTACTTTTGTGGAGAATTATCCCTCTTTTGTGTAGAATTAATCCCCTTTTATGTAGAATCCCTACACTTTGCTGAAGCTCTGCTTCCTTATAGCTGAATTCTTTCCCTTTTGTGCTCAATAAACTTACTTTTGTGGAGAATTAATCCTTTTTTGTGTAGAATTATATCTCTTTTATGTAGAATTAATCCACTTTTATGTAGAATTAATCCACTTTTATGTAGAATCCCTACACCTTGCTGAAGCTCTGCTTTCTTTTGCTGAATTCTTCCCCTTTTGTGATCAATAAACTTACTTTTGTGGAGAATTATTCCTCTTTTGTGGAGAATTAATCCTTTTTTGTGTAGAATCCCTACGCTTTGCTGAAGCTCTGCTTCCTTTTTGCTGAATTCTTTCCCTTTTGTGATCAATAAACTTACTTTTGTGGAGAATTATTCCTCTTTTGTGTAGAATTAATCCACTTTTATGTAGAATCCCTACACTTTGCTGAAGCTCTGCTTCCTTTTAGCTGAATTATTTCCCTTTTGTGGTCAATAAACTTACTTTTGTGGAGAATTATTCCTCTTTTGTGTAGAATCCCTACACTTTGCTGAAGCTCTGCTTCCTTATAGCTGAATTCTTTCCCTTTTGTGCTCAATAAACTTACTTTTGTGGAGAATTAATCCTTTTTTGTGTAGAATTAATCCCCTTTTATGTAGAATCCCTACACTTTGCTGAAGCTCTGCTTCCTTATAGCTGAATTCTTTCCCTTTTGTGCTCAATAAACTTACTTTTGTGGAGAATTATCTCTCTTTTGTGTAGAATTAATCCCCTTTTATGTAGAATCCCTACACTTTGCTGAAGCTCTGCTTTCTTTTGCTGAATTCTTTCCCTTTTGTGATCAATAAACTTACTTTTGTGGAGAATTATTCCTCTTTTGTGTAGAATTAATCCACTTTTATGTAGAATCCCTACACTTTGCTGAAGCTCTGCTTTCTTTTGCTGAATTCTTTCCCTTTTGTGCTCAATAAAATTACTTTTGTGGAGAATTAATCCTTTTTTGTGTAGAATTATACCTCTTTTATGTAGAATCCCTACGCTTTGCTGAAGCTCTGCTTCCTTTTGGCTGAATTCTTTCCCTTTTGTGCTCAATAAAATTACTTTTGTGGAGAATTAATCCTCTTTTATGTAGAATCCCTACACTTTGCTGAAGCTCTGCTTCCTTTTAGCTGAATTATTTCCCTTTTGTGCTCAATAAAATTACTTTTGTGGAGAATTATTCCTCTTTTGTGTAGAATTAAGCCACTTTTATGTAGAATCCCTACACCTTGCTGAAGCTCTGCTTCCTTTTAGCTGAATTATTTCCCTTTTGTGATCAATAAACTTACTTTTGTGGAGAATTATCCCTCTTTTGTGTAGAATTATATCTCTTTTATGTAGAATTAATCCCCTTTTATGTAGAATCCCTACGCTTTGCTGAAGCTCTGCTTTCTTTTGCTGAATTCTTTCCCTTTTGTGGTCAATAAACTTACTTTTGTGGAGAATTATCTCTCTTTTGTGTAGAATTAATCCCCTTTTATGTAGAATCCCTACACTTTGCTGAAGCTCTGCTTTCTTTTGCTGAATTCTTTCCCTTTTGTGGTCAATAAACTTTCTTTTGTGGAGAATTATCTCTCTTTTGTGTAGAATTAATCCCCTTTTATGTAGAATCCCTACGCTTTGCTGAAGCTCTGCTTTTTTTTGCTGAATTCTTTCCCTTTTGTGGTCAATAAACTTTCTTTTGTGGAGAATTATCTCTCTTTTGTGTAGAATTAATCCCCTTTTATGTAGAATCCCTACGCTTTGCTGAAGCTCTGCTTTCTTTTGCTGAATTCTTTCCCTTTTGTGGTCAATAAACTTACTTTTGTGGAGAATTATCTCTCTTTTGTGTAGAATTAATCCCCTTTTATGTAGAATCCCTACACTTTGCTGAAGCTCTGTTTCCTTTTGGCTGAATTCTTTCCCTTTTGTGATCAATAAACTTACTTTTGTGTAGAATTAAGCCACTTTTATGTAGAATTCAGAATTCCTGCTTCTGCGGTTTGTTTCATTAAAGTCATCATCCGAAATACTTAAAATGGGATCGTAGGTAAAAAGGCATATGTAATTTATTCTTGAAAAGTAGCTTAGTAGCTACTGTTTCCCCTTGGGGAAGTGAACGGAGTAGGCTTTAATACAACAGCTGCTTTCAAAACAGAAAAAGGAGGAATATTTTACTCTGCCATAATTTTTGGTATTTTGATATAATTTGATACATTGGTCCTTTAAAATACTAGAAAAGGAGAGTGTGCAAATTGAATGGAGATGAACAAAATGTATTTGTGAGCGCGGTTGAATGGTTCGTCGGAGCAGCCAACGATCTTCTTTGGACTTATGTACTTATTGCCTTATTGCTTGGCTTAGGTGTCTATTTTACCGTCCGCTCAAACTTTGTTCAGTTTCGTTATTTTGGCGAAATGTTCAAAGTCATCACTGAAAAAAGTACGATTACAAAAGAAGGAAAGAGAGGAATCTCATCCTTCCAAGCCTTTACGATTAGTACTGCTTCCCGGGTAGGAACAGGTAACCTTGCGGGTGTGGCATTAGCGGTCTCCATTGGAGGACCGGGTGCCGTATTCTGGATGTGGCTCATTGCCATTATCGGTGCAGCTACAGCCTTCATTGAAAGTACACTAGCCCAAGTGTACAAGGTTCGCGACGGTGAAAACTTCCGCGGCGGACCGGCTTATTACATGGAAAAAGCCTTGAATGCCCGTTGGTTAGGGATCTCCTTTGCGATCCTCATTACCCTTTGTTTCGGGTTTATTTTCAACATGGTGCAAGCAAATACGATTTCTCATGCCTTTGAAAATGCGTATGACATAAACCGTGCCGTTGTCGGTGTTGTTCTTGCAGCAGTTGCCGGCGTAATTTTCTTTGGGGGTGTAAAACGTATTGCCAAAGTAACGCAAATCGTTGTACCTGTTATGGCTTTGATTTATCTCGTTTTTGCAATTGGTATTTCCATTGCAAACATTACCGAGCTACCAGGCGTTATTCGCTTGATTTTCGCTAATGCGTTTGGTCTTGAAGAAGTTGTTGGTGGCGGTATTGGTGCTGCCATTATGCAAGGGATTCGTCGTGGACTCTTCTCAAACGAAGCCGGTATGGGTAGTGTACCAAACGCGGCAGCAACCGCTGATGTAAAGCACCCTGCGAAACAAGGACTCGTCCAGTCTCTTGGCGTGTTTGTTGATACATTAATTATCTGTACAGCAACAGCCTTTGTTATCCTTCTTACAGATGTTTACACAATGGAAGGACAAGAAGGAATTGCAATTACGCAAATGGCACTCAGTGAGCATATGGGTGGATGGGCTGTCTCTTTCTTAGCGATTGCTATCCTGCTCTTTGCTTTCAGCTCGATTATCGGAAACTACTATTACGGTGAAACGAACATGGAATTTGTTAAGAAAAACAAAGTGTTAATTAACGTTTACCGATCCTTAGTTATCATCATGGTCTTCTTCGGTGCCTTGGCAGAAATCAGCCTTGTCTGGAACATGGCCGATCTGTTCATGGGACTCATGGCCGTGATGAACCTTATCGTCATCGCAATCCTTGGTAAACTTGCCATTTCCGTATTAAAAGACTACGGTGAACAAAGAAAAGCAAAGAAAGAGCCTGTCTTTACAGCAGACCGCATCGAAGGTCTAAAAGGAACCGAATGCTGGGAACCAGAAACAGAAAAAGAACAAGCAAAATAAGAAAGCCCAAAGAGCAGGGGAAATTCCCCTGCTCTTTTTTATTGAAAAAAGTTCGGGGGACTGTCCCCCGAACTTTTCGTGAAACCTCTTGACTTTTTGGCGCGTATGTAGAATTGTAAATAATAGTTAGTTAGATTTTAGAGGAGAAATGAGGGTTTGTGATGGGATACGATCAATCATCAGGCAATGAACGGATAACGCCTGTTCAGCCTGGGGAGCGGCTGTCACACTTAGATAGCTTGCGTGGTTTCGCGTTATTTGGAATTTTGCTTGTGAACAGTTTATATTTTCAATATGGGATGTTTGGCTTCAAGAACTTTGAGCCTGTTTTTGGTGCAACGGAAAGTGGCACAACATCAATGATTCAGCTCTTTTTTGAGGGAAGCTTTTACCCTCTCTTTTCCATGCTTTTTGGTTTTGGTGCGGTTTTGATTTGGCAACGACTCCAAGAGAGAGGGCAGTCTTTCGGAGGTTTGTACTTTCGCAGAATGCTCATACTCATTTTCCTAGGAATCATCCACACGTATTTTATATGGGATGGAGATATTCTCCTTTCCTACGGGATTTGTGGGTTGTTTTTACTTTTATTTATCAAGCGGAAACCGAAAACGATCTTAGCGTGGGTTCTTGGCTTAGCAATTTTCCTTGTCCTTCCTAGTCTCATGCCAGATGACGGAAGTGCTGACGACATGACGTTTACTAACATTAAAGAACAGGAGATTTCCGCTTTATCCGAAGGTTCATATCTCGATGTCGTCGTCCACCGATTGACTGCTGATCCTTTTCAAGACGTCGAGTTTGGCATCATATACACGATCACGATGTCCTTTGTCATGGGCTTACAAATCATTATGCTGTTCCTACTAGGTGCCTATTTAGCAAAAAAAGGCTGGATTCATCGACCTGAGGAATCGAAAAAGCCCCTTCTAATCATGACACTCGTTTTCGGTACGATCGGTCTAATCACAAAGGCTGGTGACGTGTTTACGAACCAATATCAGCTTGAATACTTCAGTATGATCCTTGGGGGCCCTATGCTTACCTTGGGATATATCGGTGCCTTCATGCTTCTTTTCCAAGCAGGCATCCTAGAAAAACTGTTTCGAGGATTCGGGTACGTTGGCAGAATGGCCCTCACCAACTACTTGTCCCAATCCATCATCATGACTACTCTTTATTACGGATACGGTTTTGGGTTGTTTGGTGAAGTGGGCATTCCAATCGGGGTTCTCATCGTCCTTGGTGTATTCATTTTGCAAATTTTCATTAGTAGATGGTGGCTTAAACACTTCCAATACGGACCGGTTGAATGGTTCTGGCGCGTAGGAACTTATATGCGGTCCCAATCTCTTAAACGAAAAAAAGACCCGGCTTAAAGGAAGACGGGATGGATTTCATAGAAAAATAACCACACCACTCGACAGCTAAAATCATTATGGTTTTAGCTGTTTTTTCATTTAGGTTTGGTTTCTTTGTTTAGCTTTTTGTCGTAATTTTTGGGTTGTTGTTTGTTGTTAAAATAAGAGTCACTTTATGTAGCTCCGTTGAACTCCATCCGCTCGCTTTCCGCGGACGAACCGCCAAGCCTCCTCGGGAAAAGCGCCCTGCGAGGTCTTGGCGAAAAACTCTCTTGTCGTACAATAGTCCTCCCACTTCATCTAGTTTATTTGATCACTTACTAAAATCAACATTTGGAGGTGCTCCTTTTTTCATGTCTTAGAATCCTTGAGCCGCCTGGGCTCAGAATTATGAAATTCATTCAACTGGGAGAAAGAAATAGAAAACTGCAATTTTCCACAACTCAATACTAAAATAACCAAAATATGGTACAATCGGATGAGAGCTTATTTATCTAAGGAGAGAGACGCTATGAAAACATTATCCCTCTATCATTTTCGACTAGCTGTAGAATTTATAAATCGTCATGCCCGTCTTGTTGACCAGCGTTTGTTTGAGTTTTATTTTGACAATGGTTCTCCTGAAGCGGTTTTAGAAGCCTTATCCCTTACCAAAACGACGATGGCGGCGTCGGTCACGGAATGGAACCGGATATCTGAATGAAAAAATCGAGTCCAATCGCGACTTCCGTTGCCCTTCAGTATGCCCGGGCAGTGCGTGCTCCATGGAATCATCCATTTATTCAAAACGCGATGAGCTATTTGAACGACGTTTATTCAACCTATGGGTTCTGGCCGTTGAAATTAGAAACGATGAACGAAGAGCCTCACGCTGATTGGTGGCACTTTGACACGCAAGCAACGACTTTTGAAGCCAATCCGGGTGCGGAAATCGTTGGATATTTTCATTGCTATCCTCAAGTAATAACAGACAACCCCTTCCCTCATTTGCATGATCAAGCTTTTTCTTTCTTGGATAGTAAAAATAAACCGTTGGAAATGCATGAGGCTCTTTGCTATTTACGGTTAGCTGAAATGATGCCCGAGCCCGGGAAGAATCAAATTTTGGAGACGCTTAAACCTCAAATAAGAGAGGTCGTGACTCTAGACCCTCAACTATGGGACGGATATTGTGCAAAACCGCTTTGGTTTGCCCCGCACCCAGAATCTCCGTGTGCTCATATTCTTGAAGATGTCGTTTTGAAAAATCTCGATCATGAAATTGAGCATCAAAACGAAGATGGTTCATGGTCTCCGTTTTGGGCTTGGTCACAATATGAAAACATTTGGAAGTCAAAAGTGGAAAAAGAATGGCAAGGTGAGTTGACGGTAAAAACGTTAAAAGCCCTCGCCGATTACGGCAGGATTGAAGGGCTTAAATAAGAAAACTTGCGCGGAGCACCATTCAATTTTACCCTCAATAAGAGTACTATAATCATGGAGGTGGGTAATTTGGATTTTTGGTTATTCATTACAATTATTGTCGGATTCTCTCTTCTATATTACGGATACGATAAGAAAAAAAGTTACGAATTAAAAACGAAGAAAATAGAATTAGAACACAAAAAGTTAGATTTAGAAATGAAAAAATTAGAAAACACTCCAAGCGATCAACAACAGGATAAAAATCGTTAATAGATGCAGTAAGACATAAAAAAGCTTGAGGGAAATTTCCCCCAAGCTTTTTTAATATAGATCCTGAAAATTAGAAAGCGCAATATCTGGAACGAGCATGTCAAAATGGCAATGCAAGTTTACAAATTCTCCTGGAAGCTTCCCACCGTATTCTCCATCCAAGTTTAATTGCATGTCTGTTTGAGAATGGATTTTTATGCGATTTGCCTGGACGTAAATGATCTTTTCATCATTGGTATGTTCGCCTCGCATTGCTGCGCCAGTTAGACGGACCACATCTGCTAAGTTGGTTTTTTTCAAAATGAGCAAGTCAAATAAGCCATCATTAATATAAGCTTTCGGTGCGAGCTTTTCAAATCCACCTACAGAATTCGTGTTTGAAACGAGAAACAGCATGATTTCTCCTTCAAACCATTTTCCGTCATATTCAATGGTTACATGTGTTGGCCGGATTCTTGGCAGTTTTTCGAACCCTTTTACATAATAAGCAAGCTGCCCCATCATCGTCTTTAACCTGCTTGGTACTTCATACGTCAATTCAGTTAACGTCCCGCCACCGGCAATATTTATAAAATACTGGTCCTTTATTTTACCAATATCAATAGCCTTCGTATTTCCGTCACAAAGAATATCACAGGCGCCTTCAATATCTCGCGGAATTTGCAGTGCCCGGGCAAAATCATTGGTCGTCCCTGCTGGAATAAGTCCTAACATAGGGCGATGCTCTTTTTCTGCGAGCCCATTGACAACTTCATTGATCGTTCCGTCTCCGCCCCCCGCAATTACCAGGTCAAACTCCCGCTCAGACGCTAATGCCGCGGCACGCTTGGCACAATCTTTTCCGGTCGTCGCATGAGTAGAAGCTTCAAACCCCGCTTTCTCAAGGCGCTCGAGTATATACGGAATCTGCCTTTTTAAATTTTCCCTTCCCGAGGAGGGGTTGTATATTAGTCTCGCTTTTTTCATAGCTAACTCCTCCACCTTCTAGAGGTTACCACTCTTTTACATGACAAGTATAGCATGGTTGATGTGGAAAGAGAATGAACGACACTTACGCATCATGTCCCTAGCGAATACTAAAAAGCTACTCTCTGCTTGAGCATAGTTTATCGTATTATTTTCCATTCGAAAAAATGATTAAAAACCCCCTCCATTCTATGACTAACGGGTTTACATCAGAGGTGCAAACATATCTATCAGCAAGCTAAAACGCATGGATTTTCACAACGAAAATCACATGCGTTTTCGTTGTGACTTCAGACTTTCTCTAAAGATAACAGCAAAATCACATAATAATTCCCCCCCCCTATTCACATGGGTGAAAATATTTAATTCAGCTTTGTGATTTTGGTATTATTTCCTATGTGAAAGAAAAGGATTTGGATATTTATGTTAAAATAGATATAAGAAAGATGTAGAGATTGTGAAGAAAACCACTTAAAGTAATGGGGAGATTGCTTTAATTAGAATGCGAAACTTTCAAGGGAATTTAGTCGTAAAAAATAATACCTAGTGAAATCAATTCTTATAGTTTTATGTCTTATATTGGAGGTGGCTATTTTGAAAAATGGAAGTATAAGAATAGCTTTGTTTACAGGTCTATTTGTTGGAATTGTTGTTTTATTATCTGAGTATTTTATTCCTAAAACAAGCTTAATTACCAATGTTATAATTTCTGGATTATCGGCTTTAGTTGGTGGTTTGATAGGATATAAGCTATTTTTTCCTAGTAAAACGTGAAGAAGTGTACTTAAATTAACGGTGTGCGATAGCATAAAAGACAGTCGCTGCTCTTGTTGAAGTATTGGGGAGGATAGCGAAAAATGAATATTTGTTAATTTACAGGTTAAGGTAATACCCAAATACAGTTAGGGTGATGTAAATTGGCTAAGAATATTTTTCTAATGTTGCTGATTTTTAGTACCCTTATTTGTGGGGTAAACAATGAAACAATTTCTGCAAATACAATTAGCGAGTCTCGACCTTTTGAAGAGATATATCCTGAAATTGGTTATAAAACAGTTGAAGGTGCTGTTAAAGAATTTGAAAATCATTTCAAACAAGACTTAAAACTACCGCTTAGGCTTCCACCTTTAAACTTTACACATCATTTCGGAAGGTTTACTGATGCAGATGGTGACACAAACGGCCACCTTGAATTGGAGTTTATCAATGATAAGTCACCAGAAAATCATTATTTTATTTTTGTTCGCCCTATTGAACATAAAATTCCAATCAAAGATAATCGGATTGTAGAACAATTCAAATTAAAAAACGGAGATAAGGCAAAGTTTATTAGCGTTTCGGAATCATTCGAAGCCCTCGTCTTTGAAAGAGATAATTGGCAATATATACTTAATATTCCTAAAAGAATTTCAGAAAAGGTCAGTCCTGAAATGTTAGTTGAAATAGCCAACTCAATTGATTACCCAAGTGAAAAGAAAAATCCATTAGAATGAACAGTATTATTCAATTGATTAAAGAGTGCGATTACCTTTGGCAAAAGGAGCGTTATTTCCTTGCAGATTCTCACCATGAAAAAGAGTAGACCCTCTTTGCGTATACGAAAATTCCTTACTGAAAAAGAGATGGAATACTTACGTGAAGGTTGTATCTGTTCTTTTGAAAATGCACTATTTGAGTTTATGTATTCAACAGGTTGTCGTATTGGTGAAATGGTTCTACTAGATAAAGAGAGTGTAAGTCTCGAAAATCGGTCTGCCATCGTAACCGGCAAAGGTGATAAAGAACGTGTAGTCTATTTTAATAATCGTTGTGAAATATGGTTAAGACGATATCTTCAAGAACGCAGTGATTCCAATCGAGCATTGTTTGTTACGAAACGAGATCCTCATCGGTTGAGCATCGCACAAATGAGATATATTATAAAACGTATTTCAAGCAGAGCGGAATCAATAAAAGCATACACCCCCACCAATTAAGACTCAGTTATGCGACTCATCTGATGAATAATGGTGCGCCATTAGAAGTCATTCAAAATCTATTAGAACATGAAATAAGCGAAACTACGAGGATTTATGCACAACTTAGTGGAACGATGAGAAGAGAGCTTTACCGTAAATACTTTAAAAAGTGGATATATATCCCTTTAGTGAAACAGTTATTTGAAAATTGATGTTACACTATGAAGAGAAGAGTTTAAGAAGACAACTGGATCGTTGAACAGCTTTTTTCACGTAGAGACTGAAATATAGAGAATTCGAATATACGTTCCTTTATGTTAATATTCAGAAAAAACTGGAGGAATACCGATTATGGTTAAGTTAAAACATATTTCAAATGAATATTTAGAGGAATTAAATTCTTTTGAGCTTCCTGAAGAACAAGCACAATTCACAGCATTACCAAGCAAGATTTTAGAGGAGAGAGAAGGGGAAAAACGAATTGTTATATTAGATGAGAAAGAACCTGTAGGTTTCTTTTTATTACATAAAACTGAACGTGTAAAGGAGTATTCAGATAATCCCAATGCCATGTTGTTAACTGCATTATCTGTTAACTATGCAAGGCAAGGAAAAGGATATGCTAAACAAGCTATGCTCATACTGAGTAATTTTGTTAAATCTGAATTTCCTGACTGTCACGAAATTGTATTAGCTGTTAATCATAAAAATATTCCTGCTCAGCGACTGTACTCAAGAGTAGGTTTTACAGATACAGGAAAGAGAAAAAACGGTCCTATTGGTGAACAGTTCATTTTGAATTTATTGTTGTAAAATAACTTAATCTTTAGCTAAAAAAGCTGTCGTTGCTCCCGTGCTAAAGGGTAGCGTTAGTCGAAGAAGAAAAGATCAAAAAAGCAGATTTCTGCTTTTTTGATTTATTCATTTTCTGAGGTAATGGGATACTCATTTTTATTAATATGTGACTATGAGCCATTTCTAAAGAGGAACGTGAGCAGTTAGAAGGTAAAGATGGATATAAGTCAGGGATGATGGGAAGCGTGGATTCAGACTGCAAGTTATTTACCATAAGTCCGCATGTGAATTTGATGAATCGGCATATTATTATGATAGACTAGCGTTAATTAAAATTTCGGAGGTGAAAGGAATGAAAATATTCATAACACTGCTTTTAGTTGCTTCAATTATTTCGCTCGCCATTGGAGTAAAAAAGAAACATCGTAACATGACAATAATTTCTGGGGCAGTAAGTGTTGGCTTTCTTGTATTGTATATGGTTTTATTTCAGCTTTAACATAGACCGTGCTGGACAATAATATTGACCTAAACCTGGAAAACGTGTGAAGACATCATTGCAGTTTGTGTAATGGTGTTTTCTTTAGAAAAGATCCTGAAAATTGATAATCGGCTATAAGTAATGAGGAAAATGAACTGGTATAGACTGAATCAAATTTCTTCAACTAAAGGGTAAGCATTAGTGGAGCAAAGCAAGCTTCACTGTTGGTTCTGCTACGGGGGAAGTAGAAATAGGGAGGGATAGTTGTGTCAGACGAAATAAATAAAGAGATACTAAAAGAACTCAAAAGAATAAACGAGAAACTTGATAAGTTAGATAATCCTAAAAGTGTGCCACCAATGAAATTTGTAATAAATTGCATTTTGATATTTGTTTCAGTTTTATTTGCAACATTATTACTTTATATGCTCCCTATGTTTTTCTAGTAAGGTTAAGGCTAATCAATTTACTAGAGAAGTAGAAGATTCCAACGTAAACGTTTTTGATAGTTTGTTGTATCACTAACGGGGTGCTTTGGTTGAACATGTTTTATTGACGTAAATAAGCTAATTAGGGGTTTTAAATAGTGTTTTTTAAGATATTAGGAACTATTTTTGCCGCACTAACTATTATTGTTGCAGGATATGGGTTGCTAAATTCAACGGATAAATACACGAGCTACATGCTGTTCTTCATGAGTGGCACATTTCTAATGATGGGGTTAGCTGAATTTCAACGAGCAAAGAAATCCTTTTGGGGTTACCTATGTAGTACTGTTGCGTTATTTACTTTTATTGTTTGGATTCAAGGTTTGTACTAACGGAGAACGCTAGTGGAAAAAACATTGTTGCTTTTTGTAGTGCTAACATGGAGGTTAATTGAAAACGTAAAATGAAGGAATGTAAAGAATAATACTTTTTAATAAAAAATGAGGAGCAGGAGATTATGGAACATCTTACTTTTAAAAAACTAACTAATGAATTAAGTGAACTAATAAACCTTTATACAAAAAATAATTGGAATTTTCACGCTGACCCTGTGCCTTCAGAAGAGGAGATAATAAAGCGGTATAAAACTGGGTGGTATGAAGATGATAAAGAAACATTTTGGATAGAGGAAACTAAGAAAAAGGTAGGGTTAATCATTATAAGTGATATTTCTGACACAATGCCTTTATTATTCGACGTTAGGTTATCTAATGAGGTACGCGGCAAGGGATATGGAGAACAAGCAGTAAAATGGGCTACTAATTATATTTTTTCAGACTCAAATGAAAAAATCAGGATTGAGGCATATACTCGTCACGATAATTATGCAATGAGAAAAATTTTTTATAAGTGTAACTTTCAAAAAGAAGGTTATCTACGGGAGTCTTGGGAAAATGACGATGGTTCAGTAGAAGATGCATTCATTTATGCGATTATTCGCAAGGACTGGGAACGAGGAAGAAAGACCCCTATAAAATTAGACGATGTTCCATTCTAATTCCATTGTGAAGTAGTGTATTTATACAAACGGGAGCAATAGTTGAAGGTCCAGGAAGTTGCAAATGCAGCTTTTTATTTTCCTTTTATTCTGTGTTTTTAGAAGTTACAGTGATTTTTTCATTTGCATTTTCTTTCTTATTTCCCATGGAAAGCAAGAGAATGGAGATAATCAATATTATGGCACCTAATGTATTTTTAACTGTTATCTCAATTGGGAAAAAGGGATAAGAAATAACCGTAAGTAACAATGGACTAAAGGCTCTAGTAACATTAGCAATAGAAAATCGTAAATACTTTAATGCTTCGTATAATAGTAGTGTTCCAAGGAATCCCCCTAAAAGTGTTGATAACACTAGATATCCAATTCCTTCGAATGAATAATTTCCATCAAAAAGTTCCCCCATGATTAATGTGTAAATCATGACAAAAAGTAACGAAATACAATTGTTAGTGAACATGATGGAGTTAGAACTCTTTTGTTTAGACAGCGTTTTTTTAATAAATATATTTGTTAATGCAAAGAAGAATGTATATAAAAGAGCAAAAAAACTACCCATTAAATTATTAGTGTAATCACCACCTGTATCAACAAACAGAAAAGTACCAAGAACAGTAAAAGTAATGAAAAACAATTCTTTTCTAGATAACTTATCATTCAAAATAATTACGGATAAAATTACAGCAAACACTGTATAGAATCTTCCTAGAAAGCCAATCTCCACTGGCGAAAGTAAATTAATACTTAGAAATAAAAAGATGATTCCTAAAGAGTTAAATACAGCTAACAGTATAATATTTTTTTCAAAATAAAATTTTACATAATTCTTAGTAAATAGGCCTAATAATACACAGGCAGTTATAATTGTTACCACATTTATTAACGCTGCTTTAGAAGGAGAAATTTGCAGGAGTCCAAATTTCGACAATAGTGGTCCTACCGCTAACATAAAAACTGAAAGTACATTAAAGAGATGTCCTTTTTGAATATCACTCATTATAATCACCATCCGATCATTTTTTGCTAATTAATGTTCAAATTAAATACTTTGATTACATATATTTGATTATATTTGATAAAAGGAGAATAAAAAGTGTAAATTAATAATAGTTATTTCACCTTTTAAATCGGAGGGTTGCCAATGAGGATAATTGAATATTATATTAGACTTTTTATTACATTTGCAGAAATCAAGAGAGATCGTAAAACGAGTGTAACGAGACATGCTATTAGCAAAGAGTTAGCTTGTTCTGAACGGAATGTTATTCACATCCTAAATAAAATGGAAGACGAAAAGTGGATTAAAGTTATTAGAGGAAAAGGAAGAGGAAATACAACAAATATCACTTTTTTAAAAACGCTGGAAGAAATGTTTGAGAGGTATGAAAAATATTCCCCAAAAACGGAAGATATTGAACGACTTATTTCTATACTAGAGCATGACCCCCAGTTAAATGAAATTCATCAACTGATCAATACGTTTATTAACAAGGTTTTTGGTACTAAAACTAAGTTGCCCCATAATTCCGAAAATGAGAATGAGTATTTAAAAATACCATATTACCGGTCTCTTTACTCTTTAGACCCCTCACACGTCGAAAGACAAACAGAAAGGCATATAGTAAAACAAATATTTAATACGTTAGTAACATATAGCGAAGAAAAAAAGGAAGTAGAACCCTGTCTTTCTCATTATTGGGAGATAGATCGTGACGGAAAGAAATTCACCTTTTATTTAAGAAAGGGTGTTTCGTTTCATTACTCAAAACATCTTGTAGCAGAGGATGTTAAATTTACTTTTGAAAGGTTAAAGAAAACACCATCTAAATGGATCGTTAAAGACTTGGACATGATTAAATGTATAGGGAAGTACGTGGTGCAATTTATTTTTACCAAGCCTTTTTTTCACTGGCTCCTTCTTATTACTTCACCGAAATGTTCAATTGTCCCTTATAATTATGCTTACAAGTCAATGGATGAGTTTTCTAAACTCCCCATAGGGACAGGTCCTTACAGAATTAAAGAACACGAATCAAATTTTCTTAAACTCTCAGTCCATCACGACTATTTTCAAGAACGAGCACACATAGATGAAATTGATATTTTTATACTGCCATCTATCGAAAAGTATCTTAATATAAACGATATTAATCGAGATCCGATTTTTTACATTCCTTTTACAACCAGGAAAGATAATAATAATCAACTACAATATATTGAAAGAAGAAGATTATCTGTAAAGTATCTCATGTGGAATATGAATAAAGAAAAAATACGAACGAATGAGGGAATGAGAAGAAAACTGTCAGCAATACTAGACAAAATGAAAATGATAAAGGATCTGGGTTATCCAAGGTATGAACCTGCAAGTTCATTTATCAAACAACGTTCTTCTTCTCAGGATGGTAAGTATGATGGTGAACCCTATGATAATACACTAAAAGAACCACTGACCTTAATGACATATGATCTTTCACCACATAGAGAGGATGTAAAATGGATACAAAAAGAGTGTAAAAAATACGGGATTATGATTGAAACCAAACAGTTTCCATTTTCCGTCTTTATAGATAATGTAAAAAATGCTGACCTAGTTCTTTCGGAATTTGTCACCGAAGAATCGGAAGAAATATCGCTCTATAATTTGATTGAATCTCAAACAGGAGTCATATATAACCTTATTGATCAAGAAAATAAAATGACCATACAAAGAACTTTGAATAATGCTTTCCAAAAAGAAGAAATGCAGCATAGAATGGAAGAATTTACTAAAATTGATACGTTATTATGTAAAAGATGTATTACTATTCCCTTGTATTGGACTTTCCAAAAAGCGCTATATGATCATAATTTAATGGGCGTGTCTCTAAGTACCATTGGATTGGTCCCCTTCAAGGATTTGTTTTACAGAAAACAACTAAGGTCATACCATAAATAATTTGCAAAATTACTATTGTAGTTAAGAAACGATGCTTTGTCGCTAAACTAAACTGTAGCGAGAGTTGAAAAAGCTCTCGTTGTTCTATTTTTTCATTTTTGGGAGAGGTTTTGAGATGAAGGTGGTGGTGCACAAATGTATAAGGAGTATTTAAATAAAAGTAAAGGGTGTTGTAGTTAGACAATTAGGTACAAAGTACCCTAGATACAAATTTATTTATCCAATAAATTACGGCTATATTCCAAATACAAAAGCAGAAGATGGTGAAGAAATTGATGCTTATGTATTAGAGGAAAGCACCGCATTAAGTGAATATGAAGGAAAAGTTATTGGCAATTGTAAATAGGAATTACGATGCAGAAGATAAACTAGTTGTAGCTAATCAAAATTACAGTGTAGATAAAATAAAATCGCTAATTCATTTTCAAGAACAATTTTTTGAAATTTAGATAAATTGAAACCTCCCAAAGTATGTGAAAAATTGTAATTACGCTAACGGGATGCATTAGTGGAACAGCGATTACCATGTTTGTTTTGCTAACAGGTAGGCTGCTTAAATCTGGAAATTTCTATATAAATGTTGGGAGACAGGAGAATTACCATTACACATGAAATTTTTGAGGCACAAACTAAGTCACAACTAAAAGTATTGAGTGAAATCGGAGCCCTTGCTGAAGGGTTTGATATTAAGTTTTGGTTGCGGGGCGGATGGGCAATTGACTTTCTACTTGGCAAGATTACTCGCCTACATGACGATATTGATTTAGTAACGTGGGTACAAAATAGGGACCGATTAGAATATGAACTATTAAAAGCTGGTTATGAAAAGACCCAAGTTAAAGAAGAATTTTGTAATAGACAGTCTGATTTTTGCAAGGGGAATGTAGAAATCACATTTAGCTATATAACCCGTTCAGACACCGGAAACCTTATTTTGAATGGATTACCTGAATGGGTATGGAGACCAGATTCTTTGCTTCCACAAACTTTTATGTTGAATGGCATATCAGCCCATGTATTAAACCCAACACAACTTTTGGAAGAGAAAGAGGTTTATGAACAAATTGGTCGAACACCAAGACAAAAAGACGCAGAAAGCAAAAAGATATTACAGCAAATAATAGATGAAACATAGTTTTAATTTTAGCTTATGAAAAAACGTACTCAAACTAACGGAAGCTTATATACAGTATTGTTCAAAAAAATGAGGGAGTGGATATAAAGCCTGGTATCCGTTTCCTAAAGAACTAAAAGCAGAGCTTTTGAGTGTCTATGGTGAGGAGCCTTTTCCTCATACTTGGACAGAGCAGGATATTTGGCAAGGTTCGAGGAAAATGATCAAGAACTACTTCGATAACAAACCTAACTAAGCTGAACGTAAAAAAAAGTCCTACAAGATTATTAAAATATTAATCTTTGGGGCTTTTTTATTCAATGGTAACCACATTGGCGTTGTGTGGTAAAATCCTTGTCACTCGATGGTAAAAAACATGGCGAGAGTGGTACATTCGAGTGGCCGTAATCACCGCTCAGATCTCCTTGCTTTTGTTTGTTGAAATTGAACTACTTTAGTAGATTGATATGGACTTCTTAGCCAAGATATATACTCCGCCAGAAGATCAAGATCCACTTCCTTGTACTCTTTTTCTTTTTCATTTAAAAATTGAAAGTAAAACTTTAAATAGTGACAGTATGACTTTAGTGTATTTTCGGCTTTTCCAATGTTATCTAGATATTTAAGAAACCTTATAACAGGAACGACAGGTTTGTTTTCCCTATCAATAAGCAAAAATCTCTTTCTGTCATTAATTAAAACCTCTTGCACTTTCATTAACATCAGCTCCAGATACAATAGTGATGTATTTGTGTTACTCTTTCTATGGAAACTATGTTTACTTTGTTTTTTTTACTGAATATATGTAGTATTTAATCGTTTAATAAGCTCATACATTTTTTTAAGACTAACGAAGCAGAAGAGTTGAAGAAATTATAGGGTTATAAGGGGAGAAAATACATGATTACAAAATATGTGAATTGGGGTGAAGCAAAAGTAAAATTAACTTGGAAACGTGATAAACAACTCCCACCAAGAGAACTAATAACAAGTGTTCATGGATTTTGTTTTAAGGATGATAATCTATTATTAGTCAATTTAAACCATAGAGGTTGGGACTTCCCAGGTGGTCATATTGAGTATGAAGAAAACCCTGAAGAATGTTTAAAGCGTGAAGCATATGAAGAAGGGTATGTTACAGGGAGTTGCTCTCTATTAGGCAATATTATAGTTGATCATAATGAAAACCCAAACTGGGATGAAAATAGTCCTTACCCTAAAGTAGGCTATCAAGTTTTTTACCGTATGAACATTGACCAATTACATGACTTTAGAGCCAAGTATGAGTCAGAAGAAAGAATTCTTATAAATCCAAATGAAGTAACTGTATATTTTCATGATTGGAACGAACTGTACCAAGAAATACTTGATTATGCTTCAAGACAAGGGTAATATACCCTCAATAAAACCAGCTAATAGAAGCTCGTTTCTTGTTGCGTTATCGGGAAGCGTTAGTTGAATAAAGGTTAAGTGGTTAAACTCAAAATAACGTCACCTGAAATTGGAGGAACTCTGATGGAATTATGGGATTTATATGATATAAATCGAAGCAAAACAAATCGTACATGGGTTCGCGGTAACGAGCTTGAACCAGGGGATTTTCACTTAGTTATTCATATATGTATTTTTAATTCAAACGGTGAAATGCTCATTCAACAAAGGCAGTCCTTCAAAGAGGGGTGGCCTAATCTGTGGGATCTCACTGCAGGAGGGAGTGCCATAGCTGGGGATACTAGTCAAATTGCTGCGCAAAGAGAATTGCATGAGGAGATTGGTTTGAAAGTAGATTTTCAGCATATTCGACCTCATTTAACAATTAACTTTGAGAATGGATTTGATGATATTTATTTAATCCAAGAAGATGTGCATTTACATACGCTCACTTTACAGTATGAAGAGGTTCAAAACGTGAAATGGGCAAGCAAGGAAGAAATTTTGACGATGATCAAAAATGAAGAATTTCTCCCGTATTACGAAAGTCTTATCCACTTATTATTTGATTGCCGAAACAAGCGTGGAACTCTTCAAAGGTAAAGGAATTACATTAACAACTATGTAATATTAGAGAAAATCTAAAGGGTCTATTTATTAAGCTAACGAGTGCTTTAGTTATTTTAGAGTTGCAATTAAGCAGCTCTTTTTTTGTCCAAATAATGGGAAAATGGTGTTACACTAATGAGGAGAAAATCCTTCAATACCAAAAGACATAAGTATGATGCGACTTATTGAAAGGAGTTAATATATGAAGCAGTTTGATTGGTTTGGGTTATTTTTTTCTTTGGTACTCTTATTTATTATTTTTTCTCCTCTTATATTTTCAAAGATACAAAAGAAAAACACTGTAATTATAGGTTGGAAAGGAGTAGTAAAATCAAGGTGGTTTGGTATACCACTTATTTTTCTTTTGTTATTTTCCTATTTTGGATTTTTAAACTTAACTACTGCAATAACCTTTTCAATAGTGGTATCTTTATTTATATCGCTTATAGCCAACACCTTAGCTTACATCTTGAACAAACGGAAAAGTTATTATTGAAAAGTTCAATTTAAATCCTTCTTCAACAAACAGATTAGCTTTAGAGGAAAGGCTGTCATCGTTGTAATGGTGCTATTGATGAGTGTAGCATCAGAAATTATTGTCGGTGAGGAAAGGAGAGTTTTTTATGAAGTATAATGCTAATTCGTAAAAGGCGTTCTCAGCGAAAAGCTTTCAACTTTTTTAAATACGCATTCTCCAGTCTTAGTAGTTCATGCTCACGTTCTAATTCTTCTTCTAGTGTAAACTTTTTTTCTTCCTTTTTCTTCTGATTATTAGGTTTCTTAGACATAGAAGGCCACCCCTTTGATTTTAGTTTCAGGCCTTCTACTCCTTGATCACGAAATGTCTTCATCCAGCCATATTATTTTTTTTTGGCCAATGACCCATATCCAAGATTTCCATATAGATAATTGGTGACAAGCATTATTTTAAATTCTCCACTATATTTGGCCATAATAAACACCCCCGAAAGTTAGTTTTTCCGCTCTAACTTTCGGGGTCGGTACCATCACATGCGTTTTTTTACTGTCTTATATGGCTTGATCAACTTTTTTCGTGTCATCCAATTTCTAATTAAAGCATTACACTCGTATGGGGCTTTTGTAGGCACTTGATGTTTTGTTCCCTGGATATACACAACTTCTATGTCACGGACTACCTTGCGAAATAGATATTGGTAAGATTGAATGTAATAATCCTCCGCACCGTAAATTAATAGTAAAGGTACTTTTATTTGTTGTAGCCGGTCTGCACTGCTGTAATGTAAGCCAAGGTGATATTGGTTTGCTAACATTTGTGGGTCTGTTCGGATTATTTCTGAATACAATTCTTTCATATGCTGGTTATCAGAAAAGTGGCTTTTAGCAAGAGCCGCTGCTAATAGCGTCATTAACTCATTTTTGGCAGCCCATACGCCTATTTGATATTCTTTCTCCAACAAAAAGCTCCTTACTGCAAAGTATCCACCCATGAGAATGACACCTGCTGTCCGCTCTGGATAGATGAATGCAAACTCTTGGGCGATATAGGCTCCGTTTGAGTAACCACAGATAATCGCTTTATCTACTTGATTGGCATCTAGCACTCGTTTCACATCATAAGCCAATTGTGTCATCGTCATCGGTTCAGAGCTTCGACCACTGCGACAATCACCTCTTATATCAAAAGTAATTACCTTACATACATCCATTAAAGTGACTTGATAACGAAAGGTTAAATGTCCCACGCCCGGTGGTGGAATAAAAATAATGGGTGTCCCTTTGCCTATCGTTTCATAGTAAATAGATGGTTGATGCTTTTCTTTTGCAAATGGCATCTACTTTAGTCATCTCCTTACGCTTATTCTTCAAGGAAGACGCCAAACGACTTTTGCATTTTAACCCCTTCTCCTACTTACTATCCCTTAACGTTCACCCATTATTCTAAGTAGGTTATCTTCCATTTTACTCTCTCTTAAATCATGATCCATGTCCACAACCAAAAAGCCGACATCTGCGCATTTAATATCGCAATTCACCATCATACACCACTTTGCCCACCTCACTTTACTCCCTTCCATTCACTAGCTCATTGTTTATAGCGACCAAAATAACAAATAGATTACAATTGAACATTTATGCAGGACTTTTATTTAGTTTAACGAAAGACTGAATATAAGAATACATCAAGACCAAAAAAGGAGCTGACAAAAACAATGAAAGCATACACAAATGCGACTGTTTTAGACGGGTTAGGAAATACATACACGAATGCCACTGTTTTAATCGACAGTGAAAAGATCATCGGTGCAGGTGATCACATTGCAATCCCAGCTGATGCGGAAGTGATTGATTGTGAAGAAAAATACGTGACACCCGGCCTTATTGATGTCCATACTCATTTAGGAGTGCACGAATCAGGCTTTGGAACAGAAGGACAGGACTTTAACGAAACGTCCCAGCCTTTAACGCCTCATATTCGTGCACTGGACGGGATCAACCCGAGAGAACGCGGTTTTCAAGACGCGAGGGAATGTGGCGTTACGACTGTACAAGTGATGCCAGGCAGTGCGAATGTGATTGGTGGAGAAATGGTCGTCCTTAAGACCGCGGGACATGTCGTCGACGAAATGCTCATTCGAGATCCATCCGGAATGAAAGGGGCATTTGGTGAAAATCCAAAGCGGGTATATAGTCAAAAGAGCGTTTCCCCAATGACCAGAATGGGAACTGCTGGTTTGTTAAGAGAAACACTAATGAAAGCGCAAGATTATAAGGAGAAAAAAGCAAAAGGCGAAGTAAAGGATCGCGATTTAGGAATGGAGCAGCTTATTCCTGTTCTAAATAAAGAGATCACTTTCCGCACACACGCTCACCGCGCAGATGACATTCTCACGTCTTTGAGAATTGCAAAAGAATTCGATATTGACGTTACAATTGAGCATTGCACTGAAGGGCACTTAATCCCGAGACAAGTTGCAGAATCAGGCGTACACGTTTCCATCGGCCCAACAATGTCCACGCGTTCAAAAGTGGAGCTTGCAGACAAAGGCTTCCATACGTTAGTCGAGCTTGATAAATACAACGTCCCCATGTCAATTACAACCGACCACCCCGTGATCGGGATTGAGTATTTAACAACCTCTGCGGCTAATGCGGTCAAATTTGGACTAAGTGAAGAAACGGCATTCAGAGCAATCACTAGCCAAGCCGCTCGTCACATTGGCGTCGAGGACCGTGTAGGATCTCTTGAAGAAGGGAAAGATGCAGATCTCGTTATCTGGACGAAGCACCCTTTTGACGCCTACACAGAAGTTGAAGAAACGATCGTAAACGGCCAATCCGTTTATACGAAAAATGAATCCGACACCAGACCAGCTGAAAAAGTGAATCAATAACCGGCAACAGCTTAGAGAAAGTATAAATCTCTAAGCTGTTTTATTTCATTGGCGCACAATTAGCACAGAACTTCGACAGTGAATCCTCCAGGAGCTTCTACATAAAAAGTATAACCATGGGCATGTTGGGGAGGCTCAACTGCAAACCCACCTTCTTTTAAACGTTGATACATATTGTTTACTTCCGCTTCACTTTCCACCGGGAATCCAATATGAAAGGTGTTCGGATAATGAACCTCTTTTCCCTTCATTAAGGTTAATACGAAGTCATCGTCATCAAACATAGCCGCAAACCCGTTCCCCCGACTACTAATACACCGCATACCAAAATAGGTTTCTAAAAAAGTCTTCGTAGCTGAAACATCTGTCACAGTTAAATTAAGATGATGTAATTTCATGCTTCCACTCCTTCTAATTTGAGGTAAAAATATAGATTCACCTTTATCTTATTACATTCATGCAAGTGATAACGTTAAAGGTAAATGACCTACTGTTACAAAGACCTACCCGTCACATAGGTTTAATGTTTTAGGTAAATCTTGAACTAACTAGTCTTTTTGCAGCTCCGTTGGCCTGCATCTGCTCGCTTTCCGCGGACGAACCGCCAAGCCTTCTGGGCTCAGAATTGTGAAATTCATTCCGTTAATTCACCTAAATGATCGTATCTCGAAATGTTTAAAAAACGAACGGCATTAGCAGCCTGTCCGTTTTCATAAAGAAATACGCTTTATATTGTTTTTTTCCGGTAATTCTTCTCTTTCATCCTTTTTTCCTCTGGCTGATAAGGAGATGGCAGTGGGCCGTTTGATAAAAGTACGGATTCCAATAGTTTACGTTCTCTATTAGGAGGAATTCGTAGAAAGTCATTATTAATCATCTCACCATTTCTCCTATTGTCTTCAACGTTATCCTGATCAGCCTTGCCCATTGTGTCATGCATAGGTTGTACGACTTCCAAAACTTAAACTACACACCAAAATAAAAGGAAAAACTTATTCAATAGAAACTCCCCCTACTAAACATATGATGTTCTAGAGAGAGAATGGCATTTATTTACTTCCCATCACCGTTTAATTGACAATCGGTTTTATGCGCTATTACTTGGTTTTATCCCTTCAACTCCCAATAAATCATCCCATCCTTTTCAACAAAAACGTCAAACCCTAGTTTTTCTAACACTCGTATAGACGGTACATTGTCCACTGCACATTCCGCCAGCACTTTCTCTACTCTCTCATTTTGAAATGCCCACTCAATTAAGGCTTTTACACCCTCAGTAGCATAGCCTTTATTTCTAAAATCGGTCATAAACCCATAGCCAATTTCCACCGTGCCAATTGGCGTAGGTTCACCTTTAAAACCAATATCACCGATCGCTTTCCCGTTTTGAAAAACAACCCAAGGACCCCAGCCATCAATAGCAGCGTCTTCTTCTAGCTTTTTCAAAAAATCCGTCATATGCTCACCACACGGATAATCGTCCTCTATTTGTTCGATCAATTCTAACGTACAAGAAATCAGTTTGAGACGCTTTGTGCGTTGTTCCATATTTTCTCCTCTTTCGCTAAAATATAACGGAGTGGCTGAGCGGTTGCTTCATACCACGCTTCCAACTCCCCCGCCGCTTTGTACGTAAGACGCTGATCTTTTAAATTCGCTTCAATAAACCAAACACGCCCGGCCGTATCAACCATCAAATCCAGTCCAACATCGATGATCGGCAAGTTCTTTTCTAATTGGGAGGCGATTTGACACCCCAACTCCTCGACATTCGTTTTTGCTTTTGAAATATAACCTCTGCTGAACGGATGCGCCGTCGCCCCTTGGGCAATATTTGTTAAATAGTCGCCTCTTTGCGCCAGCCTGATTGCCTTCGCAGTTACTTGCCACGTCCCGCCCACTGCCTTTTGCACACTCATCCTGCACTCGACCGTCCGCCCACGCCAAGTAACCGATTGTATTTCTTGCTGCACTAAATAAGGAATACGATTCAAAGAAAGGCAAAAATCCTTCAGCTCTTTTGCAGTTAACGTTTCAATCTTAAGCTTCTTTTTCACTTTCCTTTTCACTAAATACCTGCTATCACCCTTATTGACAGCGATAATCCTCCTCCCCAACGCCCCTCTCTCCGGCTTCAAAATCACACGCTTATGTTTATTTAACACCTCCATCATATTTTTCCAAGATAACTTTCTCGTCTCAGGAATATGAGCTGAAAGATTCAAATCATTTTTCAAAAAACTCAGATGCCGCCACTTATTCCGCTCTTTCGCGGACTGAATTTGATAAAATTGATAGCCTTCCTTCTTCGCCAGGGAGTCTAGCTGACTGCGAAACCTTTTTGGTATCGCCGCCCGGCAATAGGTGATTCTCGGAAGTGCCATTGTCTTTCGCAACGGTTTCGTTTGCTTCCTGATCACATAGCCATCCACCTGCTTATGAATGACCACATTCTCACTTAAAAAGTAAAAAACAATCGGTGCATTATGCTCATCTGCAAATCTCTGATAAAAGGAAAGCTTCTCCACCTTCGATGTATCGTTTACTAGTTGAAAAAACTGCTTCTTACTCACAATAATTCCGATCACAATCGTTCCTCCTCCGTAAAAAGGACGTATATTTTACTATACGTTCATTAAAGATAAGAGGTTTGTATGAAGCAATCAACTTCTAATAAAAGGCTTTGGTAGCAATTCTACACAAAACAATCATTATTCTATATAAAAGCAGATCAATTCTACCCAAAGTTGCAATTTTTCGATTAAGAGTGCGCGTTGAGCAGCAAAATGTTCTAAACTTATGGCGATATCAATGGAAGTGCCCAGTTTATCAGCGGAAATTCCTGCTTTATCGGCGATTCGACAAATTATTACAAACTACGCTAATAAAGCTTCTCACGATACCCTTTCTCCAGCCTATCTTTCATCGCTCGCTCATCCATCCCATCCAACTTCGCATGATCAGTCAGCATTTTAGCAGCAGACGGAAGCACCTCGGTATCTGGCCAAGTATCCGAATTCCATAGTTTTGAGCGTTTGATTGATTTAGCACAATGAACAAAGCACTCTTCTATCCTTACGCCAATTCCAAGCAATGGCCTCTTCCCTCGCACAGCCATACGTGTAAGCAGCTCTTCATCTTTTACAATCGACGCTGTCCCGTTTATACGTAATGTTTCACCTAATGAAGGAATGAGAAAAAGAAGCCCGATTCGATCATTTGCTAAAATGTTTCGCAAGCTGTCCATTCTTTTATTCCCAGGTCTTTCAGGAATAATGAGATGCTTTTCATCGAGAACGTGAACAAATCCAGGAGCATCTCCCCTTGGCGACGCATCACAGGCTCCCTGGTCGTCAGATGTCGAGATAATCAAGAATGGTGACATCGAAATAAACCGTTTACAATGATCATCAATAATATCAATGGTTTTTCGCTGAACGAGCTCGCTCGGTTTACCTATAAGGGCATTTAATTCTTGCTCAGTGGTGAGTGTATTTTGAAAAAACATCAGCTTTCCCCTCCAACTTTCTTCAGCTTCTGTACACACAAAAAAAGAAGAGGAGCTCGCTCCCCATTCACATTTCATTATTCATATGTATTTCTTTCTCCTCTTTGAAAAACCCTTTTTACCGATCTGTTTTTTCATAGGTTATTTCGATTACTTCTTCCGTTTTGAGATCAAAGGTAATGTTAATAAACACGCCAAACTCACACTCGCCATCATCTCTTAACCACAATTTGAACTTTTCTGTAGCTTGATTATCCTCTTCTCCTTCTTCTCTACCGATATGTAAATAGTCGACTACTTTATAATCAGGATAGCGCTCTTTTACTTTTTCAACCGCTAGCTTTCCCCACTTAGCATACGCTGGTTCTTCTTGTTGTAGCAGCGTCACAACAGATGGTGCTGAATATACTTGTGGAGCTGTCATAGCTATCTGACTGACTAGACATACTGCTAAAATATAAGCCAAACGGTCATTCATCATTCATCCCCCTCAATATTCGCTTCCTTTTTAACATACCCATAATCTTTTTCGTGACTATTTTTCAAAAGAGGGGAAGGAAAAATGCTTCGTATATCGAAGAATTATATTTAGCATGAAATGGAAGACTGAGGTGAAAATAATGAACGACTTATCCAAAGCAGAAAAGCTGACATTTGTGAAAATGCGTCCCCTTCATGCAGAAAAAATCTTATTTTGGCAATACCCGGAGCCTTATTCGATTTATAATTTAGAGCCTACGAACGAATGTTTACAGGAGCTTATAAACGGATCTTATTTTTCCGTGATCAATCAAGAGAATGAACTTGTTGGCTTTTGTTGTACCGGTGAGGAAGCACGGGTGCCAGGGGGCTATGATACCGGAGTGTATGAAAAACAGTGCTTTTTGGATATCGGAATTGGCTTAAAACCCGAGCTAACCGGAATGGGGATTGGTGAACAATTCTTCAAAAAAGTTTTGCAGTTTTTAGGAGATACATACAGTACGGAGCGGTTCCGCCTTGTGGTTGCTGCATTTAACAAGCGAGCAATTCGCCTTTATTTAAAAACTGGCTTTATAGAACAGCAGTATTTTTCAAGTAAAGTTAAAGGATCCAACATGACATTTTTGAGTATGATCAAAGAGCCGAAATAAAGAGGCGCTGCCTATTCATTGGATAAATATTTTTCTATTTCTCGTTTCCGAACCTTTCTGGCCTGTTCATTCATCTTCATAAAAGCGAGCTTCGTTAACATTACCATTGTCACCGCAAACGCCACCAAACCGATATTGGAGAAGTTAACAGTGGTAATGGTAGCATTTAGCCCAATCAGATAAAGGACAAACACTGAAATTTGAAAAAGAGCTTCTACGTACGGAAACACGATACGCCATGGTCGTCGTTGCACCGGAAGCATTCTTAGTAATGATAAAAGCTGAAGAGGAATGATCCAGCCAAATGTAGCAAATGCAAATATCATGACGCTAAAGCCTGATTCTATTTGAACGAGGTTGACCCCAATTCCCCAGATCCCTAGGATGACAAGAGAAATCAACCCAACAAAAAAGCCGATCGTTAACGTAATTAGTAGTAAGAATTGAAGAGCTTCTTTTTTCAAATCGTCTCCTCCAGTTATCGTTAATTTGCGGTTTCTTTTTTAAAATTGTGCGCTTATTCACATTGTCTTATCCTAACAAACATCACAGAAAATTACAAACGAGGGTGTCTCAAACTTTTTTGAGACACCCTCGATATTTGAGCCTTTTATACTAGGTACAGCTAACGCTTGTTAATTTCTTCTGCAAGCATTGTGTTGACCATTTGCGGGTTAGCTTTACCACGAGAAGCTTTCATCACTTGCCCGACTAAAAAGCCGATCGCTTTATCTTTTCCGTTTTTATAGTCTTCAATTGATTGATCATTTCCGTCTAAAACGTCATTGACCATGTTACGAATTTCGGTTTCGTCGGTAATTTGGACAAGACCTTTATCTTTTACGATCTGTTCAGGCTCTCCGCCCTTTTCAATCAGCTCTTTAAAAACTTTCTTCGCAATTTTATTCGATATTGTCCCTTTTTCAATTAGCCCAATCATCTTGGCTAACGCTTCAGCAGTTAGCGGGACGTCGCTGATTTCTTTATTGTTTGCATTGAGGTACCCGTTCACTTCACCCATCATCCAGTTGGATAGAAGCTTCGCTGGTGCTCCAAACGTGAGCCCTTCTTCAAAGAAGTCACTCATCGTTTTTTGCTGTGTAAGAACTTGAGCATCGTACTCAGGCAAGTCTAACTCCTTCGTATAACGCTTTTGACGTGCGTCTGGAAGTTCAGGAATCTCGGAGCGAACGTTCTCTTTCCATTCGTCTTCAATATACAAGTCGACAAGGTCTGGTTCTGGAAAATAACGATAATCATCAGAGCCTTCTTTTACACGCATAAGAATCGTTTTCTTATTATCTGCATCCCACCGTCTCGTTTCTTGTAGGATCTCACCACCAGAAGATAACACTTCTGCCTGACGAACTTCTTCGTATGCCACGCCTTTTTGGACGTTCGCGAACGAATTTAAGTTTTTCAATTCCGTTTTCGTGCCAAAAGCTTCTTCCCCTACTGGGCGGAGTGAAATATTGGCGTCACATCTTAGTGATCCTTCTTCCATTTTACAATCGGACACTTCTGTATACTGCATAATCGCTTTTAACTTCTCCAAATAAGCATACGCTTCTTCAGGTGAGCGCATGTCCGGTTCAGAGACAATTTCAATTAATGGCGTCCCAACACGGTTAAAGTCAACGAGGGAGTGCCCTTCCCCATCCACGTGGGTTAGTTTCCCTGCATCTTCTTCTAAATGAAGTCGGGTAATGCCCATTCGTTTTTTCTCACCGTTCACATCAATCTCAATCCAACCGTTTTCACCAATCGGTTTATCGAATTGAGAAATCTGATACGCTTTCGGGCTATCTGGATAAAAATAGTTCTTTCGATCGAATTTCGTTTCTTTCGCGACATCGCAGTTAAGTGCCAAGGCTGCCCGCATCGCAAATTCCACCGCTTTTTTATTTAAAACTGGCAGTACACCAGGGTGTCCTAGACAAATTGGACACGTTTGCGAGTTCGGTGGCGCACCAAACTCTGTTGAGCAGCTACAAAAGATTTTCGTATTTGTTTTTAACTCCACATGAACTTCAAGTCCAATGACCGTTTCAAATTTCATTCTCTCCACCCCCCTTATAGTTCCGGCTTTAGTTTATGATGGTCGGTCGCTTGTTCATAAGCGTGGGCGACACGGAAGACGGTTTCTTCTTTAAAGTGATTCCCGATAATTTGCAAACCTACAGGTAACCCTTCTGATAACCCACAAGGGACACTAATCGCAGGAACACCGGCTAAATTTACTGGAATCGTTAAAATATCAGTCGCATACATCGTTAACGGATCCTCAATTTTATCGCCAATTTTAAATGCCGTTGTCGGCGTTGTCGGCCCAATAACGACATCATAATTAAGAAACACTTCATCAAAGTCCTGTTTAATTAATGTACGGACTTTCTGAGCTTTTTTATAATAGGCATCGTAGTAGCCTGAGCTTAACGCAAACGTTCCAAGCATAATACGACGCTTTACTTCATCTCCAAAATGCTCGCTTCGTGTTTTCATATACGTTTCAATAAGATTTTCATCTTCTACTCGCGCACCGTAACGAATCCCGTCAAAACGGGCTAGATTCGCAGACGCTTCGGATGATGCAAGTAAATAATACGTCGCAACGGCATATTTAGAATGTGGCAAAGAAACTTCTTCGCATGTAGCCCCCAAGCTTTCGAGAACGTGGAGCGCTTCTTTAATTTTCCCGCGAATTTCAGGATCTACGCCTTCAGCCAAGTACTCTTTAGGTACAGCGACTTTCAAGCCTTTAATATCACCCGTTAGTGCAGCGTTATAATCCGGGACATCGATACTGGCGCTTGTTGAATCGAGTCGATCGTGCCCGGCAATCGATTGCAGCACACGAGCGTTGTCCTCTACTGTTCTCGTAATAGGACCGATTTGATCTAGTGATGATGCAAAAGCGACTAGCCCGAAACGTGAAACTCTTCCGTACGTCGGCTTTAACCCTACAACCCCACAAAACGCTGCAGGTTCACGGATAGAGCCACCCGTGTCTGAGCCAAGTGAAAATAAGACTTCACCTGCAGCAACCGCCGCAGCTGAACCACCGCTAGAGCCACCTGGCACACGTGCTGTATCCCACGGGTTCTTCACCAGCTTATATCCGGAGTTTTCGTTCGATGACCCCATCGCAAACTCGTCCATATTCAGCTTCCCGATTGTCACCATGCTATCAGCGGATAACCGGTCGATAACAGTCGCGTTGTACAAAGGATTGAAGTTTTCGAGGATTTTACTCGCACACGTCGTGCGTATTCCTTTAGTGCTAATATTGTCTTTAATCCCAGCCGGCAAACCGAATAAGCCGTTTTTCACTTCATCAGTACCGAGCTTTTCATCAAGTTCTCCAGCGTGCTTTCTCGCTGCCTCTTCGTTCTTATGTAAAAAAGCACCTACTTGATCGTCAACCTCGGCAATTCTTTTATACGAAGCATCAACCAAATCACTAACCGATAGTTCTTTTTTATGTAAACGCTCGTGTATTTGCGTAAAACTCTGGTCTAAAATTGACATAGGGTCACTCCTCTATTTAAAGAAAAATTAGCTTGCCGCTAATTGGGGAAGCCTTCGTTGCAGTTATACTTTGGCCCTTTAGAGCTTAAGGTGTGAAAACAGATGGGATTTTCACTTGTCCGTCCTTTTGTTTTGGTGCATTAGCTAACGCATCCTCTTGAGTAAGCGAAGGTTTCACTTCATCTTCACGGAGGACATTTCGTACATCAAACACATGAGATGTCGGGACAACATTTGTCGTATCTAATTCATTTAACTGCTCAGCAAAATTGATAATAGCATCCAGTTGCTCGGAATACTTTTCCACTTCATCGTCGCTGAATTCCAAGCGCGCTAAGTGAGCAACATGTTTTATTTGATCCTTTGTGATCCGCTCCATTTCTCTACCTCCATCATTTTAATAAGACGCCATTTCGTATGTAAGATAATAAACTGATGATACCAAAGATGGTTAACACAAGCAACAAAGCGCAGGGTGAGTGGGAGGCATTTTTTGAGGTGCAGAGGCTACCTGCTAGATTCGCCAACTACGCAGAAGAGCTTTTAAACACTTTCCAGCTTGGCTACGGTCTCCAGATTTGCCTTTTCACAAAAGCGTTCTTCTCCGCTGTATCTTGAGACGAGCGGCGTGAAGGTAGCTGTCCTCTCATAAATCTTTTTAAAAAACGCCCCCCTCACATTTTGGAGGGAGACGCTATTTTCAAATACCTTTTACAGGCTCTTTTGTACTTCGTCAAATTCTTCTTGAATATCTTTAGAAGGCTCTTCACCCATTAGACTGACAACGACAACAGCAACCCAGGCGAAGATAAATCCAGGGATGATTTCATATAGTGCACTTGGCACGAACAGATCCCAAAGGATAACTGTTGCACCACCGACGAGCATACCTGCAAGTGCACCATTTTTCGTCATTCGCTTCCAGAACAACGCGAGAATAACAACAGGTCCAAATGCAGCACCAAATCCGGCCCAAGCATAACCTACAAGCTCAAGGACAGTTGCTTCAGGATTATAAGCAAGCGCAACTGCAAAGAGTGCGATTACAAGAACACCAATACGGCCTACCCATACAAGCTCTTGCTGAGATGCACTTTTACGGAAAATCGCTTTGTAAAAGTCTTCTGTTAACGCACTTGAAGATACAAGTAACTGGGAGTCGATCGTACTCATAATCGCAGCTAAAATCGCAGCGAGTAAGAACCCAGATACCCATGGGTTAAAGAGGACTTGGGTAAATTGAATGAAAACTGTTTCAGAATCTGCAAGCGGTGCATCGGCAAAGAATGCAATCCCGACAAAACCAGTAAAGATGGCACCGAATAGCGCAAATACCATCCACGTCATACCAACTAAACGTGCTTTAGGAATCTCATCTTTAGATTTGACCGCCATAAAACGGGCAACAATATGAGGCTGACCGAAGTAACCAAGACCCCATGCTAATAACGAAATAATGCCGACAAAGCTTGTACCTGTAAACACATCAAGATAAACAGGGTCAATGTTTCCTACAGCATCGACGGTTTCTCCCCAACCACCCATTTGCTGAATGGCTACGATTGGTACAACGATCAACGCAAGGAACATGAGAATCCCTTGAGCAAAGTCAGTCCAACTTACAGCTAAAAATCCACCTAAAAACGTATATGAAATAATAACGATAGCACCAATCCATAATGCTTGTGTATAATCAAGCCCGAATGCGGATTCAAATAACAATGCTCCACCTACAAGACCTGAAGATGTATAGAACGCAAAAAACACTAAAATAACAATGGCTGATACAATACGAAGAACTTTTGTTTCATCCTTAAAACGGTTTTCAAAGAAATCAGGGAGCGTAATTGAATCTCCTGCAATTTCTGTGTACATACGAAGACGAGTCGCGACAAATTGCCAGTTTAAATAGGCACCAATGGCAAGACCGACACCGATCCAGATTTCTGTCATACCAGCAGCATACATCGCACCTGGTAAACCGAGTAACAACCAACTACTCATATCAGAAGCACCCGCACTCAATGCAGCAACACTTCCTCCTAAACGACGACCACCTAATACATAATCAGATAAATTGCTAGTCATTTTGTATGCAACTAACCCGATGGCAAGCATACCTACTAAATAAATAATAAACGTAATTAACGTTGACGTTTCCATGTCTTATCTTCTCCTCTCAGTGAAAAATGTAATAATTGATAGTATGACGAGTAACGGCATTGGGACGAATAGCCAGAACCAAGTTGCTGCTGTTAATGAGTGTTCCACATTTATCCCTCCTTTATGTTTTGTAAACTCTCGTTATTCTAAGTATTTGTTAGCATTTGCTACTGTGACTGACCTTACTCACAATAATACCTACAGATTTCGACAGATCGCTCTTATTCACCTCTATGCAACTTTTAGAATTTTCAAGATTGTTCTGTCTCTCTCCGATTTAAGGCACAAGCAGAACTATAACACAAAATAAATATCAGAACATTGTAAATATTATTCTTCTATCGTCTTCGCGAATAAATATACATAGTTCCTCCAAATGTAACCGCTTTCATATAAATATAGTCATATATATTCACTAAAAAAAATTTAAATGAATTTCATTTTTTCACACAATCGACATAAAGTCCGGGTCATTTTGGTGAATTTTTCTTTTTTCCGATCGTCTATTATAGGTCAATCGAAGGAGCTTTTCACATTGATCTATTGAATAAGGAAGTCTAACTTTCCCTTACGCCGTAAAGCGATAAAGAAAACTTGGCTACGGTCTCCAACTTGCTTAGTGTTAAATTAAGAGGGGCTTTTTTATGTAGCTACGTTGGCCTCCATCTGCTCGCTTTCCACGGACGAACCGCCAAGCCTCCTTGGGAAATGCGCCCTGCGGGGTCTTGGCTGGTCCGTTTTGTCTTGCAGATTCCGGCCAACTACGTAGGGCTCTCTCGTACAATAGACACGAGGGGTTTCCTCCCATTTCATTTCGATTGTTTGGTGACTTACTAAATTCGACATTTGGGGAGGTGCTCCTTTTTCCATGTCTTAGAGCCCTTGAGCCGCATGAGCTTAGAATTATGAGGAATTCATTCAATTTTTCACCTTTAAAAAAAGGTGTCTCAAAAAAGTCAAACAACGACCCTTTGAGACACCTTTATTTTAAAATTTATTGGTATACATGAACAAACGGTTCTTCACCTGGGTACTGCACTATCAGGGCTTCCGTTCCGCTCACCGATTCTAAATAGACATGTATCGATGCATCAAATGTGAAAGTAGAACTTAACCTTCCACTGATGAATTGTGTTAACGCAATAATTTCTGCCTTTCCATGGGACTGAAGGTTCACGTCGATCTTCATTTCCTGAATATCGTTATTTTTATACCTGGCTCTCCCGACAACACCGATTGAGTGGTCAAAAAAGTCATCTACATCATTTTTGAACTGATTAAAAGCTTCAGCTTGGTCGCGTCGATTTTCAGTGGCCGCATTTGATGGGAAAAAGTAAAACTCTTCATTAATTTGCTCCCACCCTCCAAGCTCGGTTCCACTGTTCGATTCAGCCATGGCAATAAACGAACCGGGTACGAGAGAGTTTTGCTTTTCTTCCTGATAGAGTGCGATAACAATCGGAACATCTTGAAGTTCCTCTAAAGATCTGAGTCGTTCCAGAACTTCTTGGGCCATTTCTTTTCCGGCAGCTTCCACTTCCTCATCATCTAAGGCTTCTTCGTGGAATAAGTAACGCCCTTCATCATCTTCTGTACGGAAGTAGTAAATCGATCGAAGTCCTAATCCGATCACGACTCCTCCGAGTTGGACTCCGTCTTCCCCTTCTTCGTACATGTAATTATGCTCCATAATATGCGATAAATAGGCCGGGTTTTTGCGCATTTGTTCTTCGAGATCATCACCATCACCTAAGCTCGGGTTTAAGCCATGCTCATATCGCTCTTCAGAAGGATCATAGCGTCGCAACCATGAATTAATGGTATTACCATTTAAAAACTCACCTTCCTGAAAGTAATAATCATCCTGACTAAAATTAGCTGACGCTATTTCCATAAGCCCCACTTCGAATTGATCAATATCAATGCGGTTATTCATTGAGTGAGCCACATTCCCTCTCGCCGGACTACGCTGATACGCCCCATCCCGAAGAACATTGCGGTAATAATTTTCCGGAGTCTCCAGTGTCGGGGTAATCACATATTCATACTCGTCTTCTTCATTTTCATCCTCTACGACAATTACTTCTTCTTCACGTTCTAAGGCTGGCAAACAACCAGAGAGAACGAGTAAACCTACGATACTAAGCACACCGAGTCGTTTTGTCACCTTATACACTCCTCACCATTGATGACAGCGCCCTTGTTGCCAAGTGAATTATCCGCCTAATTCCTCCAGCATTCTCGCTTCATCCCAAATTTCTATATTCAGCTCTTGTGCTTTCTTTAACTTTGATCCCGCTTTTTCACCCGCAATGAGTAAATCGGTATTTTTACTCACACTTCCGGTGACGTTACCTCCGAGCAGCTCGATTTCCTTTTTCGCTTCATTTCGGTTCATATGTTCCATCGAGCCGGTGAGAACGATCGTTTTCCCCGCAAATGGCGAGTCCATCTCTTCTGCGTCACGCAGCTTCGGTCCTTTGTATACCATGTTTACACCGACATCAGCCAGCTCTTGGATCAAGCTAGTGACTTCTGGTTTATCAAAATAGGTTACAATTGCATCAGCCATTTTATCGCCAATTTCATTAATGGCAATCAAGTCTTCGATTGTTGCCTGTTGGAGAGCTTCCATTGTCTCAAACTTCTGGGCTAGCGTCTGAGCAGCTTTGGATCCTACATGACGAATACCCAAGCCAAACAGCAGTTTTTCAAGTGAGTTTTCTTTCGTTACCTCAATCGCTTGGACTAGATTTTGAACGGATTTTTCCCCCATCCGTTCAAGCTTGAGCAGTTCTCCTTTTTCAAGCTTATAAATGTCCGCCACATCCTGGATCAAACCGTGCTGGAAAAGCTGGGCAATTACACGTTCGCCTAAACCATCAATGTTCATCGCATTACGAGAAACAAAATGGATAAGACCTTCACGAATTTGCGCAGGGCATTTCGGGTTCATACAGCGTAATGCAACTTCTCCTTCGATTCGTTCAAGTTCACTTTCACATTCAGGACAGTGAGTCGGCATGGAGAAGTCTTGTTCATCTCCAGTACGCTGCTCGGTTAAAACATTAACAACTTCCGGGATAATATCCCCGGCTTTTTTGATCGTGACTTTATCACCAAGCTTGAGGTCTTTTTCACGAATCAAATCCTCATTATGAAGCGACGCACGCTTCACTGTCGTACCCGCTACTGCAACAGGGGATAAAACTGCAGTTGGTGTGACCACACCTGTACGACCGACATTTAATTCAATCTCTTCCAAGGTGGTGATCACCTCTTCAGCCGGGAACTTAAAAGCCGTTGCCCAACGCGGACTTTTCGCGGTAAATCCTAATTCCTTTTGAGCATTCAAATCATCTACTTTAATAACAATCCCATCAATTTCATAAGGTAGATCTGCTCTTTTTTCCAACCAGCTCTCACAGTAGTCAATAACTTCATCAATCGTGTCACACACTTTATGCTGACGATTAATTTTAAAGCCTAATTCACTCACGTAATTTAAACTTTCGTGATGAGAATAGATTTCTTTCCCTTGTAATCGGCTGATAGAATAGACAAAAATGTCAAGACTTCGTTTGGCTGCAATTTTCGGGTCAAGTTGGCGCAACGAACCAGCTGCTGCATTTCTCGGGTTCGCAAACAGCTGCTCTCCTTGTGCTTCTTTTGCTTCATTCAAACGTTCAAAGGAGCGCTTCGGCATAAAAGCTTCGCCGCGGACTTCAATGTCTGCTTGTTCTTTTAATCGGAGTGGAATCGACGGGATCGTTTTTAAATTCCTTGTAATATCTTCACCCGTCGTGCCATCTCCTCGAGTAGCCCCTTGAACAAACTTGCCTTGTTCATACTTTAACGTCACTGCTAGCCCGTCAATTTTTAATTCGCAACTATACCGTAGACTACGCCCTATCCCTTGTTGAACGCGGCGATCAAAATCGCGGAGCTCCTGTGCGTTAAAGGCATTCGACAAACTAAGCATCGGTACGTCGTGCTGCACTTTTTTGAACGAATCGAGGACCTCTCCACCTACACGCTCCCCGGGTGAATCGTCTCGCTTCAGCTCCGGATTCGCTTTCTCCAGTTCCATAAGCTCATGAAGAAGCTGGTCATATTCGGCATCTGACACTTTAGGCTCATCTAATACATAATAATGATGAGCATAGTCGTTTAATGTATCTGTTAAATGATCGATTTGTTTTTTCACTTCGTTACGATCCATTCGGTTCCCACCTTACTGCTTTGTTATGGGGGCAAACTTGGCAAAAAGACGCTTAACGCCAACTTCGGGGAAAGCAATATCGAGTTCGACGTTCTCTTTGTCCCCTTTCATACTTACAACAGTTCCTGTTCCCCACTTTTTATGAGCAGCTTTATCACCAACAGCCCATGAAAACGAGTCGCCACCTGTCGTCGTTGTTTGCGTGCGCATTCTCGTCCTCCCAGGTGCAGGTGCCGCCCCTCCAGTACTCCCTTGGTCCGATCTTGCTGCGCGGCCAGGTTGACTAAAGGACGGCTTATTTCGAGAGGCTGTGGACGTCTTCATCCAGTCCGGTGTTGGTTTTTCTTCTTTAAACGAATCAAGGAGATCTTCCGGAATTTCACTCAAAAAGCGGGAAGCTGGATTCATATTCGTCCTACCATATAGCGTGCGCATTCTTGCCCGAGATAAATATAATTCTTTTTCGGCACGGGTAATTCCCACGTAAGCAAGTCGGCGCTCCTCCTCCATCTCTACTACTTCCATAAGAGAACGGCTATGAGGAAACACCCCTTCTTCAAGTCCGATCAAGAACACAACAGGAAACTCCAACCCTTTTGCAGAGTGCAAAGTCATCAGAATGATTTGTTCCTGATTGCTGTCTTCCTCTTCATCGTCTACTTTATCAATATCTGCAATAAGTGCTAAATCGGTTAGAAAGGCAACTAATGATTTATCTTCATTTGTTTTTTCAAACTCTTTGGTTACAGTTAAAAATTCTTCAATGTTCTCAAGACGACTTTCGGATTCCAAGCTCTTATCATTTTTTAGCATCGCGCGATAACCGGTTTTATCCAACAGTTCTTCAACAAGTTCAGTGACTGATAAATAATCCTGCATTTGGACCCAGCCATTTAATTGGTCGATAAATTCGGCTAAAGAGTTACGCGCCCGCGCACTCAAACCGATCTCATTTACATCCTGCAGGGCACGGAAAAGAGATACTCCTTGCAAATCGGCAAAATGATCGATCTTCTCCACGGTAGAAGCGCCGATCCCGCGTTTTGGTACATTGACAATTCTACGCAAGCTAATATCGTCATCCGGGTTCGCGATCACTCGCAAATAGGCCAAGACATCTTTAATCTCTTTTCTGTCATAGAACTTTGTACCGCCGACGATCGTGTAGGAAAGGTTAGACTTGACGAACATTTCCTCAATCACACGAGATTGAGCATTTGTTCGATAAAGGACAGCAATTTCTGACTCTGAATATTTACCGCTGTCAGTCATTTCTTTTATTTTCCCAACAATAAACTGAGCTTCGTCACGCTCATTATCTGCTTCATATAACGCAAGCTTCTCACCATCTAAGTTCTCGGTCCACAGATTTTTCGGCTTCCGATTCGCGTTGTTTCCAATCACATCATTCGCTGCTTTTAAAATGGTTTTCGTTGATCGATAATTTTGCTCAAGCATAATGACAACCGCATTCGGATAGTCACTTTCAAAGGAAAGGATATTTTGAATATCCGCCCCGCGCCAGCGATAAATCGACTGATCTGAATCCCCAACAACACAAATGTTTTTATGGCGATCGGCCAGCATTTTCACAAGAATGTATTGCGCTCTGTTCGTATCCTGATACTCATCAACCATCACATACTGAAATTTTCGTTGATAAAATTCCAGCACTTCAGGAACTTGTTTAAACAGCTTAATCGTCATCATAATCAAGTCGTCAAAATCCAACGCATGATTTTTCTTAAGCTCTTTTTGATACGCTTCATAAACTTTTAATACAGTATCTTCATACGGACCTGAAGCTGTTTTCCCAAAATCCTTCGGCGTTTTCAATTCGTTTTTAGCCGAGCTGATCGAGCCTAAAATGCTTCGCGGCTCAAATTTCTTCGTATCAATATTCTGCTCTTTCATTAACCTTTTTACGACCGTCATTTGGTCTGATCCGTCCAAAATCGTAAAATTACGATTAACACCAATCCGATCGACATCTCTTCTTAACATCCTTACACACATCGAGTGAAACGTCGAAATCCAAATGTCTTCAGCAATAGAACCTCCAACGATTTTTCCAATTCGATCTTTCATTTCCCTAGAGGCTTTGTTCGTAAAGGTAATAGCTAAAATTGACCAAGGAGCTACGCCTTTTTCACCAATTAAATACGCAATTCGGTGAGTGAGAACTCGCGTCTTCCCACTCCCAGCTCCAGCCATAATTAATAGCGGGCCAGCCCCATGTTTCACCGCTTTTTGTTGCTCAGGGTTTAAACCTGACAGCAATTGATTACCTGTTTGTTCCATGTTACCACCATCCAAACATATGTTCTCATTTATTCTTAGTTTATCGTAGTTTCACACCGTTGTATACTTACTTTTTTACTGCTTTAACAGTAGCTAACGCACGTTTTAAATTTTCATAAATAACATTACCGACAACAACTGTGTCAGCGTGCTCGGCCATTTCTTCTGCTTGCTCCTTGTTTGAAATGCCTCCACCATAAAAAACCTGTGTGTTTGAGAGGACAGCTTTCGCCGCCTTCACCACTTCCGGGTTCCCATACATACCACTGTATTCAAGATAAAAAATCGGCATTCGAATCAAATGTTCAGTCATCCGGGCATATGCAACTACATCTTCTTCATCAAGGTCAGTATTCGCACCTGTTAACTGGGCAACTTTAGCGTCTCCGTTAAGGATACAATAGCCTTCTGTTAACACTTCATCCCAATTCATAATCGGGCCAAGCTCCTTCACAGCTTGATGATGCTGCCCGTTAATCCACTTAACTTTGTCTGTATTAACGACAGATGGAATTAAATAATAATCAAAGCCAGGTGTGACCGCCTCTAGAGTTGATACCTCTAAAGCACACGCAACCGAATACCGTCGTATCCTCATAAGTAAATCAAGCGTATTGTCTTCAGTGACACCATCCGTCCCACCTACAATTACCGCATCCGTACCCGATTCACAAATAGCCTCCAACGCATCATCATCCAGCGATTTATTCGGGTCTAACTTAAAAACATGCTTCCAGTCTCTATATTCAAGCACGGTTTTTTCCTCCAACTTCTTTCCTTCAGACTTGTAAACTCATCATATAAGTATACCAAATAATGAAGCTAGACTCATTAGTCATGGGAAGAGTTTTTTGGCTTTTTATTGGTAGTGACAAGAGGGGGGAGCAGAGAGCGATCCGGTCAACTTCGGGCGGGATCTGATCAAACTCAGTGCGGATCTGGTTCCGGGGCGGATCTACTCATACCGGCGCTCGATCTAGTCAAATCGCTCTGCTTTCTAGTCAAATCGATCTTTTTTCTAGTCAAAGTGCTCTTTTTTCTAGTCAAATCTCTTTGCTTTCTAGTCAAACTCTGCTTTTATCTGGTTTTCCGGCGCAGATCCACCCTAACCCGCGCTTAATCTAGTCAACACGCTCTGCTTTCTAGTCAAACTCCACTCAGTTTTGGTTTTCCAACCCAGATCCACTCAATCCACATGTAGTCCCACTCTTCCAAAGCAGATCTAATCACCCAAACCAAGCACAGCTCGTAAACCTTCTGAAACTACTAAAAACGCACCCTCAAGGATGCGTTTTCTCTAACGTTTATTTTTCTTCTTTTGCTTCTTTCACACGGTCGAGTGTCATTTGATAGCCGTCGTTTCCGTAATTAATACAGCGTTTCACACGTGAGATTGTAGCTGTGCTGGCACCCGTGTCTTTTTCAATCTTTTGATACGTATCACCGTCCATCAGCATTCTTGCTACTTCCAGACGTTGAGCCAAGGACTGAATTTCATTCATCGTGCAAAGATCATCGAAAAATTGATAGCATTCTTCCATGTCTTTTAAGCTGAGAATGGCTTGAAATAACTGGTCAAGCTCATTACCTCTCAATTTATTAATTTGCATGAATTGGTTCATCCTTTCATTGTTATTGACATTTAATGACCTTCAATATTCATTTCAACTTGTGAAGTGAGTCCGCCATTTTCTTTAGGGACAATGTTAATCCACGTTTGTCCGGGGACAAATTGTACGGGTTCTCCTTCGTGGTACGGGAGGATGACACCGTCATCACTTTGCCAGTCGACGTCGTGCTTTACACCATCTTGGAAAAGGTACGCTTCCCCACCTGAAGTAATGTCAATATCTCTTCTGCCAGCGTCGTCAATGACACGATGAGATGCTTCGACAACGAAGACATTTTGCGGTGCTACCGGAGTTTCCGTGTCGTGGTCTTCAGTTGGAACTCCACCGTTTGAACGGCGATATCCATTCAATTTTTCATCATATTCGTATTTTACATTATTACTTGAACTACCATAAAGAACTTCAAATTCATCCACTTCTTCCCCAGTTCGTGACGTACTTGTCTCAGAATCAAAGGGGAGCTGTGGTGGGGCATTTTCTAAATTCAAGCCGATCAGTTCGGCAACAGAAACGAGATCAGAAAAGGTTGTATACATGTTATGAGGTGCACTACGCTCAGAAGATCTGGAAAAATACTGCTGATCATAGGTTTGCGCACTGATGTAAGGTACATAATCACTTTCAGCTAACTCAAGCCCACTCGGACTACCGCCTGCAGATACGTAAATAGCATCATAACCTTTATTTAAATGTACATAATAATCTCTTGCACTTCTTATTGGACCAATACGCTCTGCTTCTTGACTGTGAAAGATAGCAAGGAACCGGGTAATGGTTGCTTCAGATAGAACTTCGTATACGAGGTCTGCTTGGTAAAGCCCCGTTTGTGGCCTTGCGCTTGTAGAATTTTCGATCATGACTCCAAAAGCGGTATGTGCAGCTTCTTCATCAAGAGGTAACCCTGTTAAAGGAGCGTCGTAATCGGCTTTTTGCTCCGCTTCTTCAGTTGGGATTTCTTCGATTTCTGCCTCATCGTCCGCGTCCTCGACTGGCGTATCCTCTACCCCTTGTCCTTCATTATCGTTTTCTCCTGCACTTTCTTCACTGCAGGCAACAAGAAGAAAACAAGAAAGCAAGGCAAATACTAGGAACATCTTATTTACATACAGTTTCATTTCTAATAATAACTCCTCTATACTTTTATAGTTTAACGCATAATCGAAGGAAAGAGTACCTTTTTCTGTTTCACATCAAAAATCCCTTGCTGGGTGACTCTTACAAATGGTAAATGCGTAGCAGAAAAGAATAGCAGAGCGTAAACAGGATCGTTGTAACGATAGCCTTTGGTTTTCAACGTAGAGAGAAGGCGTTCTTCTTGTTTGGCAATTTCCGGGAGTTCAAGATCGGACATGACCCCGCTAATCGCTAGAGGTAACCTGTCTTCAACACCGGCTTCATTGACAATAACAATGCCTCCGTTCTGCTTTTTTAATGCGTTAAAAGCAGAAAGTATCCCTTGTTTATTTTTCCCGATCAGAATGAGGTCTCCTGTATTGGAAAAAGAGCTTGCCATGCCATATAAATTATCAGCAAAGCCTTTAATTACTGTATTGATTTTCCATTCACCATACCGATCAATAAGAACGAAAAAGCATTCATCTCGGTCTGCCTCAATAACATTGGCTGTTAAATCGAGTTCAGGATGATACGGTTTCATAATGACGTCATTTACCATTTCAATACCAAGGGGCATCGAAAAATGAAGGTCGTCAGACGATAGCTGCCAATCGAGGTTCAATGGTTCAAACCCGTATTTCTCCCAACTAAACTCTAGATGACGGTGTAGAGCCTGACCTTCTTTTACGACCCACTGTCCTTTTGCCATAACAGATTTCGGCAGTGGATTGGTCTCAGACTCTAAGATATTGAGATTGGCTAACTTTCCAGGAGCAATCATTCCGAGCACATGATCGAGACGATAGTGTTTAGCTACATTGTAAGTGGTCATGCCAATGGCATCAATTATTGGAATATCTTTCTCCAATGCAATGTCAATGACTCGGTCCATGACTCCTTCTTGCATCACTTTTGGCGGCGAACCATCCGTTGTCATAATAAGCTTATCACTCGTGCTTAATCCATGGTTACGGACGGCTTCCAGAAGTTGAGGTAAGTCGGGACGAATGGACGAATAGCGCATCGAGGTAGTGTACCCTAGGTCTAACCGGCGAAGTAAGTCTTCTTCTGTCATAGCTTCATGATCAGAATCGACTCCTGTTAAGGCCATTTGCGTAAGGGTCTTTTCTCCTGCACCTGGAAGATGGCCTTCAATTGGCATGCCCTTTGCCTTTGTTTCCTGCATCCATTGCAGCATGGAGTCATCTCCATGAAGAACAGATGGCCAGTCTGTTAATTCTCCACCTTGGACGACATAAGGGTGATTGAGCCAGTCCATTATTTTTCCATGTGTAAAATGTTTGTCGTGATCATGAAGAGCGGTTTGACCATCATAACGGGCCCACCATAGCATCAACGTTGGCGTTTTTTGCAGCTCCTCCAATAAAGTAAACGCTTTCTTTTTTGGCAAATTTAAAAAAAGCGGCATATTGTCGCTGATTAAAGTCGTCGTCCCTCTTTCAGATGCATATCGGGCGAGGTTGAGGGGATGATATAACTGAAATGGGTGAGCATGGTGTTCAATATAACCTGGGACAGTGGGTGCTCCGTTAACATCAATAATGTCGGTGCCTTTAATGTTGACCGGATATTCACTACCCACATAAACGATACGATCTCCATAAATCCAAATGTGCCCACTCATCCACTGCTTTCTTAGACTGTTAAGCCAGCTTGCGTTCGCAATCACCTTTGTTGGTGGAAGATTTCCACGTACGACTTCAAGCTGTTCGCGTATTTGTTTTTTTGACCATTGTATTGGTTGATTTAACATTGTGATCACCTGAACGTTTAGTTTCCTTTAATCGTACCATTTTTTGCTATGTAATTCATTAAGAATTTAAATTATTTCAAAAATGAAAGGTGGAAGTATTTAAAATGAGACCAAATATCGGAATGATCAATGCGCTTGTAAGAATTACTTGTGGATTTACATTGTTAGCTTGGGCAACTGCTAGGTTGGTTAGAAGGCCGTATAGAAGCTCGCCCTTATTTGTAGCGATGATGGGGGCTATGAAAGTAGCTGAAGGAATCACGCGATTTTGCCCGGTAACGTTTGCAGTTGAAGAACGAATGGAAGAGACATTTGATGATATCGATTTTAACCATGATTCCGGCCCTGTAAATCCTTCATAATCATCAGCAGTCAAAACCAATATGCAAAGGGTGCCTCAAAAGATGAGACACCCTTACAAATCTTAAAAGAGGTGTTTTCATATGCAATGGGAGTTTGCCATTGATACTGTTTTTCTATTTTTATTAATTGCCGGAAGTATCGTTACTTTGTTTTACTTATGGATGAAGCGCCAGCGGTCACAGGAGAAATAGCACGATTACCAATGTCGCTACGGTAAAATAATCCATCGAGTTTCACACGTGCCAAGTCGTTGTAAGCTGCACTTTTCGCTTGTTCCAACGTATTTGCTAAGCTTGTTACAATGCCAACTCTTCCTCCGTTTGTCACCCAGCCAGCCTCTGTATTTTTTGTACCCGCGTGGAAAAATAGTTGCCCTTCTTCACTTTTCAGCAAGTTCGAATCGAGCACCTGCCCTTTTTCATAGCCGTCAGGGTATCCTTCAGATGCGAGTACCACTCCAAGGCAAGCTTCCTCCGCCCACAAAATTTCTTTTTCTTCTCCATTCAATACGCTTACGATCACGTCATCCAGTGGTGTTTTCAAGCGAGGCAAGACGACTTGAGTTTCAGGATCGCCAAATCTTGCATTAAACTCAATCACTTTTGGTCCCTTTTCGGTAATCATGAGTCCCGCATATAAAATTCCTGTGAACGGACAGCCCTCTTCACTCATAGCTTTAGCCATGCGACGGAGAATCTGTTCTTCGGCTTCGGCAATTGTTTTTTCATTAAGGTGAGGGACCGGAGAATACGCCCCCATGCCTCCTGTATTGGGGCCTCTATCACCCTCAAAGGCGCGCTTATGATCCTGGGCAACGACCATCGGGACAACGGTCTCTCCATGGACAAACGCCATTAACGAGCATTCTTCCCCTGCTACATACTCTTCAATCACAACGCGGGCTCCAGCCTCGCCAAACTGCTTGGAGTCAAGCATATCCTCAAGTGCTTTAAAGGCTTCTGTCTCTGTCATAGCCACAACGACACCTTTACCTGCTGCAAGACCATCTGCTTTTATGACGATCGGAGCGCCGTGTTTTCGAACGTAGTCTTTTGCTCGATCGAGCTCTGTAAATACAGCATAATCCCCTGTAGGAATCGCATGTTTTTTCATCAATATTTTTGCAAATTCTTTACTGCCTTCTACTTGTGCCGCTTTTTGGGAAGGACCAAATACGCGAATACCAGCCTCTGTGAAGCGATCAGCGAGTCCGTTGACTAACGGCGCTTCCGGGCCGATCACGACTAGACCGATATTTTCTTCTGCTGAAAATGTCAACAGGTCATCCGCTTCATGTTCTTCGATCGGCACACAACGTGCCACCGAACGCATACCGTCACTGCCTGGTGCCGCTATCACTTCGGTTACATTCGGACTTTGGGCAAACTTCCAGCAGATCGCGTGTTCACGTCCACCTTTGCCTATGACAAGGACTTTCATATCCTTTTCCCTCCCCATTTAATGTTTAAAATGACGTACACCTGTAAAAATCATTGCGACACCATATTCATCAGCTTTATCGATCGATTCTTGATCACGCTTGGATCCACCAGGCTGAATAATCGCACGGACCCCAGCCTTCGCAGCTGCCTCTACCGTATCGCCCATTGGGAAAAATGCATCTGAAGCGAGAACCGCACCGTTCACTTGATCTCCTGCTTGCTCAAGAGCTATTTTCGCTGCCCCGACACGGTTCATTTGACCTGCACCAATACCAATTGTCCGGTCACTCGTTGCTAAGACAATCGCATTCGATTTGACATGCTTCACAACTTTCCACGCCATTTCAAGCTGACGCAGCTCTTCTTCTGTTGGCTGACGCTTCGTTGGAATCGTTGTTTCAACGTCTTCAAAGCTCAACGTATCAGTGTCCTGTACTAGAGCTCCTCCAGAAACTGTGCTGATTCGTTGTTCAAGTGCCTGCGTGTCGGTAAAGGAGATCGTGAGCAGACGAAGATTTGGTTTCTCTTTTAAGATCGCCTTTGCTTCTTCTGTAAAAGAAGGGGCGATGATGATTTCTAAAAAGATTTCCTTCATTTTTACCGCTGTATCGGCATCAATTTCACCGTTACAGGCAATAATTCCGCCGAAGATCGAAACCGGATCTGCTTCATACGCTTTTTGAAAGGCGTCATTGATCGACTCGCCAATCCCCACTCCACACGGGTTCATATGCTTGATTACGGCCACTGCAGGCTTCGTGAATTCTTTAACGACACCTACAGCCGCATCGGCATCATTAATGTTGTTATAAGAAAGTTCTTTACCTTGGAGCTGCTTTGCACGAGCGATTGACGTTTGGCTTCCTAATGGGCGCTCATAAAAGGCTGCCTGCTGGTGAGGATTCTCTCCGTAACGTAATGTCTGTTTTTTCGTGTATGTGACCGTCAGGCTTTCCGGGTACTCTTCTCCTGACTGCTTAGTTAAAAATTCAGCAATGAGTGCATCGTAAGCCGCTGTATGTCGAAAGGCTTTCGCTGCTAATTTTCGTTTCCGTTCATCTGAAAGCTCACTGTCGTTTGCTTTCATTTCTTCAATCACTACCGGATAGTCTGACGGGTCGACGACTACAGCGACGTCACGATGATTTTTGGCAGCTGAACGGATCATCGAAGGACCGCCAATATCAATGTTTTCAATCGCCTCTTCAAATGTCGCATCCGGATTCTCGATCGTTTCCTGGAATGGATACAAGTTTACAATCACAAGGTCGATCGGCTGAATCTCATGATCCCGCAGCGCCTTCACATGCTCACTTGAATTTCTTAACGCTAAAAGTCCGCCGTGAATACGAGGGTGAAGCGTTTTAACACGGCCGTCCATCATTTCAGGAAAACCTGTGACCTCTTCAATACCAATCGCATGAATGCCAGCAGCTTCGATCGCACGCTTCGTTCCACCAGTAGAAATAATCTCTACACCAGCCTCGACAAGGCTTTGTGCCAGTTGTTCAATCCCTGTTTTGTCAGACACGCTAATTAATGCACGTTTACTCATGGATTGAAACCTCCTTCATCTTTTTAGTGATGATTGATTGTATCGTTTTAGGATAGAGAGCATGCTCAACTTCTTGAACCTTTCGCTGCATATCCGCTCGTGTATCCCCATCCTCTATTGTAACAGCTTGCTGAGCAATAATTGGACCTGTATCCACCCCTTGGTCGACAAAGTGAACTGTGACCCCAGTCACTTTGACTCCGGCATCAAAGGCTTGCCCGATCGCGTCCAGCCCTGGAAAAGCCGGAAGTAAGGACGGGTGGATATTGATAATCCGTCCTTCAAAAGGCTGCAAAAGCGTTTTTCCAATAAGCCGCATATATCCGGCGAGAATCACATAGGAACAATCATGCTCTGCTAATTTTGTGATGACCTCTTGTTCAAACTCTGCCTTCATATTGTAATTATGCGGATCAAAAACAAAGATTGGAATATTATGGGCCACCGCCCGATCAATCACTTTTGCTCCAGGTTTATCACAAACGAGAAGAGCGACTTCGGCTTGAAGAGTCTCTTCCTTTTGAGCCTCTAAAATCGCTTGAAAATTGCTTCCACTTCCTGATGCAAATACAGCGATTTTCATGGTGTATCGACTCCCTTAATGGTAATGGAAGGTTGCTTTTCGCTAGATTGGATATTTCCAATCACTGCGGGAGTCTCTCCTGCTTCCCTTAGATGTGTCAAAGCTTTCTCTAGGTGGTCCGCAGAGACAGCTAACACCATGCCTATACCCATGTTAAACGTACTGTACATGTCTTTTTCCGAAAGATCGCCGAGCTTTTTTAACCAACTAAAAACATCTTGTTGCTTCCATTGATCCGGGTCTACTACGGCCTTCACTCCGTCCGGCAGCATTCTAGGGACATTTTCATAAAGTCCGCCACCTGTGTTATGTGCCGCTCCTTTAAGAAGTCCGTTGTTCGCTAAACGTAGTACAGCGTCCACATAGATGCGTGTAGGTGTTAGGAGCCACTCACCAATTGAACTCCCCTCACCACCGGGAACACTATCATTGAGGGATACATGTTGGTCAGCTAACACTTTGCGGACGAGCGAAAAACCGTTACTATGAATACCGCTCGAAGGAAGCCCGATGAGGATATCCCCATCTGAGATCGCTGAGCCATCAATGAGCCGGGATTTTTCCGCTGCTCCGACTACAAAGCCAGCAACGTCGTATTCGTCTGGATCATACATGCCCGGCATTTCAGCTGTTTCGCCGCCAATGAGCGCACAGCCTGCTTCTTTACATCCATCCGCAATACCTTTGACAATTTGTTCTACTACTTCTGGTTTATTTTCACCCAGGGCTAAATAGTCTAAAAAGAAAAGGGGCTCCGCTCCTTGCACGACGATGTCGTTCACACACATCGCCACGGCATCGACGCCGATCGTGTCATGGACGCCCGTTTCTTGAGCGAGCATCAGTTTCGTTCCAACACCGTCTGTTCCCGAAATGAGTACAGGTTCTTGGTACCCTTTTTGCGAGAGATCGAACATTCCGCCGAACCCTCCTAATCCGCCCATGACTTCCGGGCGCATCGTCCGCGCCACATGACGTTTCATCCGGTGAACCGATTCATAACCGGCTTCGATGTTTACTCCTGCCTCTTCATACGCTTTAGACATATTGTCCTCCTTTTTGAACACGCCCGTTTACACTTTTTCATAAGGGTGGATCGTGTGCGGATAAATTTCTGTCGGGTATTCTCCTGTAAAGCACGCGAGACACTGCCCGCAGTTTTCCATTGTCTTTGGACGACCAATCCCATCCATCAAGCCTTGCACTGATAAATAACGAAGGGAATCTGCCCCAATTTCTGCTTCAATTTCTTTTACAGACTTTGAAGAAGCAATGAGCTCTCCTTTTGTTGATGTATCAATACCATAAAAACACGGGTTTTTAATTGGCGGCGCACTAATTCGCACGTGGACCTCTTTTGCTCCCGCTTCTTTTAACAATTTAACAATTCGTCGACTCGTCGTTCCACGGACAATCGAATCATCCACCATCACTACACGCTTTCCCTCGACAACACCACGCACCGCAGACAGCTTCATTTTTACCCCTTGCTCGCGTAGCTGTTGTGAAGGCTGAATAAACGTCCGGCCGACATAACGGTTTTTAATGAGCCCTAATTCATACGGAATCCCTGTTTGCTCAGCATAACCGATGGCGGCTGATATACTAGAATCTGGAACACCTGTGACGACATCTGCTTCAATCGGCTCTTCCATAGCCAACTGCTTCCCAAGACTTTTCCGAGCAGAATGGACGTTGATTTGTTCTAAATGGCTGTCTGGACGAGCGAAGTAGACATATTCCATTGAGCAAATCGATTTTTTGGTGGAAAAAGAAAAGCGTTCGCTGCGAATCCCATCATCGTTTATAATCAACACTTCACCAGGCTCAATTTCTCGGACGTATTCGGCTCCGATAATATCAAACGCACATGTTTCACTGGAGACTACATAAGCGTCGCCTAACCGACCGAGAGACAGTGGACGTAAGCCATTCGGATCAAGAGCAACCATCAGTTGGTTTTCTGTCATCGTCATGAAGGCATAAGCACCTTTTACCATTGTAAGAGCGTTCATCAATCGCTCTTCCTCTGATTCATAACCGCTCCGTTTCATGAGATGAGCAAGAACTTCGGTGTCTGAGGTCGTTTGAAAAATGCTGCCCTGCCTTTCAAGCTGATGTTTTAGATCATTGGCATTAACCAAATTCCCGTTATGAGCAAGCGCCAGGCTCCCCGTTTGCGAATTGAAAAGGAATGGCTGACAATTGACCAAATCATGATCTCCAGCTGTTGTATAACGAACATGCCCGACAGCGCCTCTACCTGTAAGTTCATTTAAATTTTCATCATTAAACACATCATTTACAAGACCGAGGCCTTTTTGAATTTTTAATCGTTCGCCATCTGAAACGACAATGCCTGCTCCTTCTTGTCCGCGGTGTTGCAAGCTATGCAAACCATAATAGGCAATGCGTGAAGCCTCTTCGTGACCCCAAATGCCAAATACGCCACATTCTTCATTTAAGCCTTTGATTTCAGCAAACATGGAATCGCTCCTCTCCAAGCTTCCTCGAGTCTCGTTGAATCGACAGACAGTACCGTGTCACCCATCTTTCCGTACACTTCAAGCTTCGCTATATCTGTCACTTCCCCAATGCAGCGGGTATCCGTTACAATTGCTTCAAACTCCGCACGTTTTTCTTTTGCAACAGATACTAGGTAACGTGAAGGTGTTTCCGAAAATCCTTCAGTCACAACATCTTCGCCAATCGACACGCTAGCACCTAGTCCTGTTTTCATCATCGATTCCGCTAGTGCGACTAAAAATCCACCTTCTGAAAGATCATGTGCTGACTGGAGTGTACCTGCTGTAATTGCACTGTGAATCTGTTCCTGACGAGCTTTTTCCACATCTAAATCAATCGTCGGCGGCTGGCCGGAAATTTTACCGTCTATAAATTTCTGAAGCTCGCTGCCGCCAAATTCTGCTTTTGCTTCTCCGACGAGATAAATCAAGTCGCCAGCTTGTTTAAATGCCTGTGTCGTAATATGATCCAGGTCTTCGATGAGTCCGACCATGCCAATCACCGGTGTCGGATAAACCGCTTCTCCGTTTGTTTCGTTATATAAGCTCACGTTCCCGCCGATCACCGGTGTTTCAAGTGTTCGACATGCCTCACTTAAGCCGTCCGTAGAAGTTTCTAGCTGCCAAAAGATTTCCGGCTTATCAGGACTTCCGTAATTTAAACAATCCGTTACACCTAGAGGCTTTGCACCAGAACATACGAGGTTACGAGCCGCTTCAGCAACTGCTAGCTTTCCGCCTTCTTTCGGATCAAGGTAAAGATAACGAGAGTTACAATCTGTTGTCATTGCTAGAGCTTTCTTTGTACCGCGAATGCGAAGTACAGCTGCATCAGAGCCTGGCATTACAACCGTATTTGTACGTACCATATAATCGTACTGATCGTAAACCCATTCCTTACTCGCAATCGTTGGCTGAGCAAGTAAAGACAGTAGTGTTTGCGTAGGGTCTTCTACTTTCGGTACCGTCATCTCCTGCTTTCGATACGTTTGATAGTAAGCCGGAACTGTCGATGGTTTATGGTAAACTGGCGCTTCTTCAGCGAGTGCGTCTACCGGCACATCTGCTGCAACACGTCCTTCGTGAACAAGTCGAAGCTTGCGGTCATCTGTTACTTGACCGACCACTTTAGCAAGAAGTCCGTGGCGCTCGAAAATGTCCATAATTTCATCTTCACGACCTTTTTGAACGACAAGCAGCATCCGCTCTTGAGATTCAGAAAGCATCATCTCGTATGGCGTCATCCCTTTTTCACGCTGAGGAACTTCATCAAGGTTTAGCTCAATTCCAGAGCCAGCTTTACTCGCCATCTCCGCTGAAGACGACGTAAGGCCTGCTGCTCCCATATCTTGAATCCCAACAAGCGCATCATTTTTCACGACTTCAAGACACGCTTCAAGAAGTAATTTTTCCATAAATGGATCGCCTACTTGAACAGCCGGACGCTTGGCTTCAGATCCTTCATTCAGCTCTTCAGACGCGAACGTAGCGCCGTGAATTCCGTCTTTTCCCGTGCTCGCACCGACATAAATGACCGGGTTGCCAACGCCTTTTGCCTGGCCTTTTTGAATATCTTTATGATCAATTAGCCCGACACACATCGCGTTCACTAACGGATTGCCTTCGTAACATGGGTCAAATTGCACTTCTCCTCCAACGGTCGGAATCCCGATACAGTTTCCGTATCCTGCAATCCCAGCTACCACTTGTTCAAACAAGTAATTCACACGCGGCGTTCCAAGTTCACCGAAGCGAAGGGAGTTGAGTAGTGCCACAGGTCTCGCTCCCATGGAAAATACATCACGAATGATCCCGCCAACACCCGTTGCCGCTCCTTGATAAGGCTCAATCGCAGACGGATGGTTATGGCTTTCGATTTTAAAAACGACCGCTTGCTCGTCGCCGATATCAATAATCCCAGCCCCTTCACCAGGACCTTGCAGAACACGTTCCCCTTCTGTTGGGAATTTCTTTAGAAGTACTTTCGAATTTTTATAGCTGCAGTGCTCTGACCACATGACGGAAAAAAGCCCGGTTTCCGTATAGTTTGGGAGGCGACCGAGCGTCTTTTCTACCAATTCAAACTCTTGATCAGTCAGGCCCATTTCCGTATAGATTCGCTGTTCTTTAATTTGTTGAGGTGACGGCTCATGAAGTAATTGCATGGGATTCCCTCCAGTGTTGTAAAATCGATTGGAACATCTTTAATCCGTCGGCAGAACCAAGCAGCTCATCTACCGCTCGTTCAGGGTGAGGCATCATGCCAAGGACGTTGCCGGCTGCGTTTGTAATACCCGCAATCCGTTCAAGAGATCCGTTCACATCATCCGCGTACGTAAACGCAATCTGGTTGTTCTTTTTTAGCTGGTCAAGCGTTTTTACATCACAGAAGTAGTTCCCTTCACCATGAGCGACCGGAACCGTGATCGCTTGCTTGTTTTCGTAGCTGTTTGTAAACACCGTAACGTTATTTTCAACGATAAGCTGAACCGGCTTACATAGAAACGTCAGCTGACGGTTGCGACGCATCGCCCCTGGAAGAAGACCGAGCTCAAGTAGAACTTGAAATCCATTACAAACCCCAAGAACGGGCTTGCCTGCTAGAGCTGCTTGTTTAATGCCTTCACTTATCGGCAGACGCGCAGCAATCGCACCTGATCTCAGGTAGTCCCCAAACGAAAACCCTCCTGGTAATAGCACCGCGTCATAGTCTGCTAAACTCGTTTCTTGATAACTCACGTATTCTACTTCTTCACCAAGCTCATCTTGAATAGCATGGTACATGTCGATGTCACAGTTCGATCCCGGAAAAACAACAACGGCAAACTTCATTGCGCCAGGACCTCCTTTATTTCAAATCGATAGTCTTCAATCACCGGGTTGGCAAGAAGCTTTTCACACATTTCTGTAACTCGAGTCTCTACGCTGGCTTTTTCACCCGCCATTTTAAGCGTCAGAACTTTTCCGATCCGTACATCTTCTACCTCGTTGTACCCTAGCTGGTGTAAAGAATGATTGACCGCCGTTCCTTGCGGGTCTAAAACGGCTTCCTTTAACGTGACAAATACATTTACTTCGAACATGAGTTGACTCCCCCTAAGCGTGTTAATATCGTTTCGTACCCTGTTTTTAAGTCTCCGAGTTGAAAGCGAAACAAATCTTTATCTAATGATTCTCCCGTTTCTTGATCCCAAAGCCGGCACGTATCCGGCGACACCTCATCAGCTAAAAGAACGGTGCCATCCTCTTCTCTTCCAAACTCGAGTTTAAAATCGACGAGCTTGATCCCGATGTTTTGGAAAAGATCAGTAAGGACTTGATTGACGCGAATGGCGTCTGATTTGATCTGATGAAGCTCTCCTTCGGTTGCCAAATCTAGAAAGCGGATGTGGTCGTTGTTAATAAGCGGATCACCAAGTTCGTCGCTTTTGTAATAAAACTCAATGATTGGCTCCGAAAACTCGTCACCTTTTTCAAGACCAAGCCGCTTTACGAGACTTCCAGCAGCTACATTTCGTACAACCACTTCAAGTGGAATGATCGCAACCTTCTTCACTAGCTGCTCGGTTTCAGATAGACGCTCAACGAAATGGTTGGCAACGCCTGCTTCGTGAAGCTTGGTGAAAATAAGACTACTAATCTCGTTATTTAGCTGTCCTTTCCCTCCTAGGACATCCTTTTTTTCTCCATTAAACGCTGTGGCGTCATCTTTGTAAGCCACTCGAAACACATTTGGAGTCTCTGTCTCATAGATTCGCTTCGCTTTCCCTTCGTATAAACACGCTTGCTGACTCATATTTCCCCTCCTCAAATATGTGAAGATTCGTAATTTTGGCAATTCATAGGATCGAAAGGGGGAATAGTCCCCTCTTTCTGTACCCTATTTGATAAACCCGATTCGTTCAAAAATCGTATTCACATGCGTTAAGTGATGCTGATAGTCAAAGCAATCGTCTAATTCTTCTTTAGATAGCAAGTCGGTAATTTTTTCATCAGCATCAACAAGCTCACGGAACGGTACTTGTTTCTCCCAAGCCTCCATCGCTTTTGGCTGAACCAAGTCGTATGCTTCTTCACGCACCAACCCTTTGTCGATCAAAGAGAGCAGCACACGTTGAGAATAAATGAGGCCGAACGTACGCCCCATGTTACGTTTCATGTTTTCCGGGAACACCGTCAAGTTTTTCACGATGTTGCCAAAACGGTTAAGCATGTAGTTCAAGGCAATCGTCGCATCCGGTAAAATCACTCGTTCAGCTGAAGAATGAGAAATATCACGCTCATGCCAAAGAGGAACGTTTTCATAAGCTGTAACCATATGACCACGGATCACACGGCTAAGGCCGGTCATGTTTTCTGAGCCAATTGGATTTCGCTTATGCGGCATCGCAGAAGACCCTTTTTGACCTTTTGCAAAAAACTCTTCTACTTCGCGCATTTCCGTTTTTTGCAGGCCGCGAATTTCAACTGCCATTTTTTCAATCGATGTTGCGATTAACGACAGCGTCGCCATATAATGCGCGTGGCGGTCACGCTGCAACGTTTGTGTCGATACGCTCGCCGCTTCCAGTCCAAGCCCTTCACATACGAAGCTCTCAACAAACGGATTGATGTTTGCGTAAGTCCCAACAGCACCAGACAGCTTTCCAACACGAACACTTTCTGCTGCTTGTTTGAAGCGCTCAAGGTTCCTTTTCATTTCTTCATACCAAAGGGCAAGCTTTAAGCCAAACGTTGTTGGTTCAGCGTGAACGCCGTGGGTACGCCCCATCATCACCGTATCTTTATGCTCGATCGCTTTATCTTTAAGAATGTCGATAAATCGCTCTAGATCAGCAAGGATGATCTCGTTTGCTTGTTTTAAAAGATAAGATAACGCCGTGTCGACCACATCCGTACTCGTCAACCCGTAATGAACCCACTTTCGCTCTTCACCTAAAGTTTCAGAAACTGCCCGGGTAAAAGCAACCACATCGTGACGAGTCTCGGCTTCAATTTCAAGAATGCGCTCCACATCAAAGCTCGCATTTTCTCTGATTTTTGCCACGTCTTCTTTTGGAATATCACCAAGCTCCGCCCACGCTTCACACGCTTTAATTTCGACTTCGAGCCACGCTTGATAGCGGTTTTCCTCCGTCCAAATCGCACCCATTTCAGGCCTCGTATAACGTTCAATCATTTGTTTGCCTCCATTACTTCTTTTTCTCTCCAAATTGAGGAGGAGTTCAACTGTACCAAAGTTTGTTCCACATCATCTGCAAGAATCGTGACATGCCCCATTTTTCGTCCGGGCTTCGCCTCATCCTTCCCGTAAAGGTGAAGGTGAGCTTCAGGAAATTCATGTAGATTTTCCAAAACTCCTGGTACGTGCTCCCCTAATATATTAACCATCACAGCAGGCTTTAGTAAATCGGTCTTCCCTAACGGAAGATCACAAACCGCGCGAATGTGCTGTTCAAACTGTGATGTTTGGCAGGCATTAATGGAAAAATGACCGGAGTTGTGCGGTCTCGGCGCCAATTCATTCACATAAATCTCGTCGTCCTCGGTTAAGAACATTTCCACTGCCAGCGTCCCAATTAGGTGGAAAGAAGTCGCCAGCTTTTCAGCGATAAGAATCGCTTTCGCTTCAACATCTTTCGACACACGCGCAGGCACAATCGTTTGATGAAGAATATTGTTTTTATGAATATTTTCTGCTACCGGGAATACACGAACTTCACCGGACACGCTCCTCGTAATAATCACGCTCAGTTCCTTTTTAAACGGCACCCATTTTTCTAAAACGAATGGCCCTTTTCCATTAAGATCCTGCCATGCTTTAACGATTTGCACTTCGTTTTGGATGACAGCTTGCCCTTTGCCATCGTAGCCACCTCGCGTTGTTTTCAACACACAAGGAAATTGAAGCTTCGTGGCTGCTCGTTGTAAATCTTCTAACGTGCTAATTTCAGCATAAGGAGCTACCGGCACTCCAAAAGAAGTAATCGCTTGTTTCTCCTGAAGTCGGTCTTGTGAAATCGCAAGCAGATCACTTCCTTGGGGAAAAGCAGCATGCTCCTCTAGCCAGGAAGCTACTTTATAGTCGATATTCTCAAACTCATACGTGATCACGTCACTAGCTGTCGCCAGCTTTTTTGCTCCTCCGAGATCGTCATAAGAGCACGTCAATTCTAGATCAGCCACTTGGCCGCAAGGAGAGTCGCGCTTTGGCTCAAGAACAGCGATCCGATAGCCGATTTCACGAGCCGCCAAAGACATCATTCTCCCTAACTGCCCGCCACCTAATATACCGATCGTTTTACCAGGAAGGATTCTACTCATAGCTTTTCCCCGCTTTCCAGTACTTCCTTGTATTTGTTTTCTCTACGTTGCTTTAGCTTTTTAGCAACTTCTGCGTCATGAACGGCAATCTGCTGAGCGGCTAAAAGTCCAGCGTTCGTTGCGCCGGCTTTTCCGATAGCAACTGTTGACACCGGCACACCCGCAGGCATTTGCACGATCGAAAGCAGAGAATCAAGTCCATTTAACGCTTTCGATTGAACCGGAACACCAATGACTGGCAAAAGCGTTTTCGCCGCTACCATCCCCGGAAGATGCGCCGCCCCGCCAGCCCCAGCAACGATCACTTCAAGGCCGCGCTCTCTCGCGGTTTCCGCATAGTCGAACATGAGATCCGGCGTCCGATGAGCCGACACGATTTTCTTTTCATAAGGGATACCAATCTCCTCCAACACTTCTGTCGCATGCTGCATCGTTTCCCAATCCGAAATAGAACCCATAATCACACCGACTTTTGCCATACTCTCAACCTACTTTCATTTTCTATTAAAAATCATCACGAGAATAACCTCTCAATTGTCTATACTATTAAAGGTCTATAAAAACAAAAAAACGTGTACATCTGTCCCACAAGAGGACAAACGCACACGTGTACACTGCATATAGACACACGGGTGCTAATACGCACGCAAGAATCCGTCGTCTACATAGTAATTACGTATACTGATCGTCCTCATAGGCCGACGATTTACGGTCATCAGGTAGAAACTTTTGGGCCATATTCCCAAGATTATATGAGGTCTGTTCAATTCCTTTTAACGATTTTATCTTAACAAGAGGATGCGAGGAGTGTCAACCAAAATCGAACAATATGTTATATAAATAAATTCATCGTTCGTATTTTACCATTAGTTTTCTTTATATTGTCCTTCTGTCGTCGACAATTGCTATTTTTCGGAGGACAGCACGGCGGGTATCTAATCAATCAGGCTACGCTTCTAGTCAAACGGGATCCTTTTCTGGTCAAAACAGCTTCTTTTCTGGTCAAACGGGATCCCTTTCTAATCAAAACAACTCCGCTTCTAATTATTTCCTCCCGCCCCAAACAAAAAAGAATGCCTCCATGAGACACTCTCTACTCTTCTTTTAGCTTTCCTTCAAACATAATCCGCTGATGGGAAACTTCCACATCTACTTTGCCGTTCTTCTTGACTTCTTTTAACACGGGTTCTTCCATTCTTCGGACGGGTTGATAGCCGTTTGCTGCCATGCGGTTGAGGCAATCGGCCACCGTTTCCCCTTCCTCTACGTAAAACTTCTCTTTTTTTCTTTTTTTCGTCATGTCTATCCATTACCTCCGTATACCTTTGACCCAGAACCCTCCATAAAACATCTTCGTGTCGTGGGAGATAATAAAGGCATTCGGGTCGAGGCCTTTGACTGTATTATACAAATCGGTTTGGGACCTTCGTGAGGTGAGAATCTCCATCATCAGCCGCTCTCCTTCACGTCCATATGCAACCCAGTTTGTCACACCGTATCCTTTATCTCGTAATGCATTCGGAATGTCAGGTTCGTATTCTTTCGTAATCACGTTAACAGTAATATACCCTAAAGCGAGCTTTTCTTCAATTTTCATCCCAACCACAACACCAATGCCGTACCCCAACGCGTAGGCAACCAAATTTTCGACTCGGTGGAGGTTGTCGAGGACCAGCCCTAATCCGATAATATATACCAATATTTCTACAATGCTAGTTACTGCAGCTAAGTACCGCTGACTTTTCAACGTAAAAATCATCCGAATCGTAAACAGTGTGACATACACTACATTAATTACGAGAATAATTACGAGCATTCCTACTGCATTTTCCAAAACAGTCTGGATCAATGCCTCTCCCCCTGAAACAATCATATTCATTCATAAATCTCGGTATTTATTCTTATTTTACGATAATAGGAGTTTACTCTCCATTTACTCCTTCTTCCTTACCTATACTATTTATATGTATATATATTTAGTCTTATTTCCAGAAGATCGTACAGATTTTTTTTGGGGGATGAGCCTAAAAAATGCTGCCACTAAAGAGTGAACTTTTAGTGGCAGCAATAAAGGTTAGTAGTTTAGCTTTGATAATCGGTCAAACTCTATTTGTGGTTCTAATACGTCATTTACTTCTTCAAGAATGATGTCTTCATCCACTGTAAAGGTAGTAGTGTCTCTGATATCTTGTGAAGAAGCTCCGACTCTTACTTCATAGGTTCCTTCTTCAAGAACCCAAGCAGATAATTCTTCATCAAAAGAAGCAAGGTTTTGAGCATCTAGTTCAAATTTTAAGTTTTCTTTTTTACCTGGGCGAAGTTCTTTCGTTTTATCAAAAGCTTTCAATTCTATTTCTGGTTTTTCCAATTTGCCGTCTGGTGCGTTGACGTAAACTTGAACGGCTTCTCTACCAGCGACGTCCCCTGTATTTTCAACAGTAGCAAATACAGTAATTTTGTCCTTGAAGTTTCCATTACGATTTACACGAACATTATCGTAGTCAAATGTTGTGTACGATAATCCATAACCGAATTCATAGGCTGGCTCTACATCGAATGTCGTGTTGTAACGATATCCCACATAAATATCCTCTTCGTAAATAAACTGATCCGTTCCAGGATAGGTTTCTGAGTAAGGGGCATCTTCATAGACAACAGGGAAGGTTTGTGGCAGTTTACCAGATGGATTCACTTTCCCCGTTACAACATCGGCTACTGCGTTTCCTAATTCCTGACCAGGTTGCCAAGAAAGTAAGACAGAATCGACCTGATCTCTCCAGCTAGCAACTTCTAGCGGACCTTCCACATTCAAAATCGCAATGACTGGTTTGCCCTCTTCACGAAAAGCTTCGGATACATCTGTGATCATCTCTTCCTTAGATTCAGATAGGTAGAAATCTTCTAAAGAACGGTCTGAACCATAGCTTCCGAATTCCGATGATAAAACGATGATGCCGACATCAGAATTTTCCGCTGCTGTAACAGCCTCATCTGCTACATCCATTTCTGGCAGCGTTGGGAACGTAGAATTAAAAAATCCTCCGCCTGTTTCTCGGTATTCATCTGTATCTCTCATTTCCTCAACATACGTTTCATATTTATCGTAAAGCTCTTCGTTAAGCGTAAACCCTGCATTTTGTAAGCCCTCTGGAATTCCTAGATGATAGGCAGAATGGACAAGTGCACTCCCTCTTCCTCCAGTCATCGTTTCCACTTGTGGCGTACCAAATAGTGAAACATTCAAGTTACTGTCTAAAGGTAAAGTATCCGCTTCGTTTTGTAATAAAACCATACCATCTGCCGCTGCTTTTCTTGCAATCTCAGCATTTGTTTCTAAGTCGGGATCATTTGAAGGCTCAAGCCCTAAGAATGTTGGGGTTTGAACGATGATTCCAAGCATCTCCTTCACATTTCTGTCTAAAATTTCTTCATTCAGTAACCCATCGTTCACGGCATCGACAATCGCTTCTGATTGATGTTCACTTCCTGGCATTAACAGGTTTGTACCTGCTTCCATTTGTTTTGCAATATCTCTGGAGCCAAATTCCCAGTCCGTCATGGCAAAACCGTTAAATCCCCAATCATCTCTTAAAACAGAGGTAAGTAAGTCTTCATTTTCTGTCGCCCATGTACCGTTAATTTTATTGTAAGAATCCATAATCGCCCATGGATCAGAATTCTTCACCGTCATTTCGAACCCTTTTAGGTAGATTTCTCTTAGTGCTCTTTGGCTAACGATTGAATCGATATTGTTATCTGCTCTTTGGTTATAAGCAGCGAAGTGCTTGATCGTCGTCCCAACACCTTGGTCTTCTACACCATTCACGAATTCAGAGGCCATTTTTCCTGTCACATAAGGATCTTCAGAAAAATATTCATAGTTTCGTCCATTTAGCAAGTAGCTTTGAATATTCATCCCAGGAGCCAGTAGTAAATCAACACCGTATTCCTTAAGCTCGTGGCTTGTCGCTTCGCCTACTTCATAGACCAAATCTGTATCCCATGTTGAGGCTAGTACGTTAGGAGCAGGAAATTTCGTTGCATAATAGGTGTCATCATCATCTTCGCGTGTCGGATCAATGCGGACCCCCATTGGACCATCTGCTAAAACAATAGAAGGAACCCCGAGTCTTGGGATTGCTTGCGTTTGCCCAGCCGCTCCAGGAACCCTTGTTGCTTGATCACCGATAATCTCGTTATCAATCTCCTCTAATACTTCCTTGTTCCCACCGACGAGTAGAGCTGCTTTTTCTTGCAGTGTCATCGCATCGACAACCTCATCAATCGATGCTTCTCCCGTTAATTGCGGGGGATTACCCTCCTCTTGTCCATTCACTGCCGCTGTGTTAACAAAAAGACTAGACATCATAAGTGAACTAGTAAGCATCACTGACGTTACGACCTTCCATTTTTTTTGCACCCAATCTCTCCCCTCATTTTTGTTATCGCTTTCATTTTAAATCCTATCACGAAGGGATGATTTACTTATTTTAATTTTCTGTATTTTCTTACTTTTAATATGGACAAATTTGTTATAGCAAAGACGAAACAAAAGGAACCTTCTGAGCGAACAAAGAAAATCGTAATATATCCTATCAATCTAATGAAAACTTGGCTTACCGCCAAGCCTTAGTTACGCTTATGCTTTATTCCTTTAGAGAAGTTAAATTTTCTTAAAGTATATAAAAGCCCGGCAATCCAGGATTACCAGGCTTTTTTATGATATTTACCCTTTCACAGAACCAGCCAACAACCCTCTTACAAAATACTTCCCTACTAAAATGTAAATAAGTAAGGTTGGCAGGGCAGCTAGCAGCGCGCCGGCCATTTGGACGTTCCATTGCACAATTTGGCTTCCAGAAAGGTTTTGCAGCGCGACCATAATCGGCTGTGATCCTGTACTTGTGATACTGACTGCAAATAAAAACTCATTCCATATATTTGTGAATTGCCATATACAAACGACGACAAACCCTGAAATCGAAAGCGGGAAGATAATATGCTTGTAAATTCCTACAAATCCAGCACCGTCAATCTTCGCCACTTCAATAAGGTCGTAAGGAATATTCGCATAGAAATTCCTGAAAATTAACGTTGTGATTGGCAGACCATAAACAACATGTACGAGAATTAACCCAGGAATCGAATTGTAAAGTCCTATACTTTGGAGAAATTGAATTAATGGGATGAGAATACTTTGGTAAGGTATAAACATTCCGAACAAAATCGCCGTGAAAATCCAATCCGAGCCTTTAAACTTCCACTTTGAAAGAACATACCCGTTTAACGAGCCAAAGAGAGCTGATAGAATCGTTGCTGGAATAACGAGATATAACGTATTCAAAAAGTTAGGATATAGTCTTTCAAAAGCATATCGATAGGCTTCAAAAGATACTGTAGATGGCAACTCCCACATCCGGTCGAGCGACACTTCATCCAGCGGTTTAATACTCGTAATAATCATGACGTAAATCGGCATTAAGAAAAACAGGGCCATGACCACTAAAATCGCATATAGGAAAATACGACTCACTTTCTTTCTCACTATCATTTACGAATCCCCCCTTCTTGCAGAAACCAGGTAAGGGACGATGACAACGGCCACGAGGAAGAGCATAATCATCGCAATCGCTGCTCCATTTGCAAAAAAGTTTCCTCTGAATGTCGTTTCAAACATATAAACACCCGGAACATCCGTGACAAAGTTAGCACCTGAACCTGTCATCGCATAAATTAGATCAAAGATCTTTAATGAAATATGACCCATGATAATGGCAATACTTACTGTGATTGGCATAAGCATCGGAAAAATGACCTTTCGATACACTTGAAACTCCGTTGCTCCGTCCACTCTTGCCGCTTCCTTAACTTCTTCAGGAATCCCTCGTAACCCAGCTAAATACATCGCCAGTGAAAATCCCGTCATTTGCCAAATCGCGGCAATGACGACAGCAATCATTGCTACTGGAATTCCAAAATCGATACTACCAAGCGGAAAACTAAAGGCAATCGTTGTGTCTGTGTACCATCCTGGTAGTTTTTCAAAGCCCAGATTGCTTAATAAAATGTTCACCCCTGTACTCGGGTTTAAAAGCCACTGCCAGACAACACCCGTAACGACAAATGACAATGCCATCGGGAATAAGAAAATATTTCGAAAGATTGATTCTTGTTTTATATTCGAATCGATAAAAATGGCCAGAAAAAAACCTGACATTAAAACACCAATGATAAAAAATAAGGTGAAAAATAACGTATTTCTCATGCCAGATTGGAAGCGGTAGTCGTTAAATAAAAAGATATAGTTTTTCAGACCTGCAAATGACAAGTCTGGCGTTAAGGTATTCCAATTTGTAAAGGAAACATACCCTGTCCAACTAATGAAGCCATAAACAAAAATACCAATTGCAATGATCGAAGGTAAAATAAATAAAAATGGAAGGACTTTATCCGAAGAAATCCTCTTTTGGTTCAAAGTACATCACCCCTTACGAAAAATCATGCTTTTGTAAAGTCCGTGTTTAAATGGAGCATAAACAGAGCCGATTAGGTCGAGGCGGCAAAGTCTTCGAGCACCGGAGCGACGAGCAAGACATCATAGCGACCACTACAACCTGTCTCGACGGATACTCTTCGTAAGCTTAATTAGCTACGAAAGAGACATCTGATGCTAAAAGAAGCGAGCCAACGATCTTCCCCAGGACGTGGTGGTATGTAGCAGGAGATCATACTCTCCACTCCAACAGCTATTTTTAGCGGACTTTTTGAACATCCTCTTAAAGGAAAAATAGGAAAGGGTGGTAGGCATTCTACCACCCTTAACCCCCACACACATAAATGATTACTCGATGTTTTCTTCAGCAGCCTGCTGTAATGTCTCCATCGCTTGTTCGATGTTTCTTGAAGATACAAAGACATTGATCGCTTGGTCTGCTTGTGAAACAAAGCCAGCAGGAGCGGCCGAGTTATGTGCTAAGCTAGGCGTTAATGTACTTTCATTAAATTCTTCAATTGTTTGTTGTCCGTAAGCATTATATTGCTCTGGATCAGCATCTACTCGAGCAGGAATCGAGCCTTTAAGCGGGTTGAACGTATCCTGGCCTTCTACAGAACCGAGTACCCGAAGGAAATCCTTCACTATTTCTGGGTTTTCTACGTCTTTAGGCAAGCCGAAGTTATCGGTTACAACCATGAAAGATCCCGCAGAATTAGGAGTAGCGACCCAGCCAAAATCTTCATTCGGCTCTAACTCTAAATCAGTAGCAAAATAGCCTGCTGCCCAGTCTCCCATAACGTTCATTGCCGCGTCTCCTTGCGCCACCAATTGAGATGCGTCCTGCCAGTTACGAGCGGCATGATCATCGTTGGTATAATCTAAGAAACGGTCAAAATGCTCTAATACTTCTTGAAACTCCGATGAATCAAACGCTAAATCCTTCGTCCACAAATCGTTATAGCCATCTGGGCCGAGAACACCTAACGCAATCGTTTCTAATAGGTGAAGTGCAGTCCAGCTTTCACGATCGCCTAGTGCAAGTGGTGTAACTCCTGCCTCTTGCAATGTATCTGCTACTTCATAAAATTCATCAAACGTTGTCGGCGGGGTTAACCCATGCTCGTCAAAAACCTCAACGTTATAAAAGAGAACATTACTTCGGTGAATATTCACCGGTACAGAATAGATGTCTCCATCACTTGTTACCATATCAATTAAATCCTGCGGAAATTTGTCCAGCCAATCCTGTTCTTCGTAAAGATCAGTAAGTGGATCCATTCTACCTGCAGCCACCCAGCCTGTGTTTAGTGCCGCTCCACCATGAATTTGGAAAGTACCTGGCGGATCATTTCCTTGCATTCTACTCGCTAAAACAGCTTGAGCGTTCGTTCCAGCTCCACCAGCGACAGCCGCATTGACTACTTCAATGTCAGGGTTTTTTTCTTCAAATAAATCAATTAAAGCGAGTAAGCCAGCCTCTTCTCCAGCTCCTGTCCACCAGCTGAAAATCTCTAACTCACCCTCTGTATCTCCGGTCGCTTCCGATGAGCTTTCTTCTCCGTCATCTTCAGTCGTTTCGCTTTCACCTTCGTCTGCTCCATTTACATCTTCTGAATCAACATCATCAGATCCACATGCAGCTAAAAGTAACAGCATCGATAATAGTAGAAATGAAGCATACTTTTTCAATGGCATTGGAAATCCCCCTTTTAGATTGGTCTGAATTTAATTGAAATCGCTTACATCCATATTTAATCATGCCAAGGAGGTTGTTTTCAGAATATTACTACTTATATTTTTGTTATCACCTTTACTTTTTTATCATCTGTGAAATAAATTCATACTTAAGTCTAGTGAACTAGCATAATTTTACGAAAAACAAGGACAATTTTCTTTTACCTTTGGATGTTATCGTCAACTCTGTTGCTTTTTCGCCACCTCTTGACGATATTGTCTAGGAGATACACGTTCATACTTTTTAAAAACCCGGCTAAAATAATTCGGATCATGATACCCTACTTCAAAACAAATTTCTTTCAAACTTAAATCTGAAGTGTTTAAGTATTCCTTCGCCTTTTTAATGCGCACTTTAGATAAATAATCTATGAGCGTTTGCCCCGTCTTCTCCTTAAAAAGTTTACTAAAGTAGGAAGGGCTTAAGTTGACTTGATTTGAAATCGATTCTAGCGAGAGGTCATCCTTAAAATGCTGTTTTATATAAGATTGAATGTTCTCTAACATATCTTCACTTTTTTGTTCCTTTTGTTTTTCTAAAACCTGCATCACGTTGTTGAGTCGGTAAAAAGCTGTATTTCTTAACTGATCTACAGAAACAACCTCAGGAAAATAAGCTAATTCTTGTCCTAGTGGAAAGTCCGAAAGCCGCGATATTAAGATGAACAGTTCTGTCAGGGATCTTTTGATCTTTTCAAGATGAACACCATGCTTCAACACCTGATCATTGATGATTCCTTCCATCATCCGGTGTGCCCGCTCATAATCCACTTGTTGAATGGTAACGAGCAATTCTTTCTCGCGATTAATAGAATCAACCTTTACTGGTTTTTCTTTTGCTAAATCTTGATAAAATTGCACACGGCGATCTTTCGTTTCACTTCGCGAAGCTACTAATGCTTCGTGATAAGATTCTTGAAAGCCTTCAAGGTTATAAACTGAGGTTCCCGCACCGGCTGATACAGAAACGTCTTTAAGATGAGGAATAGTTGATAGATGGTCAAATAGTTTTTTCATATTTGTGATCACTTGATTACGCAAACTTACTTTTGCTTCTCCGCTTTGTTTTAACATAAACAAAGGAATATGATCGTAAATCATCGGTCCGACCAAACAGTTGGAGGTTTGCTTTAACACCGTTTTAACTTGCTGATATAGATATGACTTTTGTTGAGAGTCTTCAATATGACCGTTTTTTTCGTGAAAATATACAATAACACCAATGCCTTCATTGAAGCTAAGTCCAATAAGTTGATTCAATTCATCGATCGAGATATCTTGTATTTGGTTGTGAATAATTGTCGAGACCCATTCCACTTCCACTAATGTTTTCATATGCTCTTGGTGGTCCTTCATTTTTATTTTTTCAACTCTAGCTTTTTGTTCCCTTTCTCTATCTCTGCATATTTTGGACACCGTCTCCTTAAGCTCCTCTTGTTTGTATGGCTTTAACAAGTAATGGTTGACGTTTAACGTCATCGCTTTTTGAGCATAAGAAAATGTATCAAATGCTGAAAGGACAATAAAACGAATATGAGGATGGTTTAACTGAATTTCTTCAATCGTTTGTAATCCGTCCATACCTGGCAGTTTAATATCCATCGTAATAATGTCAGGGTGCTTTTCATCTGCAAGTTCAATTGCACTCCTCCCATTTCCGGCCTCAGCTACGACCTCAACATCATCAAACAATTTAGTGATCATTGATTTTAAAGCTTGTCTTTCTAACACCTCATCATCCACAACCATCATTCTATGCTTCATGTCAAGCCCACCTTTCAGCTTCATTTGTTTTCGGTAATGACAGTTGGATCGTCGTTCCATACCCTAAAGTGGAATTTACTTTCACGGTATCATCCTTGTCATAAAACATTCTCAGTCTTTTTTGGACATTCATGAGGCCAATCCCTGTTAAATGTCCTTTTGGTTCATCCGTTAATTCTTTAAGGACGTCAGCATCAATTCCCTCACCGTTATCCGAAATCTCGGCAACAACTGCATGATTTCTTTCAAAAACACGGATGCATATTTCTCCGCCTGACTCTTTTGCGTCCACCCCGTGAATGAACGCATTTTCTACAATCGGCTGTAGTGTTAGTAAAGGAATCGGAATGTCTAAATCATTCGTTTCAATTTTAATTTCAACTACGATCCTTTCACTAAAACGCACTTGCTGGATTTCAATATATTCTTTCACATGGCTAATCTCATCTCGTAAAGTAACCGCCTTTTCAAGTGGTCTTAAGTTATAACGAAGCAGCTTCGAAATCGAGACAACTAAGTCACTCGACTTTTCCGCTCCTTCGATGTACGCCATCTTAGAGACGACATTTAACGTGTTAAATAAAAAATGAGGGTTCATCTGATTTTGTAATGAGCGTAATTCCATTTCTTTTAATAAACGATGCGTTTCAATGTTTTTGATTTCCTGGTCCTGTAACTTTTGTTCCAGCTTAGCTCGTTGTTTGATTTCTACAAATAGTTGTTTTACGTTTCGTTTCATTTGATTAAAGGTTTCGCTCAGAACACCAACCTCATCATTGGTCACTTCGACATCTTTTACATCAAAGTTTCCGGTTGAAAGTTCATTCGCCTGCTCTACTAAACGATGAATAGGTGAGAGAATCCTTTTCGACATAAAATACGTGAATAATAGGCTGATAGCAAAAAGGGACATCGCGCCATAGATCGCAAAGGATAAATGAAACTGGTTTTGCATTAAGCTATCAGAATGCAGTTGATGATAATCCTCCAATTCGTGATTGATTAGCCTTAACGTCGTCTCATTTAACCAAGTCGCTACTTTCTCGACTTCCTCTCGATATATAAAGTGCTCTGTTGTCTGCTCTTGCGTTTGAGTCTCTAGTGACCTTTCCATTTGATCAATAAAATAGGAAAGCATGTGATAATAATTTTTTGAAAGTGAAGTATCGTATTGTGGTGAAATAACTTCTGTGAACTGTGCTTGATTCGAGTAGATTTCAGCCTTATATTGTTCAAAATCTTCAAGCCTTTCTTCGTTTTGGACTAATAAATAATCTTGAAATACGTGATTGATCTCATCTGTGTTTTGTGAGATTTCATTTAAAACGAGAAAACGTTGGAGAATACGATCATACTGACCAATAGACTCTTGACTATTTTTGTAAATAATTAACGTAATCGCACACATGAGAGAGAGAACAATAATAAAGAAAACCATAAATTTGTTATGAATCCTCATCGATAACACCTTCTTTATAATGGGTAGTGAAGAATTACCCAAATTATTTAAAATTTTAAAATATTATTTCCATTCTATTATAACGGATTTTTTGCGAGTTCAGGAATATCCTAATGATTTGGTTTGTCGTTCGTTCTTTTACCGATATAATAGAGGGATAACTAACAGAATTTTTTTGACAGGAGTGGGTGTCATGAGTTATCCGAATGCTGATAAAACGATTGAATTGATTAAAGAATTAGTAGAGATTCCGAGTCCTTCTGGGAATACGGACGAAGTAATTTCATTTGTAGAGGGGGTTCTTCGTGACCTGCAAGTGGGAACAAAGCGGAACCGAAAAGGTGGATTGATTGCTACGATTCCAGGAAAGGATAGCGATCAACATCGCATGCTAACCGCTCACGTTGATACGTTAGGCGCGATCGTCAAGGAAGTAAAAGCGAGTGGCCGCTTGAAGCTCGACCTTATCGGCGGTTTTAAATACAACTCGATTGAAGGCGAGTATTGTCAAATTGAAACGACCGCTGGAGAGAAATATAGTGGAACGATTCTCATGCATCAAACGTCGGTCCATGTGTATAAAAACGCTGGGAAAGCTGAGCGTAATCAAGATAATATGGAAATCCGTATTGATGAAAAAGTACATAGTGCTGATGAAGTCCGTGCTCTTGGAATTGAAGTTGGTGACTTTGTCTCGTTTAATCCCAGGGCCGAAGTGTTGGCTAATGGCTACATCAAGTCTCGCCATTTAGACGATAAAGCGAGTGTCGGTATCCTTTTACAATTAATCAAACAAGTGAAGGAAGAAAGCGTGGAGCTGCCTTATACAACGCATTTTTTGATCTCAAACAATGAAGAAATCGGATACGGCGGGAATTCGAACATCACACCTGAGACAGTAGAATATTTAGCTGTCGATATGGGAGCGATGGGTGATGGTCAATCTACCGATGAATACACCGTGTCGATATGCGTAAAAGATGCGAGTGGCCCTTATCACTATGGATTGCGTAAGCATTTAGTTCAGCTTGCAAGAGAAAATGAAGTGAACTATAAGCTTGATATTTATCCTTACTATGGCTCAGATGCCTCAGCGGCGATCCGTGCGGGACATGATATTGTACATGGGTTAGTCGGTCCCGGAATTGATTCCTCTCATGCGTTTGAAAGAACCCATCGTTCCTCAATTGAAGAAACGACGAAGTTACTTTATCACTATTTGCAGTCGGAGTTGGTGTAAATAGTTTCTGTCACCCATACAAAAAGGAGTAATCGTCTTCTGACGGATTACTCCTTTTTGTGTAGGTAGAAGAATACTGTTCGCATTTGTGGCGTTTCTCCTGACTTGTTATCATTTATTCCCGACTTGTTCCGTCGCCCATCCGAGTGCTTTTTCTTCTTCTGGAATCCGCACTTTTAATAGAATGAGCCCATTCAATAGCGTAAAGAGTATACACGTGAGATATGCTTCGAAAATGAGCGGGATCACGAGAAATTCTATCGTAACAATCGCATAGTTTGGATGACTGAGCCAGCGATACGGACCTTTTTTAACTAACTTCGCACCAGGTAATACTATGATTTTTGTATTCCAATAGCGCCCAAGTGATGTGAGTGCCCATATCCGTCCAGCCTGAGCTAAAAGGAAGATCGTAAACGGGAGTGCCCACCAAGTGATCGCTGACTTTTCTAGCATAAACACTTCAGCAATGAGAATGAGAAAGAAGCTCGCATGCATAACCACAATCCACTTGTAGTGAGATTCGCCAAATTCACGGGCTCCTTTTTCGCGCATCCATCGTTCATTATTTTTGGCTACAACAAGTTCTATTCCTCGCTGTGCCACTATGATCCCGATTAACGTCCCAAAAAGCATCATCATCTGACCGCCTCCCATTTCAAGTGAAGAATTTCAGAACAAAAACCAGGTCCTAATGCGGTCATGATCCCCTGGCTCCCACTCTCTGGCCGCTGAAGCATCGTTTCTTTTAATACATAGAGTACGGTAGGCGCGCTCATGTTTCCGTGGTTTTCAAGGACTGTTCTCGGTATTTCTGTCATTTGTTTAGAGTAATTCATTGCTGTTTCGTATGCTTCCAGTACTTTCTTTCCACCAGGATGGGCAACAAAGTGAGCAATGTCTTCTTTTGTTAAGCCTTGTTGTTCGAGAAACATGTCAACGTTTGGCCTTAGCCACTCCTTTATAATAGACGGGATATCGCGGGAAAAAATGACGTGGAGGCCTTCATTTTTCACATCCCACCCCATCACATCTTCACTGTCCTTCATGAGAGTAGACTGTGTGCCAAGAATATGCGGAATCGCCGGTAATGCTTGATTATTCTCGGTCTCAACGTTGTCTCCTACTACAAGGGCACAAGCGACTCCATCTGCAAATAACGACGTGCCAACGAGGTTGCTTTTTCTGATGTCATTTCTCTGAAAGGTTATACTACATAGCTCAACACACAAGACGAGAACCTTGGCATCTGGATAGGCTCGGCAATACTCATAGGCCCGGCTCACACCAGCTGCCCCGCCTGCACACCCTAGTCCCCAGAGCGGGATGCGTTTAATGTGCGGAGAAAACGGCAGTTGGTTGATAATTCGTGCATCGATCGTTGGTGTAGCTAAGCCCGAGCTCGATACGTAAATGATCGCATCAATGTCATTATAGTCGATGGCCTCATTAAGAAATTCGTTTGGAGCAAGGCATGTGCGGACTGCCTCAGTTCCTAGGTGTACCGCTTCTTTTATGTATAAGTCATTCTTTTCTTCAAACGAATGATCTTCAGCAAACCATTCTTTCGGAACGACGAAATTCCGCCTTTGAATCTGACCATTCCCAAAAATCTTCATTAGACGATCAATATCAGTAAATGACTCGCGAAACATTTCTTTGACAATGGCTTCCGTTTCATTTTGTTCTACTGTATGAGGTGGCACTTCCGTACTTATCGATAAGACTCTTGGCATATGTAAGCCCTCCCCAAAGGCAAACGACATTTTCAAGTAGTTTACCCTAAAAAGCTCTTTTTCTAACATCTAATACCAAAAAGGGGTCTGTCCTTGAGCGAGTGCTCAGGGACAGACCCCCGGATTATACTTTATTCACCTAGATAAACAAAATAAAGAATGAACACAAAGAACATCACGTACATGATTGGATGAACTTCTTTCCAACGACCTTTCGCGATCATCGTAATTGGGTACATGATAAACCCGAGAGCAATTCCTGTGGCAATACTATACGTTAATGGCATCGCGATCACCGTTAAAAATGCAGGTACAGCTACTTCAAACTGTTTCCAGTCAATATTGGAAAGAGCACCAGCCATCAGAATACCGACAATAATCAATGCAGGAGCTGTTACTTCTCCTGTTACGACCACAAGGAGTGGTGAGAAAAACAAAGCTATCAAGAAAAAGAACGCTGTGACAAGGGAGGCAAACCCTGTTCGGGCACCTGCAGCAATTCCTGAAGACGATTCGATATAAGCCGTCGTAGTCGATGTACCAAGAATCGCACCAATAGACGATGCGGAAGAGTCCGCCAATAACGCGCGGCCCGCTCTTGGAAGCTTGTTATTTTTCACATAGCCAGCTTGGTTTGCAACAGCATATAAAGTTCCCGCTGTATCAAAGAAATCTACAAATAAGAACGTTAAGATAACAATTAATAGTTGAAATGTGAAAATTTCAGATAAAGCCATTTCACCGAACGGGGCAAAAGCCGCTCCGAACGTTGGCGCCAGACTTGGCACTGATCCGACAATGGAACTTGGCATTTCAATAAGTCCAAATAGAACTCCTGCTACAGCCGTAGCGATCATTCCATAAAAGATACCGCCTTTTAAGCCAATCGTCATCAGAATGACGGTAATGACTACACCAAATACAGCAAGTAACGTCGTTGGATTCGTAAGATCTCCTACTTGTACCATTGTATCTTCAGAAAACACGACGATTCCAGCATTTTGCAGCCCAATAAAAGCAATAAATAATCCAATACCTGCTGCTGCTGCGTATTTAAGTTCAGCTGGAATCGCATTAATAATTAACTCACGAATACCGATGACAGAAATGATTATAAAGACAATACCGGAAATAAAAACACCAAGTAGAGCTGTTTCCCACGGAATCCCAAGACCCAGGACAACCGAAAACGTGAAAAATGCGTTAAGTCCCATTCCTGGTGCTAGGGCAATCGGATAACGAGCAACAAGCCCCATAATCGCGGTTCCAATCGCTGCAGCAAGTGCTGTAGCTACAAACACCGCACCCGTATCCATCCCCGTCGGCTCAAGAACATTAGGATTCACAAACAAAATGTATGCCATCGCCAAAAATGTCGTCAAACCACCTAAAAATTCACGACGATAATTCGTCTCTAATTCATCAAACTGAAAGTAACCTTTCATTCCCCAATCTCCCCTTCATTTCTTCACAAAATTGTACGGGGACTGTCCCCCGACAAATTGTTCGGGGGACAGTCCCCTGAACTTTTTGCTCTTCTACGCAAAAACTCCGAGCCTACAAGTAGGCCCGGAGCGAAAGTCTTCTATAAAATACGACGAAAGGTTGAAAAATGAATACAAGCTCAAGCTCTCTAGTTAAGAGCCCTCCTCTTTCCAACTCGATCGTTCGTAGTCAGGTCATTTACGGCAACCTGGTAGAGACTTACGGGCCTTATTCCCGTTATTATACGAACTACCTTGTGTTCCTCACTTATAGTACCAGAGGTTAGAAAGAGGTGTCAATGTTAAACACGAATATTCACAATCCAATTTTTAACTAATGTTCGGTTTCGCACCCAAAAACAAGGTTTATTCCCACTCAATCGTTGAAGGTGGCTTAGATGTTATGTCATACACAACCCGGTTTACGTGAGCAACTTCATTTACAATACGTGTAGAAATTTTCTCTAGCACATCGTAAGGAATGCGCGCCCAGTCAGAAGTCATGCCATCGATCGAAGTTACAGCACGCACACCTACTGTATAGTCATACGTTCTTTCATCACCCATTACACCGACACTTCGCATATCCGGAAGCGCTGTGAAGTACTGCCAGATTTCACGTTCAAGACCAGCATTTTTCACTTCTTCGCGTAAAATAGCATCAGATTCACGGACAATTTCTAGTTTCTCATCTGTGATCTCTCCAAGTACTCGGATACCAAGCCCTGGTCCTGGGAACGGCTGGCGCCACACGACTTCGTCCGGAAGACCCAGCTCAGAACCGACCTCACGCACCTCATCTTTAAACAGTGTGTTCAACGGTTCAATTAGATCAAATTTCATATCTTCCGGCAGTCCACCTACGTTATGGTGAGACTTAATCGTTTGTGCCGTATCCGTGCCGCTTTCGATAATATCAGTATACAGCGTTCCTTGAGCCAAAAAGTCCATGTCCTTAAGTTTACCTGCTTCTTCTTCAAACACGTAAATAAACTCATTACCGATAATTTTACGTTTTTGCTCAGGATCGGATACCCCCGCTAGCTTTGAAAGGAAACGCTCTTGGGCATCAATTTTTACGACCTTCATGTCAAACCCTTCAGTGAAGGTCTTCATCACACTGTCAGCCTCCCCTTTTCGAAGCAAGCCGTGATCAATAAACATACACGTAAGCTGATCACCAATCGCTTTATGAACAAGAGCGGCTACAACAGAAGAGTCTACACCTCCGCTTAGAGCGCACAACACTTGACGATCGCCAACAGCTTCACGTATTTTGTCAACTTCCATATCGATATAATTTTCCATCGACCAGTTGCCTTCACATTCACAAATACTATAGACAAAGTTCTTCAAAAGTTCATTTCCGTACTCACTGTTTCGTACTTCCGGGTGGAATTGAACCCCGTATAGTTTACGGCGTACATCACTCATTGCCGCAACCGGACAAGAGACATTCGTAGCATCGACAACAAAACCAGCAGGAGGTGCCACCACTTTATCACCGTGACTCATCCAAACAGACTGCTCTTTTGGAAGTCCTTCAAATAGTTTATTTTCGTTTTCAACATCAATGATCGCTTTTCCGTATTCTCGGTGATTTGCCGCTTCCACTTTTCCCTCAAAGTGATGTGTCATCAGCTGCATACCATAGCAAATCCCTAAAACCGGAATGCCTAAATCAAAAATCTTTTCATCACAAGAAGGTGCTCCTTCAACGTAAGCACTTCCCGGCCCACCTGAAAAAATAATGCCTGTTGGATTCATTTCTTTAATTTCTTCTGCCGTTACTTTGTGGGAGTGCAACTCACTAAACACTCCAAGATCACGAATACGACGTGTAATCAGCTGGTTATACTGTCCTCCGAAATCAAGGACAATAATCTTTTCGTTAATCTCCTGCATCATCCATCCACCTTTACATTATTGTCAACCCGATCCGCTATCTGTTCCTTATTATGATCGGCTATGCTTTCATTTCATGCAGATCAGGCTCAAAAACTCTTGAAGCCTGTTTATTTCCTAGTAAAAGAAAAGCGCAAGGCGCCCTTACCCGATGACATGCCTATGTTCTGTCCGATAAAAAGTGCTGGTTACATTTAATAGGACAGGTTAATTGGGGATTACTGAATAACTCTAGAACTCAAATACAAAGGGTGCCGCTTCCATGGCTTCACTTTCCGCAGGCAACGCTTCAGCCTCCTCGAGAAAAGCGCCCTGCCGGGTCTCAGATGGTCCGTTTTTCCGCAGGAGTTTCCGTCCAACGTAGCCTGGGCTCAGAATTATGAAATTCATTCAACTCTTAAAAAAAACTAGAAATCCCCCTTGCCGTCAATAAAAGACAGAAAGGCAGAATTCTAGTTTTAATGAGCGTACAAAAGAATTTTTGAACCTCTCTATTGCAAACATAGAATCTGCCTTCATAGTCAGGTAGTTAATGGCAACCCGGTAGAGACTCTTAGGCCTTATTCCTAAGGATATACGAAGGATCCAGTTGTTTTTTTACCTCATTGTTTCTTAACACGTTGGTTTTCGAACGGATTCATTTTACCAATCTAAAGCTCCCCGGTCAAGACTTCAATGCATTAACCAGCTCTTCCCAAGAATGCTTTTCTTCTGACCAGTTGCTTTTGGTATTTTTCCCACCATAACATACTCTTTCATAACGATCTGTTAAGCGCCCCATGGCCATTGTGCCTGTAATATGATCGACGCGCTTAGCGTACTCCCTGAGTGTTTCTCCATCACCTCGTGGAATACCTTCGTTATCGAGTATCCAAAGCGCACGCTGATAGGCTTCTACAAAACGTTCATCTCTCCCTAGTAGTTTGTAATACCATAAGAAATACCGGTTGAGCATCCGATGTTTTTTCTGATACATAATCAATACTATGACAAGGACGATAAGTGAAATGAAAAACGTTTTTGGTGTAAGCCAATTGATGGAGCCGAGGTTAAACGTCCCTCCGCTACCAGGTCCGGCACTGCCTTCATCAAGGTCATCTTCCATCGGCGGTGTCATGTCATCTTGGCCCGGCACTTCAGCAGACTCTCTATCCTCATCTTCTTCGTCATCTTCTGTGGTAATATCTAGCTCTTCACTTTCTTCAGTGAACTCGACGTTGTTATTAAATCCTTGTGTCGGTTCAAATGGTACCCAACCTACCCCTTCAAAGTAAACTTCTACCCAAGAATGAGCATTTCCATTCGTAACTTCGTAACGTTCCAGGCCATCGTCGAGATTTTCAACGGACTCCCCTTCCGTAAAGCCTTTCACCCAGCGCGTCGGAATATCAACGGACCTTAGTAAAACGGCCATGGAAGTTGAAAAATTATCACAATAGCCACGACGAGAATCGAACAAAAATTGATCGACGTAGTCTTCACCTTCTTCTGGAACAGGAATGTCAGCGGTATCGTATGTGAAGTCATTTTCTGAAAAATACTGCTCAACTGCAACCACTTTATCATAACGATTGTCATGTTCGTCTGTAATTTCTTCTGCCAGCTCAACTACTCGCTCAGGCAAATCGTCAGGAAGCTGTAAATACAGATCGCGAATGTCGTCTGGGTCTTCCTGATCTGAAGATTCTAGTGTATCAATATTAAAAGCAGGATAGTCATATTGAAGTTCATATTCTAAAAGTTGAACATCCTCATTTCCTCCCTGCCCCCGAGCAACGACTTCACCGCCAACGACATCGGTTTCAAACTGCGGCACAGGAGCTCCGTCCGTTTGGCCGTCTACAGAGAAGCCCATCGTATCGACGTTTAAAGACGTAAGCTGTCCAGGGTAAAAAAGATTCGAATAGCCTACCCCTTCTTCCATCGTTAGCAATGTTGAATAGTTCTCAGTTTTAACAGAAGAGTCGTACATGTAATAATCTACTTCCTCTTGGAAAACGGAGGATGACTCTTCGTACTGCGGACTTGAAACCCAGCCATGGCCCGTATATTCATGTTTTGATTCGCCTCGCCAGTACCCCGGCTGTTCTGTTTCCGCATAAAAGACCGGAGTATCATCCTGAATGAATCCGCCACCCAAACGTTCATCGTTGTCCCCGTAACCTACACGTCTGACTCCTTCGCCGCCAATACCCGTTTCACCTGTAACCCACCGTTCCATTGCCGGGACAGGGTCATCCCACTGCGGCTCTAATTTCGGAGCTGCGTAACCGATTGTCGTCGCGGCCAAAATCATAACGACCAATGTATAAAGCCAGGCTGTTGACATAAAGGAAGCAGAACGTCTGCCAATTTCTTTCTCTTTTGCCTGAACACTGAGCATGTGAAGCATACTTACTAAAAAGAAGCTAATGACGACGATGCGAACGATCGCCATACTTGCATCAACTACAGTAAACGTATCAAGAAGGGTGATATAAACAATCGTTGCAAAAATAAAAAAGAAGATTTTCTTAATATGGAAAATCCAAAAATACATTAAATAAGCGACCAACCCTAGTAATAAAAAGAACAAAAACGAACGGAACGGATCGGTTAAAGCATAGAGATCCCAAGATAGAATGAACCGGAAGTTTTGTGCAAGGTCTGCAAAAAAGAAGCGAACTGATTCTCCGCCTCCTTCTCTGCTAAAAAAGCTGCCTTCGTGAAAAATCGTATGAAGTCCATACAAGCTCCCAATAAAGAGCAGTGGGATCGTAGCGTAAAATGGAACCTTAAAAAAGATTAACAGAAAAGCCAACATAGCAAAGTAGGCAAACATTTCAATTTCACCGGTATACGTCACTAAGGGAATCGGCTTTAGCCACTCCCAAACAAGCAAGAAGCCGAGAGCGTACACAAGAAAATGAACAAATGTATGAGATTTTTCTTTATCGAATCGTTTCATAGCGCTCACCTTCATTTGTAGAGATCGCGTCTGATAAATTACCGTCTGAAATCATATAAGTCACGGCCCCTTGCCGCTTTAGTTCATAAAAGCGTTCTTTCTCCCAAGGGTCCCGGTCCACTTTTGTCACCATTAAGCAAACATACACCTGTACACGTCTGCTTAACAAAATTTTCACACGGTTAAGAAGTTCATCACTTAATTCCGTTGTAACTAAAATGAACGATGTTCCTTTTGGGATTTGATCACTTTCTTCACGAAAGCGCGCTTCAAAGTCCCCTGTCCTTGTCGCTTTCACTTTTGCCAAATGATAAACGAGTCGCTGCTGCTGATCTGCACCAGCATCCAAAGGGAATTTTGTTACATGCTCCCCCATTGACCAAAGCCCATACTGAAGCTGTCTGCGATGGGAGTACATTACAACTGACGTAATAAGCTCTATTCCTTTTTCAAAAGCCTCCAATGTGTCCGACTGATAATCAGCTACACGCTCGTTTAAGACCATAAGGAAATTCTGCCCAATATACTCCTCAAACTCTTTCGTCATGAGCTTATTCGCACGAGCGCTCACTTTCCAATCAATACTCGTTAACTTGTCCCCCGGTACATATTCCCTCGCCCCAGCAACTGACGTTACATCCTCTACAAAATCAGCTGCCGACAACCGCGTTTCGGTATCGTGCCTTTCATAAGCGGACCAGCGTTCAATGTGATGATAATCCGGGTAAACAAGAAGGTCCTCGGAAGCAGCTACATACTTTTGTTTTTGAAACAACCCGAACATATCACTCGTCTCTAAACGAGTCCCTTTAAATGCATACTCCCCCCGCTTCAACGAAGGAATCGTATATTGAAATGTCAATTCTTTTTTGACGGTCGGGTAAAAAATCATTTTCGGAGAACAATCAAGCTGTCTCTCCAACCCTTCGTCCATCTCATCTTCTACGACCAAGTATAAAAACGGAAACGGCCACTTTCTTTTGATGGTTACCGTCACTGTCATTTTCGAACCAGCAACAGCAGCCGACTGTCCGAAAGATCTCGTTACTTCCAAAGCTCCTAAAGGAATCGCTATATACAAAAGCATCACGACAAAAATCGTTGTTACCGCATAAAACAAAAACCAGCTCACAAAGCCGCCTTGAAACATCGCATAGCTAAACGTTCCAACAACAACTGCTACTAGAGCAATAAGCTTCATCACTTTTTTTACTGCCAGGTACACCGATTTCAGGTAGCTCATCCTTTAGTAGCTTCCTTTTGAACAGGAATATTTGCTTGTTTAATGACATCACGGATCACGTGATCATTGGTTAAATTTGAAAGTTTTGCATCCGAGTTTAAGAGAATACGATGTCCTAATGCATAAGGTGCCAAAAACTTAATGTCATCAGGAATGACGTAATCCCGTTTTTGCATATAAGCATAGGCTTGTCCTGCCTTCATAAGCGCAATAGAAGCACGAGGACTAGCACCTAAATAAACCGTGTGGTGCTTTCGTGTTGCAGTTACAAGATTAATAATGTACGTTTTCACCATTTCATCAACATAAACATTGACCACTTCTTTTTGCATGTTCAGTAAATCATCGAGGGTAAGGACTTCCTTTAAAGCCTCGATCGGATGCTTCTTTTCAACACGGTTTAAAACTTCAAGCTCTTCACGTTTAGAAGGGTAACCAATTTTAAATTTGAACAAAAACCGGTCGAGCTGCGCTTCAGGAAGCGGATACGTACCGCCATACTCAATCGGGTTTTGAGTAGCCATGACAAAAAAGGGATCTTGTAACTCTCGTGTCATTCCGTCGGTCGTCACACTTCCTTCTTCTAACGCTTCTAACAGAGCCGCCTGCGTTTTCGGAGATGTCCGGTTAATTTCGTCAGCTAAAACGACATTGGACATCACCGGTCCTGGCCGGAAAACAAAATCCATCGTCTGCTGGTTAAACACAGAAACACCCGTCACGTCAGAAGGAAGGAGATCCGGCGTAAACTGAATTCGTTTAAAATCAGCGCCTAACGATTTAGCAATTGCTCTTACCATCATCGTTTTCCCAACTCCTGGAACATCCTCTAAAAGGACGTGCCCACCACTGAGCATCGCGATTAAACTTAGCTCAATTTCACTACGCTTTCCTACAACAACCTTCTCTACATTTTCAATAATTTTATCGACAAACGGCTGTGCCACCGTTGAATCTTGTTTTCTATTTTCCACGAGTACTACCTCCTAAATACAATCTATTGCAGTATCTTTTAAAAAAATCACAACCTCTTGAAACTAGTTCTATCATATCATGCCCACTAATAAATTTCGTTAACTCTAAAGAGCTTTTCCAGAATTTTAACAAAGAGGGTAAGACACACCCCCACTCCGAATCTAGCTGAATATAATTAAATTCAATGCAGCTATAAATACTAAAATCATCGCAAATTTGCGAATCACGTTATTTGGTAGTTTTTCAAACCATTTCAAACCTAAACTCGTTCCAATAAAAACACCGACAACCCCTACGAAGAAATACACATAAAAGCCAGTATTAAAGTCTCCGTTCAAACCATGCAAAATAAGGGAGAACAACGTGGTGACAACAACCGTCACTTGCAGGTTAGCACTGTATTTAAGCTTATCTTTGTAGACTATCAAGAAATAAAACACCATAAATGGGCCTCCTACAGCAAACACGCCTCCAACAAACCCACTAAGAAACCCAAGTATGATCGGAATTATAGGGTTGATCCCAATTGAAGAGTCCTTTTTCTTTTTATCTAATACTAAATAAATGACCATCCCGATTAAAAAGAAGCCCAGCCACTGCTTCATAATCTCCATTTCCCCGTACGCATTCAAAACAAAAAAAGCACACACTCGTCCAACAAGAGCCGAGCTCAAAACGATAATTAATCCTTTTAATTCAATATGTTTATAGATTTTACGAAGTATACTTAATGAAGCGACAAGTAATAAAGCAATCACAATTAACGTACTCTCTTTAATTGTAAGCATTAGAGGCAAAAACCCCATGACCACGAGCCCTAAACCAAACCCACTAGCCCCTTGAACAAAACCTCCAATTAAGATGATCAAAAAAATAAAAAGCAATTCCCATATCATTTGAATCCCGTCCTGTTCTAGGTGTATGTCTTCACAGCAATGAATACCGCCTGTTAAACCTTTCTTCATCTTACTACACATTGGATTAGCCCGCTTTGGTTATGCCTGCTCGTTGGGAGTGGGTGGGATCTGGTCAACTAGGCTCTTTTTCTAGTCAAACTGCTTTTTAATCTGGTTATTCACGCTCTGCCGTAAGTACTGCCAAGCTTAACAGTTCATTGGTTCGGCCCCCTTAATATGAGCAGGATCGCTCTTTCCCCAAAGAAAAAGCCTGATATCTAAAAGAAGATACCAGGCAAATTAGCTATTTAACTAAAGTAGCGGGCAATCCGCGGTTACATCCCTCGCTTCATATGATGATGCGGATAGTGCCCTTGATCTGCGATAGATTCGTGCTTTTTTGCAAAATGCTCCGGGTCTTGTTTATGCTTCTTACCAAGATCCTTTTCAACATCAACCGTAACGACGTAATTCCCTTGCTCAAAGTAGCGTGCATAACGATCCGCTTCCTCGTCGTCTTTAGAAATGACATGAATATCACTTTCTGAATAGCCTTTATCCCTTAGCAGCTCTCCGAAAACTTCTTCCCTTTGCCCCAATGAGTCCATTACCGCAACAACAGTTCTAGCCATCGTACGTGCACCTCCAAGAAAGGTCATTATGTAAATACTACCCTCACCCCGGGTTTTAAAACTTCCAAACAACAAAGAGAGGGCTCTGTCCCTGAACGACCGTTCAGAGGCAGAGCCCTAGAAAAATAGACAAACTACTAAAATGTGTTCTTTACAACGACTTTTTCCAGGTCAAAGCGTGCAGATTGGTGAGCAGGTTTTGCTGCTTTCCCGACCGTTAAGAGCATGACAGGTACGTAACGTTCTGGTACATTGAACTCTTTTACGAAGGCCCCACGCTGGAAGCCACCCATTGGACAAGTGTCGTATCCTTTTGCTTTCGCTGCAAGCATTAGATTCATCGAAGCAAGAGATGCGTTTAAGAAAGCTTCATCGCGAGGAAAAGGTGTATCCCCTTCATACGCTTTGTTGATTTGCCCGACGAGTGTGTCTCTCACTTGTTCCGTCATAAAGCCATTATCGACAGCGCCTTGATAGACATCTTCAGCATTTTCATTCGCTTGTACATCACCTAAAACAGCGATAACTGCCGCACTATCAACGATTTGCTGCTGGTTGTAAGCGATTGGCAAAAGCTGTTCTTTTTTCTTCGGATCATCAACAACGAGAAACTTCCAATGTTGCAAGTTCCAAGATGAAGGCGCTTTTGACGCAGCCTCTAATATTTCAGTCAATTCCTCTTCAGGAATCGTCGCCTCCGGATCATATTTACGTACAGAGTGACGCTCGTTTATTGTTTGAAAAAGACCTAAGTCTTGTTGTTTTTTCATAGACATAATGTCAACTCCCCCTGAATCAAGTGAATAAATTTACATTACATAATTATAACAAGTTTCAACAAAGCACACAAAAAAAGTCATTCGCACAACAAAACCTTTTCATATGATAAAATAGAAGATAGAACATTCAGAAAAATGAGGAGTGAATTTTATGCAAAAAGTCAGAGTAAAACTATCTGGTCAACGTGATGATGTAATTGCATCACTCGATCAATCAAAGTCTAGTATTTTTTATCAAGGTATCCAACGGAACATGGAAGAATTACAGTACGAGACACCCGTCACAGGCACTGTTTACGGGACACTTTTAAACTATAAAGGAGAGCTTGCTAAACTAGGTGACGCTGTAAATCAAGACCCATACAACCAGCCTCCACAGGCACCTGTTCTTTACATAAAACCGAGGAATACCCACACGAGTCACAAACAGCCCATTCCTCTTCCAAAAAACATAGAATTCATTCAAACGGGAGCCACTCTCGGCATCGTGATCGGAAAAACCGCTACTAAACTAAAAAAAGAAAGCGCTTTAGATTACGTTATGGGTTATACAGTCGTAAATGACGTGACCGTTCCTCACGAAAGTGTGTTTCGTCCAGCGGTCAAACACCGCTCCCGAGACGGTTTTTGCCCAATGGGGCCGTGGATTGTTGAAAAAGACTCGTTTGAATCTCCTAACAGCGTCTCGATCCGCACGTGGGTTAACGGTAAACTCGTCCAGGAAAATACGACCGCGAACCTCATCCGCTCTGTAGAACAATTACTTGAAGACATTACCGAATTCATGACTCTTTACCAAGGAGACACTCTTCTCATTGGTGTTGCTGAGGACGCGCCATTAGTCCAAGCCTACGATCACGTCCGTATTGAAATTGACGGAGCAGGCTTTCTCGAAAATACAATTTTACCAGAACAAGAAATTCCGCTTAAAGGAGGGAACCGCTAATGAAAACTGCACGCGTTGTATATGCCGGAGCGATCCACGAAGGAAGAGAAGAAAACGGGCAACTGATCTTACAAGATGGTCGCACTGTATCAGAAGAAGAAGTCCAATGGCTCACCCCTCTTGAGCCACAAACCGTTTTTGCTCTTGGTCTTAATTATGCAGATCATGCTAGTGAACTAGCCTTTAACGCGCCAACCGAACCACTTGTCTTTTTAAAAGGGCCGAATACGTTCGTCGGTCACCGCGGACAAACCCACCGCCCGTCTGATGTAACCTTCATGCACTACGAATGTGAGCTAGCCGTTGTCATCGGAAAAACAGCCCGGAATGTAAAGCAAGAAGACGCCTATGATTATGTATCAGGCTATACAATTGCTAATGATTATGCTTTTCGTGACTATCTTGAAAACTATTACCGGCCGAACCTAAGGGTAAAAAATCGAGATCACTGTACACCACTCGGTCCTTGGTTCGTCGATGCAAAAGACATTCCGGACCCAATGAACCTTAAGCTTCGCACCTACGTCAACGGTGAGCTCACCCAAGAAGGTACGACAGAAAACATGATATTTGATATTCCACAGCTTATTGAATATTTGAGCAGCTTTATGACGCTTAGCGAAGGGGATATTATCTTAACCGGCACACCGAAAGGAACCGTGAATGTCGCTTGCGGAGATGAAGTCGTAACCGAAATTGAAGGCCTCGGCAAGTTATCGAATACGATTATGGGTGGCGATTCTGAGTAAAGTGCCGGAGAGTAGATTTGTAAACGAAAGGAGCATCTTATGCCACATATCATTGTCGAATACACTGAGAACTTGAAAGCTGAAACCGACATTCGTTCGTTGTTAAAAAAGATAAATAACGTGTTCATTGGCCGCCCTCACACCTTTCCTGTTGGCGGGGTACGCTCTCGTGCCATTGAACTTCACGATTACATTGTAGCAGATGACACCGAAGACGATGCCTTTGTTCATGTGACAGTAAAAATGGGTGGCGGGCGATCTGAAGATGATAAAAAAGACACTTGTGAAGCACTGTTTACCGTTGTGAGTGACCATTTCAATGATGTGTTCGAAAAACGGTACCTGGCTCTGTCCCTTGAATTGTTCGAGTTCAGTGAAGCTGGTACGTATAAGAAAAACAACATCCATAAACGGTACAAATGAGAAGGGAGTCTTGAAAGGTTGGCTTTTGACCTTTTGAGACTCCCTTCACTTCTAAAAGGAGATTTCTACATGACCTTACGAACACTCCAATTCATCGTAATGATACCGGTTGTTATCTTCACGATTTTTTCTATTTTTAACCCTTCTTTACTTGAATCCAAAGTCGGAAACGGACTCATTCTTGCCGGGGTGACAGCGGTTTTGATCATCCATAAAATCGAGCAGAGACAGACCCCTAAATCTTAGGCCCTCACAGAATCCTTACTTCGTTTTATATAAAGGAGTGCAAATCGATTATGGAAATCGAAAATCCCGCTTTCAATTATGACGAACACGGACATCAATATTCTGGACACCGACGAACCGACCCGAGAATAGCAGAATATGTTTATGCCGCTTTAGGCTCTGCTAAAACGGTGTTAAATGTAGGAGCCGGAGCCGGTTCTTACGAGCCTGGTGACAGATACGTCATAGCAGTTGAGCCATCACGGGTAATGCGTTCTCAACGTCAGACAACACAAAAAGCACCTGCAATCATTGGAACAGCGGATTCATTGCCTTTTGATGATCATTCCTTCGATGCCTCTATGGCAATGGTAACGATTCACCATTGGCCAGACATGCGAAAAGGTTTACAAGAATTAAGAAGGGTGACCCGAGACCAAGTTGTAATCATGACGTTTGATCCCGACTCCCTGAATGAATTTTGGAATGCACATTACTTTCCGGAATTAATTGAGGTAGAAAAGTCACGTTACCCTACAATAAAATCCATTACAAATGCACTTGGAGGAAAGTGCGAAGTTCAGCCTATTCCAGTCCCTTTTGACTGTGTAGACGGCTTTCAAGAAGCTTTTTACGGGCGACCCGAAGCTTTTTTAAAAAAAGAAGTGCGATTATCACAGTCAGCATGGCGATTTTTACCTGAGGGAGTTGAAGATAAATTGGTAAAAGCTCTTTCAGATGACCTTAAATCAGGTAAATGGGATAAGAAATATGGAAAGTATAGAAAGAAGTCTAGTTTCACCTGTGCGATGCGACTAATCATAGCAAAGCCGTAAAGTTAACTTGCGATTTATTGAAAAGTATCACCTCTCCTACAAAAACCAAAGCCAGAACCCTCAACGGATTCTAGCTTTTTTTCTAATTCCCTCTCATTAAGTCAGGTAAAAATGTGACAAGCTGTGGGAATAACACAAGTAAAATTAAACATAAAACCATCGCCACCAACATCGGGGTAACCCCTCTAAAAATCTTCTCAATAGGTACTTTGGCAATGCCGCTAATCACATAAACACTGATACCAAGCGGTGGCGTAATCAGGCCGATATTCATGACCATCACCATAATGACGCCAAACCACATGCCATCAAACCCTAAGAGAGTAATAAGGGGATAAACGACAGGCAACGTTAAAACAAAAATCGCAATTCCTTCTAAAAATAAGCCGAGCACAAAATAGACGAGAAGAATGACAGCTAATATGAGAAAAGGTGACATATCCAGTTGGCTTACAAAGGCAGTCACCTCGGCTGGGATTCGGCTAATCGCCAAAAACTGACTAAAGATATTCGCTCCGATTAAAATGAAAAAAATCATTGCGGTTAACCTTGTCGTTTCACTTAAAGACGTTACGAAATCATGCCAGCTTAGCCGTCTTGCACAAAGCGTAATGACAAGAGCACCAAGAGCACCAATCGCCCCTGCTTCTGTTGGCGTAAAATAACCAAAATAAATCCCACCAATACTTAGGCCAAACAGCAATAGAAAAGGCCATATCTTCATAAGACCACGCAATCTCTCGTTGGTCGTTCTCTTCTCACTAACAGGTGCTAGCGACGGGTTTTTCCGAACCACGTAGTAAATCACAGACATAAATAAGACCATTTGCAAAATTCCTGGCACAATGCCCGCAATCAACAGCTCCCCTACGTTTTCCATCGTCAGTACACCATAAAGAATTAAAATAACACTCGGCGGAATCAAAATTCCAAGCGTTCCACCTGCAGCGACACTCGCCGTGCTCAAACCCGAATCATAATTATACTTTTTCATTTCCGGTATTGAAATTTTAGCCATCGTAGCTGTCGTTGCATTTACGGAACCTGAGATCGAGGAAAACAAGGCACTCGTCCCGATCGTTGTCATGGCAAGACCGCCTTTAATATGACCGAGCCATGCATCAACTGCCTGGTACAAGTCGCGGCCAAAACCGCTATAAGATAAAAACATTCCCATAAGGATAAATAACGGAATTACGCTTAATGAATAGGAGCTAGCCGTGCTAAAAGGGGTTGTCCCTAACTGAACAAGTCCTGCTTCCCAGCCACGAATCGCCCCAAACCCTATAGTCCCGACGATAATTAACGATATACTAACAGGTACTTTCATTAAAAATAAAAGAAGAAGGAGAACAATCCCCAACGTACCGATCATTTCAGGACTCATGATTTACCTCCCCCCTTTACTGCATACTTCACGCCATGAGAAAACGCGACAAATGCGAATAAAAGGGTACCTACAGCAGCGAGGTAGGTAAATATGTATACCGGCAGTCCTAAATCACTTGTTACCGTGTGACGCGCGAACAGCCTTGTGCCATTCTCAAATAGATAATAAGTGATCAATACCAACACGATAAAAATCACAAACTGCATGACCGACAAAAGACGATTCTGTAACTTATTTGGCAGCTTATCGACTAAAAAACCAATTGCAATGTGTTCATGATGTTTATGTGTCATCGCCAATGCGAAAAAAACGAGTAATGCCGTACCGCTTTCCGTTAACTCCAACGCTCCTGCTATCGGTCGGCCAAATAACGACCGACCAATAACATCTGCACTTATACAGAGCATAATGAAAACGAGAATGCCATTTGATACATAATGTAAGACGCGCGTCAGTTTCATAACAATGCTATCCACTACTTTTCCAAACTGGTTCATCGTTAAATCCACCTTATTCGAGCTCTTCACTTAGTTCTAGCGCTCGCTCATAAACTTCACGTCCTGGTAATCCTTGATCCTCCATCGACTCAATCCACTCTTCAATAACTGGAGAAATTTGTTCGTGCCAAGTATCGATTTCACTATCTGGTATTTCGTAGATTTCAACTCCGGCCGCTTCTGCCGCTTCAAAGGCTTCCCTTTCGCGGTCATCAAAGACAGAACCAGCACTTGCAGCCATGCTTTCCCCTGAGACGCTTTCCAGTGTCTGTTGGTCTTCAGCAGATAAAGAATCCCAGCTGTTTTGATTCATCACAGTAAAAAATGTCGTATTATAAAAACTACCGACCGTAATGTAATCCACTACTTCATATAAACTATAATCAACCAGGGCATGCATCGGTGCAACCGACCCATCAACAACCCCACGTTCCAAAGCTTCATACGTTTCATTCATCGACATCGAAACCGGTGTTGCCCCCAATAGTTCAAGCCACCTGTTCACTTCAGGAGACGGAGAGCGAATTCTCATCCCTTGTAAATCTTCAACACTTTCTACTGGTTTACCCACTGTAATGATTTGTCCCGGCTCACTCGTGTAAAACCATAAAGGTACGGTCTCATCGTATTCATCTTGAATCTCCTCAAACTCTTTATACAAGTTCCATAGAATCTTAGAGCCGCCTTCTCCCGTCTCACTTATAAAAGGAAGTTCCATTACAGAGGTAAGCGGAAATTGCCCTGGCGTGTAGCTATGAACACTCAGTCCAATATCAGAGACACCTGTTGTGACAGAGTCATATTGGGTATCAGGTGCAGTAATAGAAGCACCAGGATAAGACGTTATGCTAATGCGGTCTTCTGTGCTTTCCAACACTTCTTCGATAAAGTCTTGAACCACGACAGTTTCTTGGGCATGGGTAGGGGGAAAGAAATGAGAGAAATCAAATTCGTGTGATTCTCCTGTACTGTCAGACCCGCCACCGTCCCCCGCGCCTTCTGAGGCACTGTCACCACACCCTGAAACAAACATCATGGTTCCGATTACAACTAAGGAAGATAGTATTCGGTTTATCTTCAACCTTTTCACCCCTTTAAAAATCGTAAACTCTTTTTATAGAGGTTTTCAAAAATTCCGAGAAACATAGCGACCAAATCTCTTTGTTGCTTTTTGAAAACCTCTACCATTACATCGCTCTTAACTTTCCAAACTTTTGATCCTGCCTTTTCCTTACCCACTGAATGTTAATATCACCTTCTAGCACGGAGCTCATTGGTTCTTTGAGATAAACATCAAGTCTTCTTTCTCCATTGAAATCTTCACCTTGCCACTCACAAATACCCTCGATACGCAACGCTTGTTGTTCAACCTTAATCTGATAGACACCAGGTTTGGGGAGCTTATAATCCTTTTCCACACTCACATAAACTGTTTCCCGACTCGAAACCGATCGATCTACAAACGCTTTTACTTCAAACGCCTTACCTAAAAAAGAAGGAATTTCTTCTACTTTTCCATTTTCCAAACGTTGCCGAATAGCTGTCGAACCAATTTTTTCACCTTGGCAGTCAATTTTTTCTACCTTTGTCGCATCAAATACTCCATCTCCATGGGCTACAATCGTATCCATCGTTCCCTGACCGCGGAACCCATAGGCAAAATCAAAACCGGCCACCACGTGCTTACAACCCACTCCACACACGTAATTCTGGATAAATTCCCGAGGAGACAAAACAGCAAAAGCTTGCGTAAAATCAACGACATAAACGACATCTACTCCGCAACGGCTGAAAATCGCTAGTTTTTCATGTAAAGGCGTAATAAATTGCTCAATCGCCCGATCCGGCTTTACCACTTTACTCGGATGAGGATCAAACGTCATCACCGCAAAAGCAAGACCTTGTTTCTCCGCTATCTGCTTCGCTGTTTGAAGAATCTTCTGATGACCAATGTGAACGCCATCGAAAAAACCGAGTGCAACAGCAGAGGGACGGCGCATGGATTGTCCTGAGCATATTGTCTTTTCATTTAATTTTACAGTTTCCACCGAAAATCCCCCTCTAATAATTAAATAAACACTCGGAATCTGTATATCAGGATTTCGCCCATCACTCTCTTTTAATTAGGGATTGCTGAATAACTCTAGAACTCAAATACAAAGGGCTTCGCTTTCCGCAGACGTATGCTACTTATTTAGTAGCCTCTAATGAAGTAAGTTCATAATATTTTCCAGAAAAATAGGCAAGCGGCTTCCCGTCATTTAAAGCAATATCACGAACTTTCCCAATGTAAAGCGTATGATCTCCCTCGATGTGAGCATTGTGTACATCGCACGTAATATTTGCTAAAGAGCCATGCAGCACAGGCATATTATCAAAGATTTCAAAGCCGACTTCCTTTTCTTCTTTACTTTGACCAGCAAAATAGCTCGACAAATCCTCCTGATTGTCCGCGAGTAAGCTTACAGCAAAAGAACCTGACTCCTCAATGTACTCCTTCATTCTCGCTCTGTTTGCAACAGAGATGACAATCAGCTTTGGGTTTAACGACACACTCATAAACGCATTAGCTGTCATCCCGTGTACTTTATCTTCCACTTCCGTTGTTACAACAGTCACACCTGTCGCAAACTTGCCCATCGCTTGACGAAACATACGATCATCCATTTATTTTCCTCCTTCACGATTTCGGTTAATGACGACCAGCTTTAACTCGGTCATTTCTTCTAACGCATACTTGATCCCTTCTCGTCCGGTACCGCTTTCTTTCACACCTCCATAAGGCATATGGTCCACTCTGAACGTAGGGATATCATTAATCATTACCCCACCGACTTCTAGTTTCGCTGCTGCATCCATCGCACCGTGAATATCGTTTGTGTAAATGCCAGCTTGAAGTCCGAACCGCGAATCATTCACATGTTCGATCCCTTCTTCTATAGAAGAAACACGGTTGATCATGACAACAGGGCCAAACACTTCTTGGCACGAAACCTTCGTCTTAGGGTCTACGTTCAACAAAACTGTCGGCTGGACAACACTTCCGTCACGGTTGCCTCCGCAAGTCATCGTTGCCCCAGACTGTTCAGCTTCACGAACCCAATCGACCACACGAGTCGCATCTCCTTCTGAAATGACCGCGGAAACATCAGTAGCTTCGTTGGCCGGATCCCCAATCTGAAGAGCTTGCGTCGCTTTTACAAACTGTTCCACAAAAGATTCGTAAACCTCTTCATGGACATAAATCCGTTGCAATGAAATACAGACCTGACCTTGGAAAGCAAACGCCCCTTTGACACAACGATTCACGATCGATTCCACACTTACATCCTTATCGACGATGAGCGCTGAATTAGACCCAAGCTCGAGCGTTACTTTTTTTAACCCCGACTTATTTCTAATGCCAATCCCGACTTCAGGACTTCCGGTAAACGTGATCATTTTCACACGATCATCCTGGACAATCCGGTCTCCTACTACTTTCCCGCTTCCAGTCACCACATTCAATGCCCCTGCTGGCAAACCGGCCTCTGCTAATAATTCGGCTAAAAAATAAGCAGACAGCGGTGTTTGTGAAGCTGGTTTCAATACAATTGTATTTCCAGATGCAATCGCAGGGCCAACCTTGTGAGCAACGAGGTTCATTGGAAAATTAAACGGTGTTATCGCACCAATTACCCCTAAAGGCTCACGTACTGTATAGCCAATCCGGTTTTCCCCGCCTGGTGCTGCATCCATCGGCAGCGTCTCGCCATGAAGCTGCCGTGCTTCTTGAGCTGCAAACCGATACGTCTGAATCGTACGTGCCACTTCTTCTCTGGCCGTGCGGATCGGTTTGGCCGCTTCAGCTGAAATAAGCTGCGCCGCTTCTTCTTTCCGCTCTTCTAAAAGCTGAACGAGGCGGTCCAGTACCGCCCCCCGCGCATGTGCAGGCATCGCTGCCATCGCCTTTCGTGCTCTCGTTGCAGCGTCAATTGCACGTTCTACTTCAGCTTCAGATGCGACCGGTACTTCTGCAATCACCCTGCCATCGTAAGGAGAAGCGAGCTGGACAGAATCGTGCGCCTCTTCCCAGCTTCCATCGATGTACAGCTTCATTTTTGCTCCAATTTGTACTGAACTCACCTAAACCCCTCCTTAAATGACAAACGTTGGTTTCCGTTGCTTTAATGTTGGCTCCGCGATTTCCTTCGTACGATCAGCAAACAAGTCCTGCACAACAGACGCTTCTTCAAACCAGCTGTCCGGTGCCTCATGACCCCAAAAGGTCGCTCTTCTCGGATCGTTAATGTCCCAACGGATCGGCTTGAAATCTGGATCACTCGTTAAATAGTCTCCATTGTAAAGTTCAATACGGTGGCCGTCCGGATCGCGCAAGTAAAGGAAAAATGCATTCGATAACCCGTGGCGTCCTGGGCCTCGTTCAATGTTTGCCGCATACCCCATTGACGCTAATACGTCACAGGCATGAATCAAACTCAGCTGATCACTCAGCCAAAACCCGACATGATGCAACCGCGGCCCTTTTCCGTTCATAAACGCGACATCATGAACGCTCGGCTTACGGTGCAGCCATGCCGCCCAAATTCGATCATCTTCTGTAGCCGTGTACTCTGAGCATGCAAAGCCAAGTTCTTTGCTGTAAAAATCGTACGCCTTTTCAACGTCCTGGACCATACAGTTAAAGTGATCAATCCTTTGAACACGAGCTCCTTTATACAAGTCGTAACGCTGGAGCATCCGCTCAACGCCGTCCATTTCTGCATAAAATTCTACTGGAAGTCCAGAGATATCTTGCACACGAAGCGTACGCCCGATCGCGTACTGCTCTCCTTTTTCAAGCCACTTTGTCTGGTAGCCTTTACTGGAAAAAAGACTTTCCAAACGTTCTAAATCACTGTCAGAATATACCTTATAGCTGATCACTTCAACGCTAGGTTCCTCTGCTTTTTTTAGCAAAATTGAATGGTGGTTGTGCTCTTCCAAACCGCGTAAGTAAAGGTGTTTATCATCAGATGCCGTCTCAATAAATCCGAGACCATTCACATAAAACTCACGTGACGCGTCAAGGTCTTTGACATTTAATACGGCACGTCCGGTACGAATAATGTTTAGCTCCATCTCACAACCCCCATTACACTTTCGATAGATTCGGCTTATTAGCCGGAACTTGATTTAGAAAATCTTGTACGTACTGCTTATACGTTTCTTTTTCATAGCCTTCAAAATAGGTCATCCCCATGCGGACCGGGTCCCCAAAGAAATAGTACTCATAGTGCATTTGCCGGCTTCCGAATGCACTCATCGTCATATCCCAGGCAAGACGGAACAATTGCACACGCTCGTAGCCTTCTAGATTCTTCGCTTGCAATCCACGGTGAAGGATTGGACCGATGTCCTCGTTTGCAAAATCGGCTTCAGTTGGAATTCCCATCATGCCCGAAGCTCCAAGCACCCGGAGAATCTCAACGAGACGAGGATATACACGCGGATACCAGTTCCTTGCCGCATTCAGCGCTTCAAAATCCGGCGTCATCGTTCCCGATGCATCGAGCTTCGCGTTATGCTCCGCACGATAAAGGTGAGACTTCATCGTCTCAAGAGTAAGCATGATCTCCGTTCCTTTGTCTTGCACGTGCTGGAACTGGTCGATTCCGATCGCATCCATAATGCTCAAAACAGTACCAAGTAAAAATTCGGTTTTCACGATGTTTTTGGCAACCACTTGATGGGACATATGAACGACCGCATTTGTTTCTCTAAAGGTCCGGTTACAAATCGACGAGTTACCACAAACAAAGACACGCTCCCACGGAACAAAGACATTTTCAAACGAGACAATCGCATCACCTTCTTCAAAACGAGACGACATCGGATGATCCCATTCGCTCTTACCGTAATCAAACGACTCACGGCTCAAAAACTTCAAGCCCGGTGTATTATTTGGAACCGCAAACGCGAGCGAGTACGGATCGTCTAGCTCTCCTGCTTTTTTCACAGTGGACGGGAACACGAGAATTTCGTCGGTAATTCCGCCTTGTGTCGCAAGCAAACGAATGCCATCAACGATAATGCCATCTTTATTTTTTTCCACTAAGTGAAGGGCTACGTTGGCATCCTTTTGCTGATGCTGCGCTTTTCCACGGTTTACCTGAGGGTGAATGAGCGTATGCGTTAAGCTAATGTCATTCTCACGGGCAAACTCATAATACTTGCGCGCGTTATCCGCAAACATCGGATCTGCTTCTGTGAAAAGCTCATTGTTCATTCCCATCGCCATGACTTCCGAGTTCAAGTAATCTGGTGAGCGTCCCATCATCCCACCTGACGTACGTGCCCATTCTTGAATCGCCACACGACGCTTGATCAAATCATCCACCGATTTTGGCTGCAAAAAGGTCATCCCGACTTTGTTTCCTGAAGACGGTGACGTATAGAGCATCTTTTCCTCTTGCTCAAACTGCAAATCGTAAAGGCGTGCCATCGATTTGACGACATTTTTTAGCCCCGGATGCTCCGTGACATCATCCACACGCTCTCCGTGAAGATAAATATTGTTATTCGCTTTTTTCAAGCGATTGATATATTCCTGGCCTGTTTTAGCTCCCATCGAATCTCCTCCTGGAAATAGATTCTACATAAAAGAGAATTTATTCTACATAAAATACGAGTTATTCAACACAAAATAAGATTTATTCTACATAAAGTACGAGTTATTCAACACAAAATAAGATTTATTCTACAAAAGAAAGAAGTTCTTACGTTCGCTTCTCTTTCCCAAACTGCGGTATCGGATGATCACTTAATGCGACATGCACGACTTGGATTTCAGTATAAAATTCAAACGCGTAATAGCCACCTTCACGACCAATGCCACTATGCTTCGAGCCACCAAATGGCGTACGTAGATCACGGACATTTTGCGAGTTCACCCACATCATTCCTGCATCCACTGCTTGAGCCACCCTGTGACCTCGCTTCATGTCATTAGTCCAGACGTAGCCGGCAAGCCCGTAGCGAATATCATTTGCCATTTCCACGACTTCTGCTTCGTCTTTAAACGTCATCACCGCGATAACCGGTCCGAAAATTTCCTCTTGAGCCACGCGCATCTCGTTGTTCACGTTAAGCAGCAACGTCGGCGGGACAAAGTTTCCGTCAGCATATTTCGCATCAACATGCCCGCTAATCACTTGAGCACCTTCTTCTTCAGCAACGCCAAGGTAACGCTTCACATTTTCAAAGTGTTCTGTGTGAATCAGTGGTCCGACTTGCGTCTCATCGTCTAACGGATCGCCAACACGAATGTTTTTCACACGCTCAATGAGCTGTTCAACAAACGTGTCGTATAGATTTTCGTGGACGAACAGCCTTGAGTTCGCCGTACACCGCTCGCCGTTAAAAGAGAAAATGCCCCACGTACACGCATCAATCGCTCTATCAATATCGGCATCGTCAAACACGATAATCGGTGATTTTCCGCCCAACTCCATCGAAAAACGTTTTAATGGATCGGCACCGTTCTTCATAATTTCAGAGCCTGTCGTCGTCTCCCCGGTAAACGAAATCAGTGGCGCATCCGGATGAGCGACAAGTGCTGCGCCTGCTGTTTCCCCAAAGCCGTGAACGATGTTGAAAACTCCTTTAGGAAGGTCCGCTTTATCGATAATTTCCGCTAAACGGTTTGCTGTCAGAGGGGACCATTCAGCCGGCTTTAGCACAACCGTGTTTCCAGTAGCAAGCGCTGGGGCAATTTTCCACGTTTCAAGCATAAACGGCGCATTCCACGGAGTAATAAGTCCCGCTACTCCAACTGGCTTATGAACCGTGTAGTTTAAAAATTCATCGTCCACTTGGTACGCATCACCCGTTAACCGGCTCGACACCATTTCCGCGTAAAACCGAAAGTTTTGTGCCGCCCGTGCAACCATCTTCTTCGTCTGGTGAATCGGCAGCCCTGTATCGAGAGACTCGAGCGGGGCAATCTCATCGATGTGCTCATCGATTAAGTCCGCAATCCTGTTCACATACACAAGACGGTCTTTAAGCTTCAGCTGCCCCCATTCTCCTTTGAAAGCTGCTTTTGCAGCACTTACCGCTTTGTCAATATCTTCTGCTCCACCTGAAGCCACTTGGTTGATGGCGTAGTTCGTGAAAGGATTTTTATTTTCAAATGTTTCGTTCGAGCTTGCCGAAACAAACTCCCCGTTAATATAGAGCTTTACATCGTCTAATTTACTGTCGTGCTGCAATTTTTCCTGGTTGACTATTTCTGTTGATTTCGTCACTTCGCACCCTCCTTCAATCTTGCATCCGCTTACAAATTACTTCGACGTAACTTCACCTGAAACACTTGTATACGTTTTCAATACATCGCGAATTTCGTTTTGCAACGCTTCTGTTGGCAGGTCCATCGGCATACGCAATACCGGCTCAATTTTCCCCATAATGCCAAGAGCCGCTTTCAGTGGTGCCGGGTTCGTGTCTTTAAAGAGCACATCATTTAATGGCATCAATTCAAAATGAAGATTAAGTGCACGTTGGACGTCACCATCTCGCCACGCATCATAAATTTCCGCAACCTTCTCAGGCGCTACGTTCGCTGTCGCACTAATATGACCCGCTCCACCAATTGCAAGCATCGGATAGCATAGCAACTCAATACCCGAATAAAGGTTAAAGTCACGACCGCAATTTAAAAGAACGCGGTTAATATGTTCAAAGTCTTTATTCGATTCCTTCACGCCAATAATGTTGTCACAGTCTTCGCTCAGTCTTGCGAGAGTCTTCACGTCAAGATTCGTCGCCGTTCGGCCTGGAATGTTGTAAACAATAATCGGAATATCAACACTGTTAGCAACCGCTTTGAAATGTTTGTAAAGGGCATGCTGAGATGGTTTATTGTAATAAGGAACGATTACAAGTGCTCCGTCTGCTCCCATTTCCTGTGCTTTTTTCGTTAAATCCAGCGTCTCTTGATGATTCGTAGATCCCGTTCCCGGTACAAATGGCACACGGCCATCCACTGCTTTCACCGCAGTTTCCATTACTTGAATCCGCTCTTCTTTCGTAAGTGAGCTCGGTTCCCCAGTCGTTCCTGTTACAGAAATTCCATGACTGCCGCTTTCCACATGCCAGTCGATAAGTTCCTTCAATTTCTCCAAATCCATTGAATGATCCTGCTTAAATGGCGTGACAATCGGTGCAATTGACCCTCGTAGTCGTTGTTTTGCTTCTGCGTATTTCATTGCTTAATCTCTCCTTTTTAAACGTTTACTTTGATTTTAAACTTCTCGTTAAATTGACAAATTTATTCGAATTTTCCTACAAATAAAACGTACCATGTGCTAAGCTATATGAGAAATATTGATTTTATATAGAAACGATATGAAAAATATATACAATGAGGTGGACTGGTATGGACATTAAACAACTCAAGTATTTCTTTACGATCGCCGAAGAAGGACAAATTACGAAAGCGGCAAAAAAACTGCACATGGCTCAACCTCCCCTCAGCCAGCAGCTCAAAGCGCTCGAAGAAGAACTCGAGGTCCAACTTTTTGAACGAAACGGTCGGACGATGGAATTAACGCAAGCAGGCGCTTTACTGTTTGAAAAAACGGAGCGAATTTTATTAGAAATGGATGAGATTCGTGAGGAAGTAAAAGAAAGTGACGAAGGGTTGCGCGGTAAACTAGCAATCGGAACCGTGAAATCATGCTTTTCTTATTTACCCGAGCGGATTGGTCGGTTTCGCGACACGTATCCAGCGGTAAGCTTTTTATTGCGAGATGGCGATTCGTACCAAATTGGTGAGTTGGTGAAAAATCGAGAAATAGAGCTAGGAGTAGTGAGGCTTCCATTAGAAATGAGAGAATTCGGGCACGTCCCATTGCCGGACGAACCGTTTGTCGGGGTGTTTCATGAAGCTTTAAGATCAGGTCACACAGGCACTTCGATGAAAATGGCAGAATTCAAAGATGTCCCTCTTCTTTTATTACACCGAATAAGCGGCGCTGGGCAATATGAAATGATTTTAGAAGAGTGTCGTAAGCACGGCTTCGAACCAAATGTTATTTGTGAATGTCCCGATGTGACGATGCTACTGTCGCTTGTAGCAAAAGGTGTGGGTGCGACAATCGTGCCGAGGTCGACTTTGTTCTCTTTTCATGCGCCGGAATTAGTCGCATATGAGATTGAGGATGCTGCGGTACGGGCGAAGTCAGCGGTAATCTGGTTGAAGCAACGGCATTTATCGAAGCAAGCGCGGCGGTTTATTGAAGGGTTTAGGGTGGAATAATGTTTTTCTACGTCGGCCAAGATGACCCCACATTCCGAGCCTAACCAGCGATGATCTAGCAGGCACGGAGATATATTGAGCAACCCTCAACTGTCTGCCAAATACTTGGTTCACTCTAACGCCAACGCCCGTACCTCTGCTTCAGGTAATTTTGTCAGTTTTACGATCAAAGCTACGTCCATTCCTTCAGCCAACATACGCTTTGCTGCCTCTTGAAGGCCTTCTTGTCTTCCTTCTTGTATTCCTTTTTCCATGCCACGGCGCTCATACGAATTCATCATCTCAAACACCATGTCTGCTTCTTTCGGGGCAAGCTTTTTCGTTTCTTCCTTCAACACGATCTCCTCCTCTTCATTTAATTGGACGTACGTATCGAAAAATCGCGTGACAAAATGTTGTTGTTCCTGTGTTAGTTCAAGTCGAGTCATGGAGTAAAAGCGGGCCATCCTTGATCACGAGCGACAAGATAACTTCGATTGATAACAGGCACTGAAACCTTACTCTAACGCCAACGCCCGCACCTCTGCTTCAGGTAATTTTGTCAGTTTTACGATCAATGCTACGTCCATTCCTTCAGCCAACATACGCTTTGCTGCCTCTTGAAGGCCTTCTTGTCTTCCTTCTTGTCTTCCTTCTTGCCTCCCTTCTTGTATTCCTTTTTCCATGCCACGGCGCTCATACGAATTCATCATCTCAAACACCATGTCTGCTTCTTTCGGGGCAAGCTTTTTCGTTTCTTCCTTCAACACGATCTCCTCCTCTTCATTTAATTGGACGTACGTATCGAAAAATCGCGTGACAAAATGTTGTTGTTCCGGCTTTAGCTCAAGACGAGTCACCATGCGAAGAAAGGCAAGCTTCACTTGAACTTTCTCTTCTTCATTATACCCCATATGAGAAAGCAATGCGGCAACTGCCGGGTTATCATCATTTAAAAACTGGCGCCAGGGAAGGTGTCTTAGCAATAAGCTTTGGTATTGAAACGTAAGGGTGGTTTGGTTTGGGGTGCCGATTGTAAGGGTTGTAGGAGGCTCGCTATTGGAATCTGTGTAACTGAAAACCGCGATCGGGAGAACGGGAATTCGGAAATGGTCGTAGAGGCGAAAAAAGTAGCGAAGCATCCTAAAATGAAATTGCGAGTCATAGCTGGACTGAGCTTCAACATGAATGAGGATCATCGTCTCTTTCCCGCTAAGTCGCGTTTTTACAATCAGATCTGGGCGGAGAGGATGATCGGAAGAAGCCTCTAGCCAGCTTTCTTCTGACAAAAATTCAATGGAGTGAAAATCAATCTCTTTTGTCGTATCTGGAAAAAACGCAAAAAGGGAATCAGTGAAAAAGTATTTCAGAAGTTGTTTAAACAGTAGATCGTGAGGTGTTGGGGAGTCGGACATGACGTCCTCCTTTCAAATAGAGGGGGTTAGGGGGGGAACCTTGATTTACTTGTTATTCGACATAGATGATGATTCTCCTGCACAAACCTTGTTTCTTTTTAGAATAAAACGTTATACAGTGCTTAGTTTTAATAACAATCAGAATACGGGATTATGCCATGAGCTGGCAGGTCCATAACATAAGCCTCTGTGAAGTTTTCTAAGTTTCGTGTAAAATACTGAACCTTCACGGCTTTTCGACTTGTTAAACAAACGTTTGATTAAACTGAGAGGGTTGTAATTATTACTCGAGTAAGCAAGGAATTTTTCGAAAAAATGATCAGCTAACACACCGGCTACTTCCAAAGCCGCCACCAGCAATAAATAGAGCCGTGTTTATTTTATCATCACGGCTCACTCTTTTTCATCATTAAAGTAGCAAAGCACATTCCTTCCTCACTATTTTATTCTTCAAAGTCCCAATACCGTCAATTTTCACTTCCATTTCGTCTCCGGGCTGCACCGAGCCAACTCCATGGGGGGTTCCGGTCAGGATCACATCACCTGGAAGGAGCGTCATCACGTGTGATATGTAAGAGACCAGGTAATCAACAGGAAAAATGAGCTGGTTCACGTTTGATTGCTGTTTAAGCTCACCATTTACTCTTAGTTCAATCGTAGAATCATCAAGATTAACACCTTTTGTAATGACATTACCAATTGGACAAAAGGTGTCAAATGACTTCCCTCTCGTCCATTGACCATCGGAAAATTGAAGATCCCGGGCAGTCACATCGTTTGCACATGAAAAACCATCGATAAAGTCAAATGCTTGCTCTATTGAAATATCTTTTGCTTTCTGCCCGATAATAACCGCTAATTCTGCCTCATAATCGACTTGCTCTGTTTCTGGTGGATAAATGACATTTTCACCGTTTTTTATTACAGTTGTACTTGGTTTTAAAAATAGTAACGGCTCATTCGGCAAAGGTAAATCCACTTCTTTAGCATGATCTTTGTAGTTTAAACCGACACATACAATTTTCGATGGAACTTTTTCCATGATTGCTCCTCCTCTTTTTGAAACGTCCAACTATGTCTGGTCAAATGCCGATTTCTCCTTTACTATGTTCATAACATTTGTTTGTTATCTATCATAATCATTAGCGACATACAATGATAGGAAACTTTAGTAAACCTTCCATTCTCATGTTCCTCTCATTTCTTTCTTTAGGAGTATTTCAGCCTATGTTTCTATTTATTGATGATCTTTCCATCAGACGCACCTTCAGGTACCCTCATTACCTTCGTTTATACCCCTTCACTCCCCCACTGTCAATCAACTTTTCAAAAAACCTCCCTCTCACTAAGCAGGCTATCATTCTAACTAAAAACAGCTGCCCTATACTGAAGGACAGCTGCATTATTTTATTGCAAATTCACCCAAACACTTTTCACTTCTGTATAGTTATCTAATGCATAGTTCCCCATTTCACGACCGATACCCGATTGTTTATATCCGCCAAATGCTGCTGCAGGATTTTCTAAATTATAATCATTAATCCAAACAGTTCCGGCTTTTAACTTGTGTGCCACCTTATGTGCTGTTTTAATATTTTCTGTCCACACCGCGGCAGCCAAACCATATACACTATCATTTGCACGTCGTATCGCTTCTTCTGTTGTGTCAAATGGAAAAACGGCAACCACTGGACCAAAAATTTCTTCTCGAGCAATCGTCATATCCTCTTCTACGTCAGCAAAGACGGTAGGACGAATAAAATATCCTTTATCAAAAGGTTTTTCACCGCCAGTTACGAGTTTCGCTCCTTCACTTTTCCCTTTTTCAATATACCCAAACACTCGGTCATATTGTTCTTTTGATACAAGCGGCCCCATATCCGTCTCAGGGTCTAGCCCATAACCGAGTTTAACTTCTTCGGCAAGCCTTGCTAATTCATTCACGACTCGGTCGTAGTGTTTACGGTGTACATACACTCTTGAGCCAGCACTGCAATTTTGACCGTGATTATACATGATTCCATCAAAAGCACCCTCAATGGCTTTATCAATATCCGCATCTTCTAGAATGATATTAGGAGATTTCCCCCCAAGCTCAAGCGTAATATCTTTAACCGAATCCGCGGCTTTTCTCATAATGGATTTGCCAACCACTGTTGATCCTGTAAAAGCAATTTTATCTACATCCTGATGATCAACTATAGCAGCCCCGGCAACCTCTCCGAACCCAGGTACAACATTGACAACACCATTTGGAAATCCTGCTTCATTTAGTAGCTCTGCTGCATAAAGTAAAGACAGTGGCGTTTGTTCTGCTGGTTTCAATACGATAGTACAACCTGTAGCCAGTGCCGCACCTAATTTCCAGGAAGCCATCGACAATGGGAAATTCCAAGGTATAATTTGCCCAACTACTCCTACAGGTTCATGTACCGTATAATTTAAATAATCATGAAATATCGGTACCGTTTGACCAAGTACTTTTGTCGCCCACCCTGCATAGTATCGAAAGTGCTCTGCAGTGCCATCGATATCATCTGCTAAAGCAACAGAGTATGGCTTTCCATTATCTAGTGATTCTAATTGTGCAAGCTCTTCTCTATTCTTCTCAATCAAGTCAGCGAATTTATATATAAGATGCGATCTTTCAGCAGCACTTAATTTAGGCCATTCACCTTCTTCAAAGGCTACTCTTGCTGCACTAACAGCTTTGTCTATATCATCAGCTTGAGCCTCACTCACGTTAGCAAGCACTTCTTCCGTAGCAGGATTATAAACCTCGAACTCTCTCCCACTACTTGAAGGAACGAATTCTCCATTAATAAATAATTCTTTTTTTCCTTCTAAGAATTTCTTTACTTTCGGTTTTAATTCAATTTGAGACATGATCATTTTATTTCCTCCTTCTATTTTTCAGTTACTAATAACCCTTTCAAAATGTCCTGAAGCATTGTATCTTCTTTCTTCGTTAGCGGCAGTCTTGGTTTACGTGACGGACCTCCTGCTAACCCTTGTATGTCCATCGCTCTTTTCACGATTTGTACATACTTACCCGATCCTTCAATAAATCTACAAAGTGGAAGAACTCGATCATACAGTTCCCATGCCTTATCCATATCACTTTCTTTTACACTCTGATATAAATCTGTCACAAGCCTTGGCACCACATTTCCTGCAACAGAAATCCATCCCTTTGCCCCTACTAAAAACGACTCTAGTGCTAAATCATCGGATCCACAAAATGTTGTTACAAACCCACTTCCTTGCCTTGTAATATCTCGTAATTTACCGATATCTCCACTAGATTCTTTAATATGAGTAATATTCTCTACATCACGGGCAACCTGTAAAATCGTTTCAGTCTCAATATCGACCCCAGAAGTAAATGGATTGTTGTAGATCATGACTGGAAAACTAACAGCATCTGCTACTGCTTTAAAATGCTCATAGATTTCTTCCTCTTTCGGGTGTGCATAATACGAATTAATTAACAAGGCTGCATCTGACCCTATGTCTTCTGCGTGCTTTGTATATTCAATGGCATCTGCCGTTGTTTCCGCAGCTGTACCTACAAGAAGTGGAAGACGGCCATTCACCTGCTCAACCGCTACTTCTGCCACTTTAAGCCGTTCTTCCTTCGTTAAACTGACAAACTCACCTGTACTTCCATTAACAACCACTCCGGCTACGTCTTCATTAATAAAATGGTCAATATTCTTTCTTAAACCAGGAAAATCAACCTCCCCTTCACTTGTCATTGGTGTAATAAGTACTGGAAATGCCCCTTCTAGTTGTTTCATTAAAATATCCTCCCTATTTTTGTTTTAATTGACATTCTCTTTGACTCCTGATGTCTCACCATCTACTTCGTTAGCGTTCGTGTACCAAATAAATTTGTTCGTAAATCCATATAAAATCGACATAACTACAATCAAAAGGTTAAACCATAAAAATGGCAGGTAGGCCAGCGTAGATACGCCTAGTGTTGCAGCCATAAATACACCACCATCAGACCACGGAACCATCGGGGTTGTCACCGTTCCTCCTGCTTCTGTATTTCTTGAAAGTATTCTTCGGTCAATTTTCAAGCGATCATAGTTTTCTTCGGTAATTTTACTAGCGGTAATGATCGAAACATAAGCAGCCCCTCCAAAAAAGTTACCAAAGAAGCCAGAAAGTAAAGTAGATAACGTCGTTTTGCCAGCGTTATCTGCCCATGTCAGCATTTTGATGCAAATCGCTCGTAAGATGCCGGTTTGTTCCATTAACCCGCCAACACCTAAAGCAAACAAAATGAGTACGATCACTTCAAGCATGAAGACAATGCCGCCACGGTTTAATAGATTATCAATAAACGCAACACCTGAATCGATTGAGTTACCAGCATATAAACTATTAACCGCATCAAAGAGGGAAACATTTTGAAATAAGAATGCCCACACAGTACCTAATAGTGCACCGAACAAAATCACTGGTATGGAAGGTTTTTTCATGGCGAGTAAAGTGATGACGATCGCAGCAGGCACAATCATGTACCAGCTAATCGTAAAGTACTCATTTAGTGAAGCCATCGTTGTTTCTGCTTGACTTAACGTCCCACTACTATCATGAAAAAACAATCCAGTCGTTAGAAATAAAGCTCCTGCTATAAGAAAAGCCGGTGCACTGACATAAAGCATGGATTTGATATGTTCAATGACATTGACTTTTGATAAAGAAGCTGTCATTACTGTCGTATCAGAAAGTGGAGAGAGTTTATCACCGACATAACACCCGGATATTACAGCACCTGCAACTAATGCGATGGGAAATCCGAAACTCGCTCCAATACCCATCATGGCAATACCCGCAGTCCCTGCCGAACCAAAGGATGTTCCTGTCGCTAAAGATGTAATCGCACAAATGACGAATGCAGCTAATAAGAATATGTTTGGATTAATAATGGAAAGCCCGTAATAAATGATACTAGGAACAATACCACCAGCAATCCATGTCCCAATTAATGCACCCACAGCTATTAGTATAAGAACAGCTTCCATTCCATCATTTATCCCTTTTATTATCCCTTGCTGCATTTCTTTGTAGCTATGACCTATTCTCATTCCTACGATCATGATCATAAACCAAGTGGTTAACAAGGCAAGTTGAATTGGCAAACCAAACTGAATGACAAACAAGAACATGATTAAAACAAAAGTGATTAAGACAAATAACACTTCTGCTAATGTAGGTAATCTTTTATCAGCACTCATTCTTCACTCTCCTTTTTTAAACGGTTTTTCAAATAATGAAAGATATCATCTCTACATTAAAAACTCTTTTCTCTACTTTAGTAAAAACCCATTTTCCAAATGGTCTTCCTGATCATAAATAAACTGATGCATTCCCGTTATAAATCCTTGCGTTTCGATGTAAAATTGATCTCTAGTACCAGGAACCAATTGAACCGTCAACTTGCTTCCATAAATACTTTGATTTGTAAGCTGGACAGATTGACCTGATCTATTCAGTAGAGCAGCAAATATGGCAACAGTGCTATCTACCCCTGGGGAGCGTAGGATGTATCCATCGTTTCCAAACGTCACCGACTGAATATTACCGTCCACCGAGTCCATAGAATCGACCAAGGTTATGCCATCAAATATGGCTTGTCCCCTCCTAGTTTTTTCTCTCGTTTGCTTTCCCCATCGCATGATAGTTGATAAGCTTTCCATATGAATGCTGGCTATCGACTCAGGAAGCTCGTAAATCAAGTATTTTCGTGAGCCGTCGACTTCTACCATGTCGAATTCGTTGGTAGACTCAACAACTTTGCACGCCTTATTTTCAAAACGGACCCTACTCACCACCTGATTTTCATATTTTGCATAAACCGTAAACACGCCATTGACTGTTTCAATATCATAGAAATCATCTTCTTTTTTGGCCAAGTTACCTGTTTCCAGTAAAGCTGTAATAGAGGCAACGAACCCGCTATATTTAAATTGAACGTCACTGTCGTGGTTAACAAACATTAAAGCATAATCAGCCACTTTGGAAGGAAGGACAAAGCACCCATTCATACCTCGATGCCCCCTCGGCTCGTTTAGTAGCCACTCCACCTCACGCTTATACTTCTCTTCAAGGAAGGACTGATTTATTTCGGTTAACGCTATAGGTGATTCGATTATGATTCTGAACACCTCACCTAATACGTGTGTATCAATCGTTGAAAATATTTTTTTAACCTGCATCTCATCACCTTCTTTTTCTAGTGATCTTCCATTGGAGGAATAAGCAAAAACCCTTCCCTTAACGGATCTTTTTCGTTATAGAAAAAACGGTGCATTCCCATAACCCAAGCCGAACCTGTCACTTCGGTTACAACGGCATCATAGTCCTTAATGCTAGAAACTTCTGTGATTCTAGCTTTAAAAAGCGTACCTACTATACTCTCATGGACAAACCGTTCATCTTTTTCTATTTCATTTTTACTGAACATCGTAGCTAGCTTTGCAGAGGTTCCCGTTCCACAGGGTGAACGGTCAATTCCACCAGGAGGAACGACGACTGTATTTTTAACATCGGCATCTGGATGAACGGGATCAGTAAAAAATTCAATATGTGTAAGACCTTTAATAAACGGATGCTCAGGATGAACGACAACCTCCGCTTCGTTAATTGCATTACGTATCGCGATAGCCTGTTCAACAATGAGTGAAGCATTCTGCGTGTTTAACTCTATTCCAAGGTCACGTGCATCAATAATTCCGTAAAAATTGCCTCCATAGGCAATATCACATTTCACATGACCGACACTTTCTACATCGATTTCAATGGATTTCAGCAAAAATGAAGGCACATTTGCAAACGTCACTTCTTTTGCCACTCCATTTACAACCTTAATTTTTACTTTTACTAAACCTGCTGGTGTATCCAACTGAATCGTCGTGTAAGGTTCAGTGCTTTCAATTAACCCTGCTTCTACAAGAGCCGTACAGCATCCGATCGTATCATGACCACACATCGGCAAATAACCTCCTGTTTCAATAAAAATCACCCCAATATCAGCTGCTGGATGACACGGATCCACGAGTAAAGCACCAGACATCACTTCATGACCTCTAGGCTCATTCATTAAAAACTTTCGGATCCAGTCATAATTGTTCTTCATATAAAGCATTTTTTCAGACATCGTATTCCCTTTTAAAGGGGGAAGACCACTAATGACCGTTCTCGTAGGGTTACCTCCTGTATGTGTATCGATCGTTGAAAATAAACGCTGAAAATTCACTTAACTCGTCACCCTCTCTTTAAATCGATCATAGCGTAACGGTTCGGTTGGTATAGACGTCTCTTTTCCGGTAATCATTTCTTCAATGACTTTTCCGGTAATCGCTGCTAAGCTGATCCCATCCCCCTCATGACCAGCCGCTACATAAAATCCCGGTACTTCATCAACATGGGACACGATAGGAAGATGATCTTTCGTCCACGGTCGTAAACCCGCATACGTTCTAATCACAGTCATATCGGCTATTTTAGGATAGAACCTCACTGCTCTTTTCGCGATGATTTTTGTAACTTCGTGATTCACTTTAAGATCAAAGCCATTGAACTCTCTGCTGCTACCAATTAAAAAGTTCTGGCTTTCAGTAGGCTCAAAAACTAAAGCAGCACCATATTTTTCTGTTAATGAATCGACGGTTCGCTCACCGCCGAACTTCGAAATCAAATAACCGAATTCCATTACTTTCCTAAGACCAACCGGCTGTTGCCTTGAAGCGACAATTAATTGTCCCTTTCTCGGCTTAATCGGGATATCAACATCAAGCATTTTTCCAATAAACGGAGCCCACACACCACATGCATTAATCACTTTGTTAGCTGTAAACACGCCGTTATTTGTTTCAATGACAAATTGCTTTGCTGCATTTTTAGCAACATGTTTAACTTCCGTATGAGTATGTAGCTTCGCACCATGTTTTTGGGCGCTGTAAAACATCGAATACGTTAGCATATAGGGGTTGACTGTAGAATCTGTTTGACATTCCAGGCCACCGTAAAGATCTTCTGCAAAATACTTAGATTCATTCCGCAAGTCTTCTCGGTCTAGCATGTTGAATTCGAGTCCAGCTTCCTGTTGCTTGTGTACCCACTTTCGTGCTGCTTCCATTTCAGCGTCGTTTTCACAAACGAGAATGCTTCCTGGATTGCGATATTCAAATGAAAGTTCAAGCTCCTTCGATAATTTATGGACTAACTGCTGACTTTTTAAGGACATTTGACTATCGAAACCAGGATCCTTGTCAATAGCGAGAATATTCCCATCACATCTAGAAGAGGTACCACTAGCCAATTCCTTTTTTTCTAAAACCGTCGTATCCAATCCCGCTTTTGAACAATAGTAAGCAATCGCCGCTCCGATAATACCTCCACCAATGACGACTACATCTCGATGAATCGTTTTTTCCATAAAATCCTCCTTTCTCCGTCGTGTTATTCAATTATTAATGCAACTTTCATGCCAAGAACAAAATATTCACACCATTCAAAATATAATTGAATTTTAAAAGCATACATGTAAAAATAATTTTAAAGTGTAAATTTTCTTATACATCAAAAGGAGATGAGCTAATGTTTTCTTCTTTTCTTCCGAATATTGAAAGCATCATCAATAAACAATGCATCACATTACACCAAGATCAAGTGACCAAATATGAAGTAAACACAATGATAAATACCGAAAACGCTAAACAAGTTTTTCTCATAGACAACAATCAAACCTACTATGTTGACGTGATGGAACAAACGAATAAACTCAACTACCGTCCTTGCGGAGAAATAACGATAAACGAAGATATTGCCAGCGTTATCGACAAACTAAATAAGCACGACCACCTTGCCTTCATGAGTGACCAAAAAGAAGTTCTCGGTTATGTAAATGCTCAGCAGTTGTGTAAAAAACTGTTCAATGCCTACCAGCACTTGCAAGCCTATATTTCTACAATTCTTAGCACTATTGATGAATCTTGCACTGTTATTGACAGTGATCAAAATGTCGTGGCTTGGACGAAGGGAGCAGAGCAAATCTTTTCATTCAAACAAGAAGAAATCATCGGAAAACCGATTACAAACTTCTTCAGCTCTGAACGACTGGAAATACTGAATACACTTAAAAACGGAATATCTGTTCATCACAATCAACATAAAGCTAGGGAGAATCAAGTTGTATTAATCAATTCGAATCCCGTTTACCTAAATAAAGAAATAGTTGGGGCGGTTGTATCCGAATCAGATATAACAAGTCAGATCAGACTGAATAAAGAGTTATACAATGCCTCCCAAAAACTATTCAACTTAGAAAAAGAAGTCATTAAATTAATGCCTACCGAGGACCCATTCCTCAACATTAGGGGCAACAGTTCGCAATTAAAACAAACCGTTAACAAAATTAAAAAAGCCGCATCCACAGATACAAATATATTGATATACGGGGAAAGCGGGGTCGGAAAAGAGCTCTTTGCAAAAGCAACACACAATATTCGTGAAGGTGAAAAATCCCCCTTTGTAGCAATCAATTGTGGCGCCATACCTTCTACGCTTTTTGAAAGTGAAATTTTCGGATATGAAAAAGGTGCTTTTTCAGGTGCTCATCAAAAAGGAAAGAAAGGGAAAGTTGAGCTAGCAAAAGAAGGGACATTGTTTTTAGATGAAATTGGGGAAATGCCATTGGAAATGCAGGTAAAAATTCTGAGATTACTACAAGAAAAAAAGTTTTATCCTGTAGGTGGAACACAAGAAGTGGAAGTAGATTTCAGAGTCGTCGCAGCAACAAACCGCGACCTAAATGAGCTTATTAAAGAAGGGAAATTCAGAGAAGACCTCTATTATCGTTTAAATGTCGTAAGTATAGAAATACCACCATTAAGAAAACGTCCTGAAGATATTATTGAATTAACACATTATTTCTTACACGAAATATCCATTAAGTACAACCGCCCCATTCACGGAATATCACAAAACGTGATGCAGTCACTCCTTCAGCATCATTGGCCAGGAAACATCAGAGAACTTAAAAATGTTGTAGAAAGACTCGTTGTATTTTCAGAAGATGGTGAAATAAAAGCAGATGATCTGCCATTTGAAACCGATGTATCAAAAAAACATAACAGAAATATCACAGCATTCACTGAACATGAGCAACGTTCTTTAAGTGAGAGACTCCAAGAAGTCGAAAAAGAAATCATTCTCAAAGAATTAAAAAAAGTAAACGGGAATAAGTTATCCTGCGCAAAAAATTTACAGATTACTAGAGTTACTCTCTACAACAGATTAAAAAAATTAGGGATAAACGTTTAGTTCCATAGGTTTGGCACCTTTCTTGCATATTAATTAGGATACAGACGCTAGAAGGAGTGATCCAATTGACAGAAATGGACATGGTAATTTGCAGATGTGAAGAAGTAACATACAACGAAATAGTTGAAACAGCTACTAAGTACAATTGCACTGCGAGAGAATTAAAACTTCGCACCAGGGCGGGTATGGGATATTGCGGTGGAAGAACGTGCAGAATGATGGTAGACAATATAACTGCGGATTTAGTTGGCGAGAATCTTCGTAGAACATTAAAGTATCAACCACCGGTTCGTCCAATCAGCTTTGGGAATTTGGGGGCTGAGACTAATGAATAGACGAATCTTAGAACACCCTATACTTGGTAATCTAGATGATCAGTATGATGTTTCGTTTACGTTTAATAACAAGGTATATGAAGGGTGCGGAAACGAACCACTAGCCGCAGCACTCTTAGCCAACGGTGTTCGCACCCTGCGCCATCATGAGGAAAGCGGATCACCTCGCGGAATATATTGCAACATTGGTCACTGCTATGAATGTAGAGTAACCGTAAATGGACAACCAGCCGTTCGTGCATGCCTTACACCAATAGAGGAAGGAATGGTCGTAGAAAGTATCGGAAAACTCCCTACACCTGTAAGAGATTGGAGGGGTGAAGATGAGTAAAGTGGTCATCATCGGAGCCGGGCCTGCGGGATTATCAGCAGCGATTACTTGTGCAAAAAAGGGACTAGATGTTCTCGTGCTAGATGAGTTCATGAAGGCTGGAGGAAGACTTCTTGGACAGCTGTATGAGGAACCCGACGGATCGTGGTGGAATGGTATACATGAATCGACTCGATTGTATAACCAGGCAAAAGACTTAGGTATACAGGTTAAGCTGAATACCCCAGTAAATCATATAGAAAAAGTTGACCATGAATGGGTAATTTATACTGAAGAAAATACGTTTTATACAAATCATTTATTACTAGCCACAGGTGCAGCTGAATCTCCAGTACCTGTCCCTGGATGGACATTACCTGGAGTTATGTCCGTCGGTGCTGCACAAGTCATGACTAACGTTCACCGAGTCAAACCCGGAGAACGAGGGGTCATTATCGGAGTAAATGTACTATCTGCAGCCATTGCTATGGAACTTCAACTGGCCGGTGTTGAAGTGGCTTGTATGACTTTACCTAAAATGAATAAAATCACAAGCGACGCTACAGACCCAAAGAAAGTACTCAATTCCCTTCTTCCCGTATCCCACATGGCTCCCTCTGAATTCATTAAGCTCGGTAGCAAGCTTATGAGAAATGATTTCATGAAGAAGTTAGGCGTCACCTTCTACCCTAAAAAAGGAGTGAAAATGTGGAATATCCCGATCCAACTTAGAAAAGCTGTGATCGAAATCTACGGTGAGAATCAAGTAGAAGGCGTGACAATCGCAACGATTACTTCTGATGGAGAGGTTATTGCTGGTAGCGAAGAAAAGATACCTGCTGATTTTGTATGCATAGCAGGAGGCTTGTACCCATTAGCAGAGCTTGCTGGCGTTGCCGGGTGCCCCTTTTATTTAATTGAAGAATTAGGTGGCTATGTCCCTTTACATAATGAGCGGATGGAAACAACATTGGACGGTTTATATATTGCAGGAAATATTACTGGCATTGAAGGCGCTAAAGTTGCGGCTACACAAGGTATTACAGCCGGCTTGTCGATCGCTCGCAATTCTGGAATTATTGGGCTGGAAAAAGAGATTCAAGAATCTGTCCGATCTATTGATCATACAAGAGACCGCGCCCATATTCAATTTCATCCTAATGTGAAAAGGGGGAAGAGAAAGGTTCAGGAACAATGGAAAGCGTATTACAATGGATAAAATAAAGCTATTACTCTACCACAATTCCGTTTTTAAAAGAAAAGCTGAAGAGAGAGGAAAGCCGTTTTCTCTTCAGCTTTTCTTACTGTTTGTTTCACAAGCTTCTCTAAGGATGAACGATTAGCAATCTTCATCAAATGTAATCCTAACAAAATGGTGCTTAAAATCACTATCACACCATATAAAACCGCTATAAATTCCCCAAAAGAAAATACCCCAAATGTCCAATTTTGTAAGTGACAAGCAAACGAAATGAGATGGGAGGAAACCGTCTTTTAATCCCCTACGCAGTTGGCCGGAATCTGTGAGACTCCTGCGGAAAAACGGACCAGCCGAGACCCCGCAGGGCGTTTTTCCCGAGGAGGCTTGGCGGTTCGTCCGCGGAAAGCGAGCAGATGCAGGCCTAGCTGCAAAAAGGCACGCTCACTACAATAAGTATTAATAAAAAAAATGGGAGAAAGTATTATTTTAAAGTAGTGTGCTTTTTTAAACTAATGAATGATGAAAGTGATTCAGTTAATTGAACAGTATTACTTTTTATTTGCAACAGCTTCAAAAGTAATGGTTTCGTTTGATTCGGTTGGATATTGTCCAAAACGATAATTTGAAGAAATGACAATGTCTCTAAAACCTACTTTTTCAAGAATTAATTTAAATTCTTCAACCCCATACCAGCGCAATGGAAATGGTTCTAGCTCTGTTTCTATCAACGTACCATTACGCCACTTCTCATAACGCCCGTGAGACACTATGTACTGGTTGATGTAGTCAACTTTCACCACTTTATTTTCTAACGTTATAACATCATCGTTATGGCATTGAAATATTCTTGTAGAAGGTTTGCCGACTTCAATATCTGTTTGCAAAAATAGATCAAGAATGAGCCTACCGCCATGAGCTAGATGCTTATAGAAATTTTCTAATGCTCTCATCGACTTGTCTCGTTCGTGTAATAACAAAAACGTTCCTGTTGGTACGATTATCGCTTCATATTTAGTGTCAACTGAAAAAGATTCCATACCTGCCTCGAAAAGGTTTGGCTTTAACCCTCTCTTTTCACAGTGATTACGACATATGTTTAACATATCCGTTGAACGATCAAATCCATCTACATTTAACCCTTTTTCTAAAAGAGGAACGAGAATACGCCCCGTACCCGTTGCAGGCTCGAGTATTCGCCCTTTGCAAGAAGATAACCGATCTAAATAATACTCAACATCCCCAAAGGAATGACCAATAGGCTTATCCAAATCATACGCTTCTGAAGATAGTTTACTATAGTAACTCAACAATTTTATTCCCCTTCTTCCTTAAAGAAAATTCAAACTCTTTATTTAATTATTCTCCTCTATCAGTTTAATGGCTTAAAGATAAAAAACGAACTCATTTTGCTCGTTTTTGATGTGCCCTTAATGGCATAAAAATACAGGAAGCTCAAAATAATTTTGAGCTTCCTTGCGCTAAAATCCCTTTTAGCTCAACCAGTTCCTTTTTCTGCCGAAATAATGAAGAACATAGGTCTTCGATTCTCATCGTTCAACAATGGTTCACCTGTAAGCATTTCCCCGGGAGGCGTTGGTTCCTTAACGGCTTTTAACTCAAACCCAGCTCCAATAACATCATTTACATAGGTTGAGATTGTCCGGTGATATTTTATAACATGTTCCGATAAGAATGGTGTTTGACGTAATCCTTCTTTTTGGTAATGATCCACGGGCCAATGTAGTCGATTTCCTTGATCATCAATATACCAATCTTGTTCTTGTCGAGAAGTAAAGATTGGATGTTCAACTGAAAAGATGAACATACCCCCTGGCTTTAAACATTCATGGACCTTCTTACAAATACCTTCAAACGACTGAATATAGTGGAAAGCCAACGAACTGAAGACGACATCAAATTGGTCATTTGGAAATTCGATGTCTTCAATTGGCATGTGCAAATATGAAATAGCAGGATCATGCGTTTGCTTTCGAGCATCTTCAAGCATTTTTTCTGATAGATCGACCCCTACTACCGAACTTGCTTGTTGCTCACGAGCAAATCGACAATACCAACCAAAGCCACATCCTAAATCGAGCACACTTTTATTTCGTAAATCTGGTAGTAATGATTTTACTACATGCCACTCTCCCGCACCTTCAAGACCCTTTATTGAACGTGACATCTGTTTATATGCAGAGAAGAATTTTAAATCATCATATATGTTTTGTTTCATTTGATATACATCTCCTATATTTTAAAGTAGCCTCCTAAAAATTAAAAACACACCTATTTTAGGAGGCTGCTATCTCTCGTCTTACCATACCTTTCATCTCCTTTCTACTTACTTTAATGCTATGCTACCTGAATATGGGACCGCATTACTGAAACTCTAAAGGGTTTTCTTCATAAGGGCTGCAATCTTATTATTATCTTCACCTTGCGTTTTTTCCAATTCTTTAATGACTAATTGTTGCCTTTCTACTGAATGATTTTGACTCAGTTTTGCTTTGCCTTCAATTCTAGTTATATTTAGCTTAAAGCCTACAATTCCTTTGCTTAACCCTTTGATATAGGTTGGATCTACTTCACTTAATTGATAGGCACTATTCGGTTTTTCGTATTTATTGACCATATCATTTAGTGATTTGAATATCTCCTGTTCATTTTCAACAATTTCTATTTCTCCATACACGTGGATCGACACATAATTCCAGGTCGGGACTGCTTTATTTGTCTCATACCAGGAAGGCGATATGTAGCAGTGGGGACCTTGAAATACCACAAGGATCTTTTGTTTTTCGATATCCTTCCATTGTTCGTTTTGATAGGCAAAATGTCCATATAACGCACGTTCCTGTTTATCTAATGTCAGTGGTAAATGAGTCGCGCAAGATTCGCCATTGTGCTGAGAAAACACTGTTGCAAAGCTATTTTCTTCGATATAATCATAAATCCGTTCTTCATCATCGATCCTAAAATATTTTGGTATATACATCGAATCACCCATTTCCAAAATGATAGATTAAGTGCATGTCTTTACTATTCAACATGACTAAGCGGACTCCTTCAAACAACCTTCATCCCCCATTTCTATACACCAACCGAACTAGGACTTTAGGATAAAATTCATCTACTACTTCTGATAAAAATATACACCCTATGCTTAATAGTCAGAATTATCATTACATTAGATACTGTATGTGGTTGAAAAAATCGTTGTCAACAATAAAAGGAGGATTTTCATTGATTGAACAAGGTACATTCAGTAAAAACAGATTAAAGTTAGCAGGTCTATTACTTGCAGCGGCACTACTTGTAACTGCTCTAGCTTTTGCGGTTGAACGCGCACAAGCGTCATTAAGCATTGACACCTCAAAGTTAGATCAGGAATTCTCAATCGAACTGGAAAACGCAACAGATCTTCTTTATTATGATGTTCTTGTTGTGTTTGACAGTATAGAAAACGTTACTTTGTTAGACGAGTTTGATCGCGATTATAAAACGTTTAACCATTTACCTGTCGCACGTGTCCTTTTGAGCAAAACAGAAATAACTGAACTTACACAAGAAGATGAGGTTCTCTTTGTTGAGCCAAACCGTGAAATGGCCTTATTTAATGCGGAAGGCCGCGATATGACAAATGCCAGTGATGTAAATGACTTAGGCTATACGGGTAACGGCGTTGAGGTCGCCATCATTGACACGGGGACAGACGGACTGCACCCTGACGTTCAAGATAATATGCTCCACAATTGGCAAGTTACCGGAACCATTCTTACGGATGACAATGGCTACGTAAGCACCTCTCCAGACGGAACCAATATTCAAACCTCTATTATCGATGTAGAGGAAGAAGCAGGAGTGCCGGTGAATACAGATGAGTACGGACATGGCACTCACATTTACGGTACGATTGCCGGTTCCGGTGAAGCTTCTGAAGGAAATTACCGAGGAATGGCGCCAGATGCTAACATCCACAGCTACAGCGCTTCAGCAGGAATTTTTCTCGTCTTCACTGTCGAAGCATACGACCATATTCTTGATCAGGTAAAAAATGACGAAGCCGATATTCGGGTAATCAATAACAGCTGGGGATCAGAAGGTTGTGAATACAATCCAAATAGCGCTGTCAGTGTTGCTACTGCTGCTGCGTATGAGAAAGGTATTTTAAGCGTATTCGCTTATGGAAACTCCGGTCCTGAATCGGACACTTGTAACCCTCACGCTGCTGCTCCGTATGTTTTAGGAATCGGTGCAACAGACAAAGCATATAAAGTAACAGGCTTTTCTTCCCGCGGAAAAGAAGACGGCAATTTTGACCGTGAAGAGGCTTTAGGAAACTTTGAAGAATACGTTGCTGCAACTGCTGAAGAAAAAGAGACATGGGATCACGAAGCAAAGCCATTAAGTCTTCACCGCCCATCAGTTACTGCACCAGGTGCAAACATCGTTTCCGCACAAAACCCTGCACACCCTATGACCACGAGTGGGACTCTTTATGGTTCTGCGAGCGGAACATCGATGGCCTCCCCAATGGTTACCGGTGTTCTCGCCCTTGTCATTGATGCTTATGAGCAAAATAACGATGGTAAGCTGTCGCCTTTAGACCTCATTCGGTTAACGGAAGTAACAGCCAACAAAGAAATCATGGTCGGCTATGAAACACATGATACGGGCGCAGGATTTATTGATGCAAAAGCAGCTGTTGAGCGTGCGGAGTTAAGTAACATACCTGACCAAGTAACAGAAGACGATCTCGTGACATTTGAGCTCCCTGAAAACATTGTGACAGAAAGTGGTACTTATGAAGGGACAGTTCCTGCTAATACGTGGGAAACGAACGAAGGATATGCGACTCACACCTTTGAAGTTGAAGAAGACGCATTACAAGTCTATGCGGACCTTTCATGGGCACTGGCAGCTGAGAACTTGTACATCTCCCTTTATGCTCCAGAAACTGATGTCACAGATACCGATGCAGCAGCGGCACAGTCAGCCGCTTTACTCGATGTTTCAAACAACCGCTTTGTAGAAGCTACCTTCCCTGAGCCGGGAACGTGGACGATTCGTATCGACGGACGAAACAACTTAGTAACTGACTATGAAGGAACCTGGGAAGTTTCTTACGACGAGGATGTGAATGCTGATCCTGAAGCAGTACTTCATGTCACCCCGGAACGGATCTCTGGAAATGACACGGTTGATATTTCTGCCACTGTTTCTGATACTGACAAAATTGAAGATCTCCAAACAGTCACTCTGACTGTTCGCTCTGCAAACGGCAACACCTTGTACAACTGGGCAAAAGAAGATTTCACAGCTGAAGATGAGTATACGCTCGTATTCACCGAAACAGACCTTAAAATGACAGGTAAAGCCCCATGGACTGTCATTTTTGAAGCCGAAGACTCTGCCGGTAACCAAGTGTATGAACAAGCGTTCATTGGCAGAAAATAATAGGCAAAAGTTAGAAGGTGTCCAAAAAGGGCACCTTCTTTTCCATGAGCATAGGTGTAAGAGTTTCACACAAAAAGAAAAACAAGTTTTAATTTTTGGAAAGGTTTATGGTATCGTAAAATATACTCTTGTTTAAGGAGCACTCGTAAAATACTTAAACTTTATTGAAGGAGGTACAACATAAGATGAAAATAAGCTTCTTAACTCAAATCCTCATTGCTTTTGTGTTAGCCATTGTGCTCGGTGCCATTGTCGGCCCCGAAATTGAAGCTGTATCACCGTTAGGCGATGCATTTTTACGGTTAATTCAGTTTATTATTGCACCGCTCATTTTGGCAACCCTAGTCGTCGGTGTCGCTGGAACAGGTGATATGAAGAAAATGGGTCGCCTCGGCGGAAAAACCGTCGCTTATTATTTAGCTACGTCAGCAATTGCCATTTCCCTTGGTCTTGGCATGGGCTTTTTATTCGCTCCGGGTGAAGGCGTAGAAATCCCGCCGGAAAGCATTGATGATAGCGCAGCTCAAACAGAGCAACCGGAGGGCGTGGTTGATACGTTATTAAATATCATCCCTACCAATCCATTTGCAGGTTTAGTTGAAGGGAACATCCTCCAAATCATTTTCTTTGCTATTTTTCTTGGGATTGGTATTACCGCTGTTGGCGAAAAAGCGAAACCTGTTCTGCGCTTCTTTGAAGGTTTTTCCGAAGTGATGTTTAAAATTACTAGCTTTATCATTTTATTGGCACCGATCGGCGTATTCGGGTTAGTAGCACCTATTGTCGGCGATCACGGGCTATCGATTCTTCTGCCGCTGTTCAAAGTCATCCTGGCCGTTGCCGTTGCCTGTATTGTTCATATCGCGATTACGTATTCCATCGCCGTGAAAACCTTAGGGAAACTAAATCCGATTACATTTTTAAAAGGCATCGCACCAGCCGGTATTTTCGCGTTCAGCTCAGCAAGTAGTGCAGGGACACTCCCGATTACGATAAAAAACGTAACGGAGAACCTCGGCGTTTCCAAAGGAACAAGCAGCTTTGTCCTGCCCCTCGGCGCTACGATCAATATGGATGGCACTGCCATTTACCAAGGGGTCGCCGTTCTCTTCATCGCGCAATTTTATGGAATGGACTTATCCTTAATGCAAGTCCTCACCGTCGTCTTAATCGCGACACTCGCTTCCATCGGCACAGCGGGTGTACCAGGCGCAGGGTTAATTATGCTCACGCTTGTCTTGACGAGCATTGGACTGCCATTGGAAGGAATTGCCCTAGTTGCAGGTATTGATCGTATCCTTGACATGTTCCGAACATCTGTCAACGTTATTGGTGATGCTTCAGGTGCGGTCATTGTTGATCGCAATGAACCCCTAGATGAAGAAGAAGCGAAAGCTTAATCACGACAGATCTTTCAAATCACACGTTTTTTTGTTGAATGGATAACTTTCTATGTATTAGGATTTTATTTAATAATCAGGATTTCCCTAAGAAAAATGCCCACGCCTAGAGTGTGGGCATTTTCTTTGTTAATAGACCTAAAAATTGAAGTCTTTTCTAACATAAGTTTTCAGAAATTTTATTACCATCCTACCTTTTCCTATCCATTAACAATCCTCCGTCTCATGTCTGCTCTCACCTTTATGAATAAAAGCCCCCTTAAACTATATTCGACAGCTCGCTATGGTTACCCAGTGCCTCTGTTTACAGGAAAGGTTTTTAATCTATGATTGCTTAGTACTGTTCTAAGGTATCTATTAATCACATAAGTGTGTCATTCGGGACTTTTGAATGACATCAAATTACAGCAGTCAGTCTTTGGAATCGAAATGTTTCCTGAGCTCATATATCCATTGTATTATTTTCACAATATTCTAACTACAATGTCTGATTTTGTGATATTTTGGTAACGTACCTAATCCAAAGGAGGAATTATATGAAAAGAACATTGAAGTACCCTTTAGTTTTTGTTTTAGTCTTAGCTTTAGTTGCTTCATCGATCAGCTTTGCTGGTGCTGCTGAAAATAGCCCTAGCCAAAGTGATGATTATGAAGAACGATTTATCGTAGCCTTCAAATCCGAAGAGCTGCCTACCAATTATCAAGGAATCATTCAAAGTGCTGGTGGTGAAGTGGCGTATGAAGTCTCTGATATCGGTGTTTTGGAAGCAACGACCGATAACCCTCTAGCATTTATTAATGCATTAACCAAAGAAAAGGAAGTACTCAGTCTCTCTCCATCTCTTGATGTCACGCTAGATTTACCTGACTTCGAATTAGATGGAGAGAATGTGAGCGGCGACAACCCAGGTCCAGTCCCTGCCGATGAAAACATCTGGGAAGCTGGCTGGCAATGGGATATTGAAAAGGTAACAAATGACTTTGCTAGTCATGATGTACATAGTGGTACACATGATGTCGTCGTTGGTGTCATCGATACTGGATTTGATTTCGAACACCCGGATTTAGCACCCAATATTATTGGCGGTCCTGAAGCTTCGCGTACGTTCGTCCCAGGTACAGAGGATTCATGGGATAACCATGGGCATGGGACACATGTTGCTGGTACGATTGCCGGTAATGGACGTATGAAAGGAGTCTCTCCTGACGTTGGATTAAAGTCTTATCGTGTGTTTGACAGAGGAAGTGCCCAGCAGCTTTGGATTACAGATGCAATAATCGCTGCAGCTGATGACGGTGTTGATGTGATTAATATGAGTTTAGGTGGTACGCGCGTCGTTGGACAATGGTTCTATACTGACCCAGAAACAGGCGAACGTGTCAGAATGGGGAATAATCAAGCGGCAGATGTAGTTGCTTATAAACGCGCTGTTGACTATGCAGTGAATAAAAATGTAACGATCGTTGCAGCAGCTGGAAACTCTGCGCAAGATATGAGTAACCCTTCCAAAGTCGCAGATTGGATTGAAGGAAACGCTGGCCCTGAGTATGAAGTAAGAGGTGCCGCGTGGTTTGTCCCTGCTCATCTTCCTGGTGTCGTTACCGTATCTGCCATGGGCGGCGGGTTTGGTACTGAGGATCGATTATCTTTCTTCTCCAACTACGGAAACAGTGCCATTGATCTAGGTGCACCTGGTGGAGACGACCCACCTGCAGGTTATGAAGGCGACGACACATTCAAGTTTTCCATTTTAAGTGCATACCCAACCTATTTTAATAACAACCGCAGTCAAGAGTTATTTGGAGAAAATGGATACGTTTGGATGAGAGGAACGTCAATGGCTTCCCCACAAGTAGCAGGAGCCGCTGCTGCCTACATCTCTCAAGTCTACGAAGAAACTGGGAAAAAGCCAACACCTCGACAAGTTCAAAATCGCTTACAACAATCAGCTGACAGCGTCGACAAACAAGGCTACAGTAAATATTTCGGTCACGGACGCGTCAACATTTACAACGCGTTAACAAGATAATAAGTACGAAAGAACGAGCCAGTCGGATTAATCCGCTGGCTTGTTTGGTTAGCTACTCTTCTACCTGTACCACTCACCTCGTTTACGTTATCCTATTAAAGCTTTAAGACCAGTCGACCTATCTAAATTTATTGTTGTTCGCTCAAAGCAACGACAAGTACAATAAAGATAATGAGTACTTACATAGGAGGAGATATCATGGCAACAACAGTACACGCCTTTTCAGTAAAGACACCAAATGGTGAAGAGATGTCACTAGAATCGTATAAAGGCAGACCAATGATCATTGTCAATACAGCAACGAAATGCGGTTTAGCGCGGCAATTTAAAGAACTAGAGGACTTACACCAAGCCTATCAAAACCAAGGGCTCGCTGTTCTCGGATTTCCGTGCAATCAATTTATGAACCAAGAGCCGGTAGCAGACAAAGATATGACCGACTCCTGTGAAATTAACTTCGGTGTCACCTTTCCACTATTTGCAAAAATCAAGGTGAACGGTGAAAATGCCCATCCATTATACAAGCATTTGAAAAGCGAACAAAAAGGGCTTCTAAGCTCTGAAATCAAATGGAATTTTACTAAATTTCTAATCGATCCTAAAGGTCAAGTCGTAAAGCGCTATTCCCCACAAACTTCTCCGAAAAAAATCGAGAAAGATATTCTAGCGTTGTTGTCGATCAGTTGATACAAAAGCGAATTCGCTAAAATAATACTTTCTGATAACCTCTATTAGTTTCCATAATAGTGCGTGTTCAAAAAGGAGTATAAAAAGAGCCGATTAGGTCGCGGCGGCGAAGTTTTCGAGCACCAGAGCGACGAGCAAGACATCGTAGCCTTTTTTAACTCTTATGGTAATTTATCGTAATTGATCTTCTACTGCTCTCAGCCAGGTAGTAGCAATTAACATATTCCCCATTGAATTCATGTGTACACTATCTGTCGTTAGCTGATGATTGGCTTTGGATTGTAAATACTGGTTAAACGCTTTATGCGTTGGTATGACAGTTTCTTCAAACTGCTCTGCGACTTTATTTACGATCTCTACATAATCTAATAACATCTTATTACCAGTTGAGTCAGTATCCTCCCCAATAATGGTTGGTTCCATTAAAAAGATTTTAGCATTGGTTTGGCCTCTGACTTTTGTTAATAACTCTACGTAAATTTGATGATATTCTTCAGGAGTTACTTGTTCCATTTCTGGACGATCAAGTTGTCTCCATACATCATTTATTCCAATTGATATTGAAACGAAATCTGGCTGATGGTCTATCACATCTGATTGCCACCTTTCAGCCAAGTCAATAATTCGATTTCCACTTATCCCTACATTCACGATTTGAAAGCTAGTAGATGGATATGTTGTCACCAAATAATCATGCAAAAGTCTTACATAACCATATCCCAAACCATCCTGATCTTCTAATCTTCCACAATCGGTTATACTGTCCCCAATAAATAAGATTTTTGGCGTCTTCATTCTATTATCCCCCTCGAAAGATAAATAATGAAACTCTTTTTGTATTCAAACTACAGGATTCCAATAATGAAAGAGCGTTACATTTTAAGTTTAACGGAAGGGTAAGCGCAAGTGTAAAAAGCCTAATTTAATATTTAGCTTGCGATTCACGTAAAGTCATCGTCTATACTCAATTCTAATCAATGCGATACATACTTATCAATATGACTGCAAGGACAAATGGAGGGGACAATGCAGCGAATACGATTACTGGATGTATTAAAAAAGTCATAAAAAATAAAGAGCGATACATATTACATGACAATATGTATTGATCTTTTACTTCTATTTTCACAATTCGCGGCTGTTTGTGGAACAACGCAAAGATACTGAAAAAGCAAATGGTTCTTCAGTTGACACATACACACTTATCCTAACAGTTGTTTATATTTATGCATTATATACTAAATCTGCATTTCTAACTGGTTTTACTATATCTAAGTAATGTTTTTCTGCTAACCAGTATCTCCGCTTATACTTATTAAGCCTTGCTGGATAATTTCCGATATACGAATCACGATTTAAAGATCTCTTATACCTCAATTCACGAGGACAGTCTAAAAAAATAATAAAATCGTAAAACCTTCTCCATTCTTGTCTTTGTAGAAATATACCTTCAATAAGAACAATACTGTCAGATGCTACTGTTATTTGTTTAGTTGAAGTTGAATCAGTAGATTTATCGTAAAAAGGTAAAAATATTTTGTTACAACTAGTATGTAGTAGTTCAAATAAATGGGTTGTCAACCTTTTAATATCCCATTGTAAGTAATAATATTCATACCATTCTTCATGTCCTGTTTGGTATCGTTTATTCCTTTCAACAATGTGGTCATCAAGGTGAAAAGTGACTACCTCACAGTTATTATCATTTAATTCTTGTTCAATTTTTTTTACTAATGTCGTTTTTCCTGCTCCACTTAATCCATCTATTCCGACGATTAGAGGACGATCTTTAATAGAACGTGTTGAAAATTGAAAATATAATTTTTCTGCCAGCTCGTTTATGAACATCTCATTCATCCCCTATTTTAAATATTGGCTGTTTTCGTATTGTATCAGCGCAAATAGTCAATATATCAGCGGAAATTGGTCTTATATCGGCGGAAATAGCACTGATATCGGCGATTCGACAAATAACGCGCACCACACTACCTACAAAGGCTCATTTATTAGAATCCCTTTTTAAGATCAACTAGATTAGGAACCGGGTTATTATTTTCGATATGATCTAATGTTTCCAAAAAGCAATCCACCCCTTCTTCAGGTGTCGTGACAGCAGAAATGTGCGGTGTCACAACGACATTTGGATGTGTCCAGAACGGATCATTTTCTGGAAGAGGCTCGTCTTGAAAGACATCTAAAATAGCCTTTCTTACATTCCCTTTATGTAAAGCTTCCATTAATACTTGATTGTCAACGGATTCCCCACGTCCTACGTTAATGAAAACGACATTCTCACATTTATTAAACAGAGATTCATCAAACATTTTTCTCGTTTTTTCTGTTAACGGTATTGTATTAATCACATAATCGGCTTCTGACAAAGCATGGTGACCTTCGTCTTCTGAAGAAAAAACGTCTGTGAAAGGTTCTTTTGAATTACCGCTGAGGGAAACTCCGAAAACTTTCACGCCGAAATAGGCAAGCGTTTTGGCTACTTCTTGGCCAATCACCCCTGTGCCATAAACAACGACTTGTTTTTCATGTAGCGGCGTTGGTGCAAGCTGATTCCACTCTTTCTTAGATTGCCAATCCTCATATTGATCGTGATGTTGCGAATCACGTAAAATATAGCTTATGCAATACTCACTTATTTTTTGACCAAAAGAACTGACCATCCTCGTTAAAACAACATCATCTTTCCAGTCGATGTCTTTGAGAATTTTATCGACTCCGGCTCCGAGAGAATGAACCCATTTGATGTTGCCAAATGTAAAATTATCCGGCCGCTTAAACGCTACAAAAGCATCTGCCCATCCATAATCTTCTTCCGTGACGTCTTCTTCCGAAAGAAACCGAAACTGTTTACTCTGATTGACATCTTTGTTTTTTAAAATGGTTTCGATCTCTTTATACATAGGACTTGCAAATAAAATATTGCTAATTTCCATAACCAAAGTCCCTCCCTGAATTCATTTTCTCTATTTTATCGCATTTATTCAAAAAGCTCTTTTCTAAAAGATTGTTGCTATTTGTTTTTTGAGCGTTAGGCAAGCGTACGCTTGCCCTCAAAAAGCAACAAACTTTACGAAGACAGCCATTCCAAAAGAAACAGCCCGGTATATGAAGATATACGGGCTAATCGGTAGAAGTGATGCACTTTCTACTTCATCGCACTTATTCCATTCTAGTGGAAATCCACTTGATATTTATGAATTTGAATTTCACTACTTTTCATAGCGATCGTGATGACGCCACCATTCATATGTGGCCGTTTGATTAACCCATGACGGGGACTCTTCCCACAATTCTTGTCGACCGAGTGGTGTCATATCCAAATAACTCCAATTACTACCCAAGTATTCAACCCCGCGTCTCCAAGATGAGTAGGTATGATAGATCCGATTGTCATCTAATAGAAAAACACTATAACCGTGCGTTTCACCATTCTCAGTTGTTGCGCCAAAATCACGATTGAATTCGCTGGAGAATGACGAATACCAAGGGATAGTCCAACCCATTCGAGCCTTAAACGGTTCAACCTTGTCGAGTGGTGCTCTAGATATTAAGACAAGCGTTGTGTCACGAGCATTCAAATGAGAGGGGTGTCCCATGTTATCCACCATCATAGAACAGCCATCGCAGCCTTCCTTCCAACCCGGATCGAACATAAAATGATAAACAATGAGCTGGCGGCGACCAGCAAATAAGTCATGTAAGCTTGACGTTCCATTTGTTCCATTAAAAACGTATCGTTTAGTAACTTCCATCATCGGTAATTGACGACGTTTAGCGTTCAGTTCATCACGGGCGCGAGTAAATGCTTTTTCTTCCTCTAAAAACGCCTGGTGAGCCTCCTGCCACTCTTCTCTTGAGACGATCCTCGACCTGCTAATTTCACTGTTTTTAGAAGAGCTTCTACCACTTTCATTAGCATTACAGCATCCATGCGATTGATCGTTCATCCCTTCATCCCCTTTGAACTTTTTTCAATTGGAATACCTTTGCACACATTCTACCATATGGTATATGAAGATCTTTCTTCTGGATTGCTATATTTTTGTTCATTTATTTAACCATAAAAACCAAATACAAAAAAGACACACAATAGATCAATTAAACGTGTGCCTCTACCTCATGTTTTTATCGCATATCTTGTTAATCATTCTAGCTTACGTTTCCGTTGAGCAGTACATCGTTCTTTATCGGACCACTTTTTTTCACGTACAAGTAAGCTTTGAATCCCTTCAGTTGGTATACCGTTGTTTATAGGCTTATGAATTTCTCCAGCTCCTTTGCAGCTTCCGAATATACACGATTTGACCGATGTGGTAGGCATTATGTGTAGCGGCATTTGCAATTAACTCCCACCATTCAGCTTGAATTGGAAACCCCTTGACTTCCGTCTCTACCTTTTCTTCCGTGAGTAAATCTTGCCATCGCAATAAGACCGTTAATAATTCATCTTTAAGCTCATGAAAAGTCTTATCTTCAGGAATAAAAAAACTATCGTTGTTATCCTCTAATCGTGGAACAGCATTGACGTGATCATTCAGATATCTCGTTTGCCACGTTTCATTCCAATAAATGAGATGCTGAATAATTGCAGCGATACTATAGCTATTTTCATTTGGCATCCAACATGCTTCTTCTTCTGTTAAATTGTCAACGGAATCTTGAAATGATACATACCAACTAGGGTCATTAGCATTAGCTAACAATTGATCTAATAATACCTTATTTGCATGAACCATATTTTATTGTCCTCCCCTTTTGGATCTTTTCTTCAACTACTTCTCCATTCACACACATTTTCCCTTGCTGATTAAACTATGAGTCAAACAAACGAAAAAGATTTATACCCCTCGATGACGTTTTGAGCAATTTTTCTAGGCGCAAAAAAAAGAGTGAACTCATAAAAGAGCCCACCCCTCATTGGATGATTTGAATCGATATCACTTCTAATCTGACATGATGTCAGCTTGATTAAAAAAGCAGAAATATCATGTGCCGCAATAGGTTCGATAAGGACGGCTTGATGGCTCAGGAGGTGTGGCGTACTCAGCCTGTGCAGGCGAGTGTGCGTATGGGCTTGAAAGCACATCCAGTAACCGCTCCATCACGCTGTAGTCTCCTTGGTTCACGGCGGCTTCTAGTGCCGCTTCTACTCGGTGGTTCCGAGGGATTAGCGCAGGATTACTGTTTTGCATCAAATCACGCGAGGAAACTTTCGATTCCTCCTGCCTGCCTAGTCTCGCCTGCCACTGCTCATGCCACTTAGTAAATTCTTCAGTATCAAACAGGACCGTATCTTCCGACTTATCAAACGTTAATGCCACGAAGGTATTCGTATAGTCCGCACGATACTTCTGCATCATACTGAGGAGGTCTTCAATAATGGTTTCATCCTCTGCCTCTTCGTTAAATATCCCCAGCTTTGCCCTCATTCCTGCGAGCCAATGAGAGTGATACAACTTCGCAAAATCTGAAATCTCATCCTGAGCCAGTTTAATAGCCTGCTCTTGATCGTCATGCAACAGCGGCAATAGGGTTTCAGCAAATCGCGCGAGATTCCAACCGGCAATAGGCGGCTGATTGCCATAGGCATAGCGCCCTTGCATGTCAATGGAACTGAATACCGTTGCCGGGTCATAGACATCCATGAAGGCGCAAGGACCATAATCAATGGTTTCTCCACTAATGGTCATGTTATCCGTGTTCATTACCCCGTGAACAAAGCCAACCAGTTGCCATTTGGCAATTAGCGCGGCCTGACGCTTGATCACTTCCTGAAGTAGGGATAAATATCTGTTATCATCATCTACAACGTTTGGAAAATGCCGCTGTAGTGTATAGTCAGCCAGCACCTGGAGTTCCTCAACTGTGCCCCATTTTGCGGCATATTGAAACGTACCTACGCGCAAATGACTGGTAGCCACACGAGTCAGAATAGCACCAGGCTGATCGGTTTCGCGGATGACTGACTCACCAGTAGTCACCACCGCTAAGCTTCGGTTGGTGGGAATACCAAGCGCATGCATGGCTTCGCTGATGATATATTCGCGCAACATCGGTCCGAGTCCCGCTCGACCATCGCCCCCGCGGGAGTATGGCGTTCTCCCTGAACCCTTGAGCTGAATATCAACCCTCTCACCCTCAGGAGTAACCTGCTCCCCTAGTAGCAGAGCCCGGCCGTCTCCTAACATGGTAAAATGCTCGAATTGATGCCCCGCGTAAGCCTGAGCAAGAGGTGAAGCACCTTCAGGAATCTGGTTGCCAGCAAACACCGCTACGCTATCTTCGCTTTGCAGCTTCTGAACGTTCAACCCGAGAGATGTTGCCAATGAATGATTGAGTATAATCAACTTTGGTGAGCGCACAGGGGTTGGATTAAGGCTAGTAAAAAATGATTCTGGCAAATCGGCATAGCTGTTGTCTAAATTCCACCCTGTTTCTATTGTTTCTTTTCCTTTTGACATCGTATCCCCTTTCCTACTTTTGACGATTTGTTTCCTAATATAAAAATATAGGTATTCTATGATGGTCTCTATTTCAATTTTAACAGAAGGTAGCCTCTTTTAATGTATACTTCTGGTAATTTATTATACCTTATCAAAACAAAGGTGCCGCTCTTAATTTGAAATTAAAGGTGTTATCGAAATACATTTTTTTATTACGAAAACTCGCCGCCTCGACCTAGTCCGTTTTTCCGCAGGTGTCTCGCAGATTCCGTCCAACTACGTAGGGTGCTAAACAGACGGTATCCTCCCATTTCATTTCGCTTGTTTAGTCACTTACTAAATTCGACATTCGGGGAGGTGCTCTTTTTTTCATGTCTTAGAACCGTTGTGCTGCCTGGGCTCAGAATTATGAAATTCATTCCTCTACATAAAAATAGGCGTTGTTCAAAACAATAGTGACAAAGGAGGCTTTATTTCCATGAATAAAGTGACTACTGTTTTTTGGATTGCTATTGTCATGTCGGTTATTTTTGTCTTATGGGGTGTTGTTTCCCCCGAACATCTAGGTAGCGTCATGGATGTTGCCCTAACATTCTTCCTTCAAAACTTCGGTTGGTTTTATCAAATCGCAGCCACCTTCTTTCTCGTATTTGCTTTATTCCTCATTTTTAGCAAGTACGGAAAAATCAAACTCGGCAAAGACGATGATCAACCCGAGTTTAGCCGCCCGACCTGGTTTGCGATGTTATTTAGTGCAGGAATGGGGATCGGTTTATTGTTTTTTGGCGTCTCTGAGCCCATTGCACATTTTGCCAATCCCCCCTTTATCGAAGGAGATACGGGTGAAGCAGCTATCATGAGCTTACAGTATACCTATCTTCATTGGGGCTTCCATGCTTGGGCAATTTACGCGATCATCGCACTTGCCCTCGCTTATTTTAAATTTAGAAAAGGGTATCCAGGTTTACTGAGTGCGACCTTACGCCCTCTACTTGGCGATAAGGTCAAAGGGCGCACGGGAATCGTGATTGATATTGTCGCTGTTTTTGCCACGATATTCGGCGTATGTGCATCACTCGGCTTAGGTGCCGCTCAAATTAACGGCGGATTAAGCTATTTAACTGGTATCCCAAATAATTTTACGATTCAGTTTACCATTATTGCTATTGTCACGATCTTGTTTTTAATTAGTGCTGGCACAGGGATCAAAAAAGGCATTAAATACTTAAGTAATACGAATATGGCTTTAGCCGTTATCTTATTCACTGTGGTCATCATTCTTGGACCTACGATCTTTATATTAGATTTGTATACAACCACCTTAGGAAGTTACATTCAAAACATACCTGCAATGGGACTACGCTTATCTCCATTTGATTCGGGCAATGCCGCTTGGCTCCAAGCATGGACAATCTTTTATTGGGCATGGTGGATTGCCTGGTCACCCTTTGTCGGTACGTTTATTGCACGCGTTTCAAAAGGAAGAACCGTTCGAGAATTTGTCATTGCTGTATTACTCGCCCCAACCTTTGTCTGTACACTATGGTTCTGCGTTTTTGGAGGAACAGGCATTTTTTACGAATATACGATGGGACTGGATGTATCAGGACAGGCTCTAGAAACGGCATTATTCTTAGTTTACGAACAACTGCCTTTAAGCGGGATTCTTGCAGCCATTACGATCTTTCTCATTAGTACATTCTTCATCACTTCTGCTGATTCTGCTACGTTTGTCCTTGGAATGCAAACAACAAACGGAAGCACAGAACCTCCAAATGTTGTTAAATATATCTGGGGACTTATCTTAGCAGCCTCGGCCGTAGTCTTAATGGCCTCAGGAGGGTTGGAAGCACTGCAAACAGCCATTATCGTTAGTGCGTTTCCATTGACTCTTGTACTTTTCGTCATGCCCTTTTCAATGTTAAAATCCTTTAAAGCAGAAGTAAAACCGAAACCAAACTCAGGTGCTCAGAGAGAAAAAGCGAGAAGCAAGCTGAAAAATACAGAAGATCAAATCAATCCAACATAAACCTAGCTTTAGCAGGCTAGGTTTTTTTCTTATGATAAACGACCCTTTGAAATAAAAGAGCAACATTATTAAAAAGGAGCCTTGAGTGAATCACTTTCATAATTCACTTGTTTAAAAAAGCACACAACTTCAAAATAATATTTTCTCCCCGTTTTCTTGATTATTTCTTATTGTAATGCAGCTCCGTTGGCCTGCATCTGCTCGCTTTCCGCGCGACTGTCCGGAGCGGAAATCAATCTACTTCTATGTCGCAGTTTATATATTTTGTGTCAAGAACAACAGTCTTTTAGAAAACAGCCTTACTTATAAAGGCCCGAAGACACCACGACACTTCTGCGGAAGTATAATATGCTTCTAATATGAATAATTTCTGAGCTAATGACACACTCATATTATGAAATTCATTTGAGTAGAAGAAAATCAATATTGTGTAGAATAGTTCCTAACAAAACCAATTTACAAAAAAGCTTAATAAAATATAAACTTCTCCTCCCCATTTCCCTTAAGTTCTCCATACCTATTAAATGAAGACATATCAAAAAACGGAGGGGTATGGATGAGAAAACCAAAAAGGTCTGTAATCAAAGAAGAGCTCCTGGCATTGACGGGGGATTTTAAGCTAGCACTTGTGCTCAATCAGATGATTTACTGGTCGCAGTATATAGGTGATTTTGACCGGTTCGTCATCGAAGAAGAGCGGAGGCGAAACGAGGACTTTGGCATTGAGCTTTTGAACGGCTGGATCTATAAAAAAGCAGAGGAACTGGTGGAAGATACGATGATGACCGTCTCAAGTAAAGCAATGAGGAGGTATTTAAAAGCGCTGGTCGATGCAGGCTGGCTAGATGAGCGAAACAACCCGCATCACAACTGGGATCATACGAAGCAATACCGGGTCAATTTGGTGAATATCCAGACTGATCTTTTTCGTCGTGGCTATTATTTGGACGGTTATAAAGTCGATTCAAAAAGAATTCAAAAGGATAATTCGAAGGGATGATTCGAAGGGACAAAATGTTTCTTCAAGCAATCATTCTATTCCTTTAGGTGAAAAACTTAAAGGAACAATACCATAGATTACTACAGAGATTACTATAGAGATTACTACAGAAAATAAACCATTGTCGCGATCACCGACTATCTAAACAAAAAAGCTTCTAAAGAAAACGAAAGAGTTGATCCGATCAAAGTTGAATTAAAACCGTTGAAGAGTTTTGTAAAGTCATCGACAACAAAACCCATCTAGCCAATTTTACTAGATTTCGTCTCTAATTTAGCAGATCGACCCTGAATAACCAGATAAAACCTTCTTTTGACTACATCTCGACGCCGGTTGACCAGATTTCTTGCTGCTTTGACTAGATTCCACTAAATGCTGGTTTTCTCATTGAGACGAGCGACGTGAAGGTAGCTGCCTGCTTTTAAATAAAAATTACAAAACCAATACATTCCCCGGAACTACTCACATTTGAATATTTTTTCGAAAAGTCTGAAAAAAGGTTGTAATCTAACTTTTTAGATCGTACTATAAAAATAGATGATAAAAAGAAGGTGATGTTATGGCAAAGAATATGACGATTACATTAGAGCAGCAAAAAATCATTTCCCACCCACTTCGAAGCCAAATTATTATGCTGCTCTATGATCAGACAATGACAGCGAAACAAGTTGCAACCCATTTAGGGAAGTCAGGGGGAAGCGTCCACTATCACATCCAAAAGCTTTACAATCATGGCATTCTTAAGCTCGACCATGAAGACACATCGAAAGGGATTGTTGAGAAATATTACCGCTCAAAAGCATTAAGTTTCACATTAGAAGATCAAGACTACACAAAGAAAAGCTCAGTACACACTAAGAATTCAGCAACGCTCACTTTATCACCTGAAGAATTGGAACAATTTAATGAACGCTTGCAAGAACTGATTGTAGAATTCGCACGCCATTCAGTCTCTTCGCACAAAAAACGTGTAGCGTACCGCGTTGAATGCACGATTTCACATGATGAGGAGGACGAAGCAGAATGAACCAGCGATTGTTCAGTTATAATTTTAATATTTTACTCTCAGGTGTCTTTGTAAAAGCGATCGGTACCGGGATTTATAGTATTGCGGGTATGCTCTTAGTGCTTTACATTAGTGGCGACCCTTTTTATTCAGGTGTGGCATTTTTTGTTATCAGCCTTCCTAGCTGTATCAGTTTTCTCATTTCACCATTCGCCAATTACGTCTCATATAAAAAAGCCTTGATCGTATGTGAGTTAGCGAAATCGATGCTGCTTTTTTTAATCCCCCTCCTTTACGCGTTTTCTGTATTGCAAGTATCCTACGTCATTATGATTATGTTTTCCGTAGCACTCATTTCGGCGTTTACCTATCCTATTGAAACGACACTTGTCCCTTCTTTTGTCGGAAAAGCAAATGTCGTAAAAGCAAACTCCTATATCAATACGCTACGGGAGAGCCTTGATATTGTCTTTCTAGCCGTTGCAGGGGTATTAGTTGCTGTCATTGGTAGTGTGCAGGCCGTTCTTATTACCGCCTGCTGTCATGCGATCACATCGTTACTTTACCTATTGTTTCGTTTTGAAGCGAACAAAGTCACAAATGACTCGGACACATATAAAACCAAAATCTTAATTCAAAGCTATAAGAAGGATTTAAAAGCAGGCATAGAGTACATTCGTCACTCGATTCTCCCCCATATCATTGTTTCAGCGGTTTTTGTCAATTTCTTTGTAGGCGGCATGTTCGCTTCCCTTCCTGCCTTTTCTCTCATGCAAGGAGGCAGTGAAGCCTTTTATGGCTATTTTATGGTGGCGATGACACTAGGAATGCTAGGCGGTTCCATTCTTACGCCTCGAATTAAACAGCTGCCATACGGGTCACTAACGATGGTCTCGGCACTGTGGGCAGGCCTCTTTTGGCTAGGGGCTACCTTGCTTCCTGCTTGGTTTTCCATCGTCTTTTATGGCATCGGGTTTATTGCGGTCGGGGTCATTAATATTCTCTTATTTTCGATCATTCAGCAGCAGGTCGAAGTAAAGATGATTGGCCGAGTCATTACGGTCCTCACTAGCTTTGCCGCCATTGGTCAGCCAGTTGGGGCACTCCTTGGAGGTACGATCAGCTCCATGTTTAGCCCGGTTTATCCGTTCATTCTATCAGGGATGATTATGGTACTATTTAGCCTGTATTGGCTTCTCCACCCGATTTTGCGTTCGCTAAAGCCGATTGACAAACTAACCTTATTTACTCCCTCAGCCGAAAAGCAAGCTCAGTAAAGGAGAGCTCTACCTAAATGATGGAGCCGCAATATAATGAAAAAAGAGCGTTGACCCTTCTTTTAAGGAAGCACTCTTGAATTGGATTGTTTCCACAATGTCTTTTTTTATAGGTACTCGCGATGTAATAGTTATTCCCCCATCTAGAATTAAAAGGAATAGTTGCTTAGCAGTATCTGAGATAAAAACAACAAGAAAATTTTGGTATGTGAGGGGATGTCCCTATGTTCTAGTAATAAATATAGGGATAATTCCCATATTAAATAACATTTAAAAGGAGGCCTCGTTATGATTATCAAGTGGGTTCGACTCCGATAATTAAAGGGGCAGGCCAATCATACTCCGGAAAGAGTTTATTGATCTGCGCCTTTGTAACGGCGATTAGATAATAAATAATACGGAGGTAATAAACATGAGTGAACAAATACTGAGAGTAAATAAAGTCGATATATGTACTGACAGCTTTGGAAACCCTAAGGACCCAGCTGTGCTTCTAATCATGGGAGCGATGTCATCATTGGACTGGTGGGATGAGGACTTCTGTCTTCGCCTCGCCGATCAGGGGAGGTTTGTCATTCGTTACGATCATCGGGACCTTGGGCGATCGACCGTTTATGAACCTGGTACTTCCAATTATACAATAACGGACTTGGCTGACGATGCAGCAGGTGTACTGGATGCTTATTCCATAAAGTACGCTCATATCGTTGGAATGTCACTGGGCGGTATGATCGGCCAAATTCTTGCCTTGAGATACCCGGAACGCGTATGTAAGCTTACGCTAATTGCATCAAGTGTGTTCGGGACTGAGATGGAAAAACTACCTCCAATGGATCAGAGCATACTAAATCACCATGCGAAAAGTTCTTTCATAGATTGGACAAATCTGGAGAAGGTCATTCCCTATCTTGCAGATGGCTGGAAAACTTTAGTCGGCACCAAACCTTATGAGCAGGAAAGAATATATAAGTTGGCGGAAAGAGAAGCAAATCGTGCCAAGCAACTGCCGAGCAGATTTAATCATGCCATGCTGCAAGGAGGAGACGTGTATTTCGATAGAATGGGTGAGATCAGCGTACCTGCGCTCGTTATTCATGGTACAAAAGACCCAGCTCTGCCATACGAGCACGGGCTTGCTCTTGCGAAAGCCCTCCCTCATGCTGAATTAGTGACTCTTGATGGATCAGGACACGAGATTCATAGTGAAGACTGGGATCAAATTATTAATTCAGTTGTAAAGCTTAGTTCGAGATAAAAGAATAAGTGGCAAGAAGTAAAAACTGGCGCAAGCAATTATCAGATGTATTAGTAAGAGCAGCAGACCCTAAAGAGTGGTAGGGTAAATAGGTATAAAATGGTGACTATATATCAATATAGTCACCATTTTCAGATTGTCGAGAAACCCACGTTTTGAAAAAACTGTGGGTTTCTCGACAACCTGAATTTATGCCTGCCCCGAGGGGGCAGGCATAAATTAAAAAAGGCACTCGGTGGCAATATTCATTCAGCGGTTTAAGGCGAAGTTATCGTTATACATTTAGGGAATCCAGGTTAGAACTGCCGGGACACGGGACCTGTCCCCATGTCCCATGTCTGTCCCCATGTCCCATGTCCCCATGTCCCACAAAAAACGTTATGATATGATATTCATAGACTTTATTTGTAGGAGCGATACCATTGAAAAAAGTTGTCAACGTTGTTGCAGGAATAATCGAAAATGGACAAGGTGAAATCCTATGTACCCTAAGGTCACCTAAGATGAGCATTCCAAATGTGTGGGAGTTTCCAGGTGGAAAGGTTGAAAAGGACGAAGACATCTTCACTGCATTAAGAAGAGAAATTGAAGAAGAACTAGGATGTATCATTGAAACGAGTGAGTTATTTCATGAACACACTCATGAATATGAAGATTTTATTATTACGTTGATTTGTATTAAATCTAAGATTATCAAAGGAAGCCCGGTTCCCAGTGAACATTCCTCATTGGTTTGGCTAAAAAGAGAGAACCTTGAATCATTAAAGTGGGCACCTGCTGATATTCCTGCTGTAGAACAGTTAATGAACGAAAAATAGCCTTCTCGTATAAGAAGACCATTTTCACAGGTTCATATCACTCTACTTGCCTTTTCGATAAGATGTGGCGGCATTTCTTCTTTTAACTTCCACACAAAGCTCATTGGCTTGCTGCCTGAATGCTTGATATGATCAGCTGTTCCTAAGAACACAAACGGAGACGTGTAACCCTGTTCTTTTTTATATTCCCTTACAAATAATGCAATCTGATGCCCGTTCTTTTTATGATTAATATACCTTTCCGCCGTTTTACTCCCATCTGATACTCGGCTCTGAGTTTGCCAATGAAATAAACGCTCATTAATGGCATAATCGTCATACAATGTAGAAGGGGAAAAGTCTTTTTCAGATTTATTTAACGTGATAAAGAATATATCAAGATTCTTATCTTCAAAATGCTTTACTCCTTCTCGGAACGCAGGACTTTTATCTTCATTAAAAAAGCCAAATGCAGCTAAAATCTGTGCTGTTGAATAATGGCTATGCACCTTAAGAGGGCATTGAAACGAAAAGTCATGAGCTTTTTCCACAAAGCTTATGGTAGAGTATTTATACTCTAAAATTGCTTTTAACTCATCACGTATTTCTTCTGTTTTCAATATTTTTTCTAGCCCTTCTCTAAAAGAACGAAAGCCTTCTTTACTAGGGGCAGAAGGGTAAAAGGAATAGTAAAGCATGGTGAGCATTAACTTCTCATTTTCAGTTTCGACTTTCCCTTCTTCCATATATCGAAGCAAAAAGGAAAGATAATCTTTTGAATCAATGTGAAAAAAGTTTGGAAAACGTTTTAAAACCGCTTTCTCATTGTCGCAAGTAAAATCATCTTTTTTACCAGCTTCAACCTTCATTCGTTGAAATGAGCGATCACCATTTTTCCCATAAAAGTCATGTAAGGATAGTTGATAATGCTTTAAGAAATTAAAAAGAGTTAACTCTAACTCTGTATCCTCTTCAAAATATTTCATTTTAGTAACAAGATTTCTACGTGTATTCGAATGATCATTAATATTCCTCAAAACATATTCTTTTGCTTGTTTTTCGAGTTGAATAAAGCAACCCTTTGGTAAATTAAAAAATCCATTTTCAACATAGTATTTTACTGAATGTTTTGTTCTACCTGTTATAGCACGAAATTTTGCTTCAAAATCATAATTTCGATGAGCTTGACCAACAAAGTCTAAAACAGTGAGACATTCTTTCCCATCAGACAACCGAAGCCCTCTTCCTAATTGTTGAAGAAAGACGGTCAAACTTTCAGTTGGTCGTAAAAATAGAATTGTGTTCACTTCTGGGATATCAACACCTTCATTGTATAAATCAACAACAAAAATAAACGTGATCTCCCCATTCACCAGTTTGCTCTTAGCTTCTTCCCTCGTTTTTCGATCAACGTCTCCGTACAAGGCAACCGATGGAACATTCATTTCGTTAAAATAATCGGCCATGTATTTTGCATGCTCAATGCTAACGCAAAATCCAAGCCCTTTAACCTCGTCTAGATCACTTACGTATTTCTCTAGCGCTTTGATAATTTGGTTACTTCTTAACTTATTAGAAGTATAAACATTTTCTAATTCTCGAATATCGTACCCTCTTCGGCTCCATTTTAATTTGGATAAATCAACGGTGTCAGTTACACAAAAATATTGAAATGGAGATAACAGCTTCTGATCAATCGCTTCTGGTAAACGCATCTCAGCAGCCACTTTATCCTCAAAGTATTCTAATACATTTTTGCCATCCATTCGCTCAGGTGTAGCTGTTAACCCTAACAATATTTGTGGCGTGTAGTAACTTAATAATTTCTGATAAGAGTCTGCCGCAGCGTGATGAAACTCATCGACAATAATAAAATCGTAAAAATCAGGAGTAGTATTTTTATATAGCTTTGTACTATTGAAACTTTGAATACTAATAAATAATTGCTCAATCGAACTAGGTGCTTGTCCTCCGACTAACAAGTCACCAAAGTTATAATCCTTTAATATTGCTCGAAACGTATCTCGACTTTGCTTCAGTATTTCTTCTCTATGTGCAACAAATAAAAGCTTCGGTAACCTTTTATGTTTCTTGACAAACCTTTTATAATCAAATGCAGAAATGACTGTTTTTCCAACACCAGTAGCAGCAACTAACAAATTCTTATTCCTTCCAAAAACTTCTCGTTCTGCTTGTAAGCTTTCTAAAATTTCTTTTTGGTAATGATAGGGCTGGATATCAAATAAAAATGCCGGACTATTCTTTTCTTTTACCTTTGACTTATTTAATGCGTTTTTTAATCTCGTTACATCTGCTTCTTGTTCATGATCAAAACGAATAAATTCACCATCGTTCCAATAACTTTCGAATGTAGCATCAAACTTTTTTACTACATCAAAGGAATCCTTCTCCGTTACTTTTAAATTCCACTCTAAGCCTGATGTAAGTGCTGGATTAGATAAGTTTGAAGAACCTATGTATGCAGTTGAAAATCCTGTTTTCCTCTTGAACATGTAAGCTTTTGCATGTAGCCTAGTTCGTTCAACATCATAGGAAATTCTTACCTCTGTATTAGCAAGCTTGCTTAGTTCTACAATGGCTTTATAATCAGAAGCTTCCATATAAGATGTTGTTATGACTCTAAGTTTTCCTCTTTTGTTTTCAGTGAAATCTCTTAACTCCTCAATGATACACCGAAGGCCACTCCACTTAATAAATGAGACAAGCATATCAATCCGGTCTGACGTTTGAATCTCCTTCTTCAATTCCCCTAACATATTCGGTTCATGGTGTGATCCAGTAAACAAAGAGCTTTCTGATATTGGCGTAATTGGTCTAATGACCTCGCCTTTCTTTAAACCTCTTACATGATTTAGTTTTGAATAAATGGAAGTTAATACTTCCCCTTCATCTGAGATCTGTAAAGATTGAAACTCGTCTTCCATAAGTTGCTCACTTAAAATATGAATAATGTCATTACACGTTTTGATTTGTTTCAGTAAGGCATCTTGATCGTTCGCTCCCTCATCCCGTACATAACTTAGAGCTTTTCTAGTCACATGAGAAATATATGACGATAACATCTTTTTCGCATCTTCAACATCAAGCTTCTCTTTACGAATATCAACGTTTTGGTGCATTTCAAGTTCATTCTTTAATTTTTCAGAAATAATTTGTTCGTAAATTCCTTCAGTAAGCATATTTCACCTCTTTACCTTAAAATGGAGGTCGTAGCGTTAAATTAACTATACTCCCCATCATCCTCCGCCACTCTCTCCACCGACCTAAAGAACTCATTTTCTTCGTAAACGCGGTTGACGCGTACCAGTCTTTCCTTTAAGTACTCTGCTAGGGGTTCGTCGGTGCAATAGACAAAGCATCCTTTTTGGCCGCGGGTTAAGAGAGTCCGGTATGTGTTGCGGATGATGTCATCGGCAAGCTTTTCTGCTTTTTCTGGGTCTTCCTTAAACATTTTCTTTATGCCTCGTAATGAGTTGTCTGTTTTCGCTCGTTTTGTATAGTCTGTCTTGACTTCTCCATCTCGGTAAATAATATCGTCACCAATAATGACGCCTGCGTAATCAAATTCTAACCCTTGGGCGGTGTGGATACAGCCGATTTCATTCACTGAGGTTTTATCAATTGCCCATGTGGCAGTACTCCCTAAGTTCCAGCTCATCGCAAAGTCGTGTTCAGGGATGGTGATGTCATAAAAATCGGTATCGGCTTTTCCTTCTTTGACCCAGTTCCAGCAATAGCCTGCTAACAGTCTCGATTTGTTACTTTCTTCATTTAATTTTGCAATTTCCTGACGCATGTCATTAGGGTTATTAAATATTCGAAAATCATATTGGTGGCTTATTTCGTTTGCGTTCGCAGTTTCGCGGATTTGCAGTACATCATCAACCCATGCTAAATATCCATCAGAACCATTGCAGCGGAACTGTGAGTCTAGTTTCACCATTGTCATGTTTGCACCATGACCTTCAGAAAAGTTCTTAATGTCCTCTAAACTGCCAGCATCCTTTAACGTGACACGCTGCCGTTCATCTAAAAAGAAAATCGACAGGTTCGCTGCATTCATAATTTCCTTCAGTTGATTTTCACCTAAATGTTGAAACATACCGGATTTTTCATTTAAACGGTGAGCTTCATCAACAATAAGACAGTCAAACTCATTTTTTTCAGCATTAACATAGCTGCCTGAGCCTTTAAACAAGTTATCAATGTGCCCTTTACGGAAATCTTGCTTTAGCTTTGTCGCGTAAATGTTTCTTGGAGCTGCATTTTTTGTGACGTACTGACTTACTAGATTGCGTTTTGTCATTTCAACAAGGAGGTTGATCGCCAACACAGACTTTCCGGTTCCAGGCCCACCTTCAACGACGAGCACCTGCTTCGTATTTGTCCGCTTTGCTTCATTCATTAATTGAAGAGCTGTTTCATACACAACCTTTTGCTCATCAACCATTACGAACTCCTGATTGCCTTGAAGCATACTATTCAGGGAGTCCTGCAATGATTTTGAAGGTCGGATCCGTCCTTTTTCGATCTTGTATAGGTTTTCCTTCTGATCCCCAATCGTAATATAGCGTTTAATAAAATCACGCAGTTTCCCAGCTTGACCTTTCATAAAAACAGGCGCTTCCTCCATGTAAAATTCATACACCGGATCTGTCAGAGGATCGGCCTGCCCTGCATGAATGTAGTTATGTAAATACGCACACGGATACAAGTTCATGGCATTGTCCTGGGCATTTTCGTTGTAATCTTTAATCAGTGCTGCATAAGACCATGCTTGATACGAAGGATGTGTCGTTTCCCTTAATCCGCGGTTGAGGAATGTTTTCACAATCGCTTCTTTTCCTTCAATTTTCTCAACTTGGTTCCATTGCTTTAGCTCCACTATAACGACCGAGTTTTCACTTTGCTGTTTCCCGGAAATCAAAAAATCGACACGCTTTGATGTATGTGGGATTTTAAATTCAATCGCAACCCCAGCGTCATTAGGAATCTCATGATCACTGAGCACACGATACATATATTGCATTGAATTATCCCATGAACGAACTTCTCGTTCATTAATCCGACCGATCTTGGTTTCATAATTCGCGCAAATATTGTTAACAAGCTGATCATGAAAAACATCATCCAAAAACTCGTTTTTCGTCGCTTCATATACAATCATCGTCTCACCTGGCTTTGCTATTATGTATGTAATGGTTACCTAAACCAAAATTCCTAAATATTTCTTACTATTATATCAAAGATCCTAGAACACAGAGAACGCTTACGTGGTTTAACTTTTATATTTCTACAAAAAAAGTGAGCGGTATGCCCACTAATAAGTTACTAATCTCCTGTAAAGTGAATCACACGCCCCGGAAGATAAGGGGTAATATCCAGCTCTACCTCTCCTCCTATCGCGATCTCTCCCGCCAGCTTCCCTACATAAGGGCCCATAGTCAAGCCGGATGCGCCTAACCCGTTTGCTAAAACGAGTCCTTCATAGTCTGGAACGGGGCCAAGGATGGGCAGGATATCTGGACCCATGGGACGGAATCCGATCCGTACTTCTTTCAATGTGCCATTTGTTAAGCCGGGTGCGATATGTAAAGCTTGGTCAAGAACTTCCTTTACACCGCCTGCTGTTAATCGGTAATCAAAGCCGGAGTCTGTTTCTCGTGTGGCACCTGCGACTATGCGGGAGTCATCGAAGGCTAACATGTAATGACTAGTTTGTGGGAGAATCACGGGCCAGTCTTTCGTTTCTTGGTCAGGTAACTGGATGTGAGCAATTTGTCCACGCTGAGGTTCGATGGTTAAGTTTATTCCAAGTGGTTTGAGTAATTCAGGTGCCCAAGCTCCCGTTGTGATTAAGACGCTATCGGCTAAGATCGTCTCCCCGTTCACCTTTACTCCGGTTACTTTGTTAGATTCATAGATGAGCATTCCTTCTCCTTCAATGAACTGTGCTCCATGCTTTTGCGCCGCGCGCTTTAAAGCTTCACGGAGCAAACGCCCGTCAACTCGAGCGGCTCCAGATACGAGTACCCCTTCTAGTTTTTCATTTAATGGTGGAAAAAGCTTGCGTGTTTGGTCAGCATTAAGCCGTTTAATTTCGCCAGCTTCTGGTGCGTCCTGTTGTTTGGCGCTGACCCTATTTTCGATTTCATCTAGCTCATCGGTGTCTTTACTCACACAGAGTGCGCCTACTTTTCGGTAGCCAACTTCCTCTTCGCCATCATTCTTGAGCTCTTCGATTAATGTTGGATAATGTTTGGCGCCTCGTTTTGCGATTTTATACCAATCTCCATCATCAACTTTGGACGCCCATGGACAGACGATCCCTGCTCCAGCTGATGTTGCTTTCCCTTCTTGAACCTTGTCGACCATGACAACCTCTATCTTTCGTTTCGCCAAATGATAGGCAGCACTTGCGCCTACGATCCCAGTTCCGACAACGACCACTTTCATATGAACACTCCTCATCTTGGTTTTATGAAATGAATGGAGGATGACTTTTAACGATCATGCTAAAATGAATATAACATAATTTGAATATTCTGTATTATAAAAGGATGGAGTCATGTTATTTCAAAAAGGAAGCTTAAAAGTACGTCCCTTACAAAAAGAGGATCGTTTTTTATTAACGAAATGGCTTTCCAATCCGTCAGTCCTTGAGTTTTATGAAGGAAGAGATAGACCGTTTGATTTAGAGAAAGTTAATAAGAAGTTTTATAACCTTGGTGATGATGTTTTTAAATGTATAGTCGAGTTCGAGGGGGGGAGCTATAGGGAACATACAATATTATCAGTTAAATGAAAGACGAGTAAAATCGACCATTATAAAAGAGCAAAAACCATTTATGGAATCGACCAATTTATTGGTGAAATTAATTACTGGAATAAAGGAATTGGAACCCTGTTAGTTAAAGCTATAGTGGAATATTTAATAGAACGAAAACAAGCTGATCGAGTAGTAATGGATCCTCAAAAAAGGAATGAGCGTGCGTTAAAATGCTACGAAAAATGCAGCTTTAAAAAGGTTCGGATTCTTCCCAAACATGAATATCACGAGGAGAATTTCAAGATTGTTGGTTATTGGAGTACCAAAGATCTAACAAGTCTCCTTCAACGAACGGAAATATAGGAAGAGTTAAAACATAGCATTTATTCACTAAGGGGGCGAGTAGCGATATGAATGCAAGCGGTTTTTTGTATGCAGCTAAAATGACGAACCTGTTAGCAATAGAGACTCCAGAAATCCATTGGGATAAACAATTAATCGTAGAATTAGGAACACTGAGGAAACTATTTATCCATATCGTCCGTGTAAGGGATGTATATCGTGATGGGTTAAAAACGGGGGTCATACAATTTCCTGGTCATTTACCTTCAAATGAATATAATCTAATGGATGAATTGGAAAGAAGTATGAATGAATTAGCTGTTGAACTTAATCAAACAACTTTTGAACGAATTAAAATGAGTACGGAGTATATATCAACTATGGAATTTCAAAATACAGCCGTACAACATGAAGGGATTCATCAAGGGCAATATTTTGTCGCCCTTAAACAAGCAGGTTTAGAACTCCCTACACAATGGGTTCAAGATTGGGGTATGTAAACGAACTTAAACGAAAGTGATCAAGCGAAGTTCATTTAAAGAGAGAAGATAACCCCTGCATTGTTGTGCACGGAATGTCGGGTGGAAACGTTCAGCTCCTGTTATTCTATTGGTGAAGGAGGTCATATGAGTGGATTTGCTTAAAAACATGAATGTAGCATTAGTGTATATTGAAGATAACCTTACGAACGATATTGACTTTAAAGAGGTAGCAAGGCTAGCTTTTTGCTCAGAGTATCATTTTAAAAGAATGTTTTCGTTTCTTGCAGGTATTACGCTGTCGGAGTACATCCGCCGGAGACGCCTTACTCTTGCAGCATTTGAGCTTCAAGATCGCAATGTAAAGGTCATTGACATTGCGATGAAATACGGGTACAACTCACCCGATTCTTTTACCAGAGCTTTTCAACAGTTGCATCGGGTAACACCGTCAGAAGCTAGAACCAATGTTCATTCACTTAAAGCCTATTCGCAAATGACCTTCCAGTTATCAATAAAAGGAGGAAGTGAAATGAACTATCGTATCGAAAAAAAAGAGGCGTTCCGTCTAGTTGGAATGAAGAAAAGAGTTCCTATCATATTCCACGGAGTTAATCCAGAGATTGCCTCTATGTGGGAAAGCTTAGATGATGCAACGATCGATAAACTTAAAAAGCTGTCTAATGTCGAACCTACAGGAATGCTTAATGCCTCTACTAACTTTTCTGAAGGTCGAATGGAGGAAAAAGGAGAGCTTGATCACTATATTGGTGTGGCAACAACGAAGGAGTGTCCAGATGACCTAACACAACTTGACGTTCCCGCCTGCTCATGGGCTGTATTCGAGGCAATCGGCCCCTTTCCTGATACGCTGCAAGATGTTTGGGGACGCATTTATTCCGAATGGTTTCCATCCACAAATTATGAGCAAATAAAAGGGCCGGAAATTTTGTGGAATGAGGATAAAGATATAACCTCATCAACTTTCAAAAGCGAAATATGGATACCGATTATGAAAAAGCAAGTTAATACGTGAGCTTGTTTAGCTTGGCATAAAGATAAAACGATGACACCACCACTGGAGGCCGTTACTGATTTAACGAGAAGATATTTTAATAATACGGTAGACCTCCTCACAGAAATAAACCCTTAAAGCGTTAACGCTCTAAGGGTTTATTTCCTATTGATCCGTGTATCCTTGGTTCTACAAAATGATATAGCAATCACCGTTTCCACGACATAACGCTCAAGTCAAAGGGCCATTTCGTCCACTTCATAAGTTCTTATTTATTTGGAGTAGATACAGAATCACTTAAATTATGTAGCACACCTTCTTTTAGTCGCTCCAACCACCTATGGACTTAAGTCAATGGCAGTAACATTGGCGCCAATTTAAGTAATTGCTCTGTATACCAGCCTGCCGCACAGCCGGCATCAAGAGCCGCAAGCTCCATTCATCTGTGTATCTACATTTTTCTCGTAATCTTTTGCCAGAGTTGAATAAGCTTTCAAAACGTTATCCTTCATATATCAGCACCCCCTACCCTTAGATAGATTGATTAGGCCACGCTTTTCTGCCGAGACCCCTAAATTAAGTAAATGTGATTCTTCATTGGATTAAAAAACCTTTATTAGAATAGTATTCCTTTACCTTGAAATATTAGGGAGTATTGTAATTAGACATTAATATTTGCGTTATGGCTGTAACGAAAATGTTATTTTTCTGTTCTTTTAATCTAGCAATTACATGATACGATAATGATCAGTTTAAACTTTCTACATAAAATTTCGGAGGTATTTAGTATGAAAAAAACACTGGTTTCTTTGGTAACCGCTGCGGCCCTTGCAGGTACGTTTAGTTTAACTGCAAATGCCTCTGCTGCAGAAGTAACGGTACAAAAAGGCGACACGCTTTGGGATATTGCTAAGGCAAATGACATAACCATAGACGAATTGAAAGAATGGAACAATCTATCAAACGATCTTATTTTCCCAAACGATCAACTAAAAGTAGCGATTGCTGAACGCTATAAAATCGTGAAAGGTGATACACTTTGGGGGATTTCCCAAAATTATGAGGGGATAACCTATCCTAAATTAGCTGAATGGAATTCGATTGAGAATCCAGATTTAATCTATGCAGGTGACGAAATCGATATTTATGTAAAAGGAAATCCAAGTCAAGCAGACCAAGTTCAGACGGAAGAAACGGGAACTGAGGAACCTGTAGAAGAAGCTCCAGCTGATGAGACTGCAACTGAAGAGCCTGCTGAAGAAACAACAACTGAAGATACTGCAAACGAAGAACCTGCTGAAGAATCAACAACTGAGGACACTGTAACTGAAGAACCTGCTGAAGAATCAACAACTGAGGACACTGCAACTGAAGAACCTACTGAAGAAGCAACAACTGAGGACACTGTAAACGAAGAACCTACTGAAGAAGCAACGGATGCTGAGGAAAAAGCTGATAAAGAAGTGGTACAAGAACTAACGATGACAGCTACTGCATATACGGCAACTTGTGACGCCTGTTCAGGAATCACAGCAACAGGACTTAACCTGCTAGAAAATCCTGATAAAAAAGTCGTTTCTGTTGATCCAGAAGTTATTCCACTAGGCTCTAAAGTCTGGGTAGAAGGATATGGCGATGCCATTGCTGGAGATACTGGCGGTGCGATTACAGGCAACAAAATCGACATCTTTATTCCAGACCAGCAGGATGCCATTAACTATGGTGTACAAGAAGTAACGGTTAAAGTTTATAAATAAGAAAAACACCCGATTTATCCTTAAACCTGGTGTATCCTTGAAATAATATAGGAAAAGCGTGTTTTGAGACTGATCAAAATACGCTTTTTTCTATATTTAATTTGGGTTGATCCCTTATTCCATTAAAGCTCCCTTGTGTAAAAAGGGCTCAATATATCAGTTTATTAATGCTCTTTTCACATAAATTGTTGTTTTTTATTGATAAATCAAAGGAGCGAAAGGTGGTGACTCCAGCGAGAGTATATACAATGTAAATAAATGTGATTAATGGATATTTTTATTATCAAATGAGTTTGCTATGCGGTCGTACAGTGTGAGTCAATCCGTATGAACAAAATTGGAGCTTTGGTGGGTTGTACCAAGATGGTCGTTATAAATGAACTTTTCTGATCCTGACAATCGCACTTGTGGTTCCGTAAAACAATGTTTGGTGTTAATGGACAAAAAAGTTGTTTAATTTACAAGTCGAATCACTTTCATAATTCATTTGTTTAAAAAAGCACACTACTTCCAAATAATACTTTCTCCCATCTTGATTATTACTTTTTTGTAAAAAGCGTTTCTTTTTGCAGCTCCGTACGCCTGCATCTGTTCGCTTTCCGCGGACGAACCGCCAAGCTGCCTGGGCTCAGAATGATGAAATTCATTCAGTCGTTTTTAAAAAATAAAGTTGTAAAAAAATACAAGTCATTCTATTCAACAGCCGGGCCATTTGAAAGTAAAGACTAAAAAAAAGATTTGTCTTAGCAATAGAAAAGAAGTCCATAGCCATTCTGTGTGATAAGCTGAAGAAAACAAATACAGGATATTGCAAAATCAACAGGAGGTATGAGATATGAAGGTCAATAGAATAGATCATGTAGGTATAATCGTCAATGATCTTCCTGCCGCGAAAGCGTTTTTCCTTGACTTTGGCCTTGAAATGCTGGGAGAAGGAGAAGTGGAAGGCGAGTGGGTGGAGCGGATAATAGGGCTTCAAGACGTTAAAGAGGAAGTTGTAATGTTGCGAACGCCAGACGGTGAGACGAATATAGAACTAGTAAAATTTCACACGCCATCAGATGAAAATGGCATACAGCTTCCTTTGGCAAATACTTTGGGTATCCGGCATATTGCCTTTACTGTTGAAGATATTGAAGCCCTTGTTGCCAAATTGAAAAAGAAAGGTGCTGGACTTATTGGTGAGATACAATACTATGAAAACGCTTATAAATTATGCTACGTTCGTGGGCCAGAGGGAATTATTTTGGAGTTGGCTGAAGAAATCAAATAAATAGTGAGAGAACTTTGTTAATCAAACGAGTGCTATTATGAAATAAAGCCTAGATTTTTAAACGACTTAATTGTCGTTATACATCCGTAATCGTCAAAATATTCGTAAATTCACCCCAATCCATCGTTGACAAAATAAAGCTTTACGCGTATAATGCAAACAACTACACAACCTTTACGTTGAGCACCTGGAAGGATGGTGCGAAAAAGGAGTATGTTTTATGAGTGTGAGCGTTCTTAACTAATCCGTAATTGGATATGTACGAAGAGGAAATAAAATCGACCTCGTGTCGGTTTATTTAACCTGCCTTTTCGTACCTGTTAAGAACCAAGCAATCATACAGCACGCATCTACCCTTTTTTAGGTGCGTCTGTTCAACGTGAAGGGCGACCGAACGCCTCAAGCGACTGCTTGAGGCGTTTTTTGTGTACATTTTTATACTAGAAAGGAAGAGGTTCCTCTATGAACCCTACATCTTTACAGCAACTTGACTATTACCAAATCTTAAATACAGTCGCTTCGTTTGCGCATACAGATCGAGCAAAACGAATAATCCTTACCAGTGAGCCAAAGCTTGTCAAAAAACACATTGAGCATATGCTCGACGAGGTGTCCGAGGCATCACGTATATTAGCAATCAGCTCGAGCATTCCCATTCACTCTCTCGATGAGGTGACAGCCTACCTCGAACAGGCCAATAAAGGGATTTTCTTACAACCAGGCCAACTTCAGCGTGTACTCTCATTCCTTGAGCATTGTCGTAAGCTTACGACATTCATGCGCGATAAAGTGTTAGTAGCGCCCACCGTCGCAAACTACGTTCAGTCCATCGGGGATATGCACGATATTGAAGACGAAATCGCTCGCAGCCTGCGTCACGGTCAAATTGATGACCATGCTTCACCAGAACTAGCCACGATCCGCCGTCACCTAGGCATGAAGCAAGCGGAAGTTAAGGAGAAGGCAGAAGCAATGTGTCGTTCAAAGAAGCTGGCACCTTATCTTCAAGAAAGTATCGTTGTTGAAAAAGACGGACATTTTACGATTCCCATAAAAAAACAGTACCGCTCTAAAGTAGCCGGCAACATTGTGGACACGTCTGCATCTGGAGCCACTGTTTTTATGGAGCCTGCAGAAGTAGCAAACATTTACGAGGAAATGAACGACCTTGTCATGGCAGAAACGCACGAGGTAGAAAAGATCCTCTATACGTTAACCGCGCTTGTATTAGAAAAAGAAAATGATCTCCATATCGCAATGGAAACGATGCATCATTATGACGTTGTTTTCGCCAAAGCTAAATACGGTCGTTCGATCGACGGCGTCATTCCGCAGCTTAATGAATCCTATACGATTCACGTCGATGCTGCACGTCACCCACTCTTGGGCGAGCATGCCGTACCGCTATCGCTTCAGCTAGGGATTGACGAGCGAGCACTTATTATCACAGGTCCGAATACAGGAGGAAAAACAGTAGCGTTAAAAACCGTCGGACTTCTCACATTGATGGCACAAACAGGTCTCATGGTTCCAGCTGGGGAAAAGACGTCACTCCACGTGTTTCAAAAATTGTTCGTCGATATTGGTGACGGTCAAAGCATCGAGCAAAATTTAAGTACATTTAGCTCGCGATTAACAAACATTGTCAATATTTTAGAACGCGCAGACGATAAAACGCTTGTCCTCGTTGATGAACTGGGATCTGGTACCGATCCGAATGAAGGAATGGCACTTGCACAGGTAATACTCGAGCAACTTTTTGCCAAAGGAACGACGATCTTAGCAACGACACATTACCGTGAGCTAAAGTCGCTTGCCACAACGCACGAGGGCTTTATAAACGGTTCGATGGCATTTGACATCGATACGCTTCAACCGACCTACCGCCTTCTCTTAGGAGAAACCGGAAATAGCCAGGCCTTCGATATTGCTTATAAGCTTGGCTTACACCCAAAGCTGATTCATCGCGCACATAAACTAAGCGATAGCCAGTCCGATACGAGTAATTTTACGCTCGGTGACGTGGATCAGACGCAGAAACGCCGCTATGAGAGACAGCTTGCAACGACAAACTACGCGAGAAAACAATCTAAGGCGAAGAAGCAAACAGCAATTCCGATATTCGATCAAGGCGACAATGTCACGGTATCTCCAGACGGTGAAGTCGGCATCGTCTACAAAGGGCCAGACGATACAGGGAACTATATCGTACAAATTAAGGGAAAAAAGCGTCGCGTCAACCATAAACGCTTAAAGCTCCATATCCCAGCTAGCGAGCTTTATCCTGCCGACTATGATTTCGACATCATCTTCAAATCTGTTGAATACCGCAAAACAAAGCACGTACTAAAGCGAAAGCACGTTGAGGGGCAGATCCTTGACGAGGAGGACTAGTAATGGTGTTCACATACATTGCCCTTGCAGTAGAAAACTACTCAATAAAGTAATGTAGTACCAAAAAGAGTTGAAGATCGTCACTTATTGACTTTCTTCAACCCTTTTTATTTGTTCTTCTTTCACTCTATTAAATTTTTAAGCCAAACACGCCACCTATGGGACAAGTAAGTTTTATTTAAAAAATCTCCTCAATGTATTGAATAACACCATTCCTCTTTATGGTCTGCATTTGTTAAAATAGCACCATAGGTATTAAGTCTATGGTGCTATTTTATTTTTTACATTATGAAAATAAGTTATCAGGTGATAATATGTCACATTTCAAATCTTCAATTCGAACTATTATTTTTGCCGTTAGTTTAAATATTATTCTAATGGTATTGTTTGCAATTAGAGATATTTTCTCTTTATCTACCATAGAAAATCTTGTAGTTGCTGCTATAATACATTCCATATTCATTATTCCTACAGCGTATATTGGTTGCTTAGTTGGAGAAGGTTTATATATGTTGTTAGGTAAGCTCAGGGGTAATACTCTTGTTGGTCTGTTGACTTTCGGATTACTTGGTTTTTCACTCTCACTAATTTTATATCCTTTCTTTAATGAAGATGGTATTCTAATATACTCCCTCTATAGTTTTATGTTTGTTTGTTCTAGTATTTTCTATTACATGCAGAAGAGTAAATAATAAATCGGTTAAAACAGATGGTCATGTAAACAGATGGCTGTCCTTTTTCTATATTTACCTTTTCACCCAATAGTTTAAGTGTAGTGTTTCACAAACTGTCTTGGAGCTGAAACCAAGTTAATTCTAGGTTATTCATAAGGTTTGTTTAAAATTTGGTGAATCGGTTGTCTCATATAGTCTTTTGACCTTATACAGTTTTCACCCTATGAGTGAAAAAATCATAGAAAAAGGAGCTCCTTAATGAGAAGGTGTTGATGAGAAAGTTGATCTAAGTGAAACGGTTTAAAAACATGTATCCGTAAACGATACCGTTAATCATCATACCCATTAAAATGAGGGTGTCATTATGCAAAAGGTCTATCACACATTTTAGTCATCACACTGATGACCATGCCGAAAGAGTCAATGAAACAAATTCAAAAAAACGAATGACGATCTGATTGACCGCGTCCAATGACTATACAAAGCATCCTGATTCTAATTAAAACTACTCGGAGAAGTGAAAGGCGGCGACTCCAGCGGGAACAGCGCGAGCAGAAGCCCCCGCAGACGTGGTCTTTGCGTCGAGGAGGCTGAAGCCGTGCCCGCGGCATAGAAGACACCGTGAATCCGAACGAAGTGAAGGAAGAACGGATGCCGCACTTGTGCCCTGGGGTGAAAGCGTCCGCCTGTAGCTGATTCGAGTACCAAAATATAATCAAAACTCTAGAGGGCATTTAGGTGCTTTAAGAATAATTCAGGTTAATTATTCTTAAAGCAACCAAAAGCGACCCCTTTATAACAAACTCAAGCTATCAAACAAGAGATAAACCCCTGTAAACAGCAAAAGAATATAGGTCAACACTCTAAAAACCCGCTGATTAATCCACTTAAAAATAATTTGACCTAATATTAATCCCAAAAAGACGATTGGAATCGCATATAGACTGGATTCCCATATGACTTTATTCGTTCCAATAAAGATCATTTGCATTATAAGGCTTACAAAATAAATAAAAAGATAAAAAGCTAACGTCGTGGCTCTTAATTTCTCTTTTTCAGTATTTGTGCCAGTAAAGTAAAGCAATAATGGAGGACCAGGCATCCCAATGCTTGTAGTTAAAAACCCAGAAAAACCCCCAACTACAAAGTCCCTATTTTTAGTAGAATTAACCTTGAAATTACCCACCAATAGCAACGTTAATACTAAGAGAATGATGCTAACCCCTAATTTAAAAGCATTCATATTATTTATACTCATAAAGATAAAAATACCTAAGGGTACACCAGCTATACTCCCTAAAGTAAATCTTCTTAATATGGTAAAATCAATGTCCTTTCTAATCTTAAAAATTAATGTCATTGAGATAATCAAAGATAAAATAATATTAATTTGTATCGCTTCATGCGGTAAAAAGATCATGAGTAAGAACGGTGTCGCCATGATCGAAAAACCAAATCCAGTACTTGTTTGTAATATAGAAGCCACTAATATAATGCAAATAAAAATGAAGACAGTATCCACCGTTGACCTCCGTTTAGCTTTTACCTCATTTTATCATTTGAGCACCATACTTTTCTTCTCTCATCAATTCCTAAACCTTCACAATGGACATACACTTCACACAGCGTCTGAGACCATTCTCCCTCATCTTTTTTCCTTATTTTACTAAAGGTCAAAACTCTACGTTCAATGAATGGATAAATATGTTAAGCTAATGACTGAAAACGATCATTTACATTTAACAAGCAACAGTTTTTACGAATGTAAAAGATGGCATTAAACATGCCACAAATATACCATTTATGGCTTGTGACGTTGTTAAGCTATACAAAAATGTTCAATAGCCTTGTTTCGAGGTTTACCTTCCCTCTTTTTCAGCTGAAATCATTAAGAACATCGGCCTTCGATTCTCATCCTACTACCGAATTTGCTTGTATGCAGAAAAATTTTTTTATCATCAAATTTATTTTGTTTCATCATGTATACATCTCTTCAAATACTCGTTTAAGTGAGATAGGAGGAATCAGCATGTTTGAGAACGCGATTGTTATTGGCGGTAGTATTGCTGGAAAAATTGCTGCTAAAGCCTTGTCGGAGTCCTTTCGACAAGTGACCATCATCGAAGCAGGTCAAGAGCCGACAGAGAAAGCCCCTAGAAAAAGAGTCCCACAAAGCTACCATCCTCACGTCGTATTAAAAGGTGGAGAAGCAGCAATTGAGAAGCTGTTCCCACAAATTACTTCTGAATTAATAGAGGACGGCAGCACTTTAACGAATTTTACTGGTGATTTAAAATGGCATCATTTTGGATCCTGGAAAAAACCTTTTACAGGTGAACTAATCATGGTTCAACAAAGCCAACCGATGCTTGATTCGCATTTACAAAGACGCATTAATCACGTTTCCAATATTACAACTAGATACGAAACGATGTCAGAGCAGCTGCTAATAGACCGTCAGCACAATAAAGTTTGCGGTTTGCGAGTACGGTCTCTTAAAACAAGAACAGAAGAAGAGCTTTCTGCAGATCTAGTTGTTGATGCTAGTGGGTTTGGCTCCAAAAGTAGATCCTGGTTAAAAACCTATGGTATAGAGATTAAAGAGGAAAGGGTAGGGATTCAACTATTTTATGCTTCCAGATTAGTTCGTCTAAAAAAAGAAAAACGTCCAGACTGGTATAACCTCCTAATTTCTCCAAGTTTCCCTAATAATCCTTACGGCGCCTACATCCAAACCATTGAAGACGACCGTTTTTCCGTAACATTTAGTGGTTACGTTAATGAGCGTGCGCCACAAACAAATGAAGAATTTTTCTCTTATGCACATAAATTACCCGAAACAGATGTGCTTGATTTTCTCAAACAAGCCAAGCCGATTACAGATATAAAAATACATAGGATTCCTTATCAAGTACGTCGACGCTTCGACCTAGCAAAGCATATCCCAGGAGGGTTCGTGGTCATCGGAGACGCTCATTGCCGCTTTGACCCCGTGTTCGGACAAGGAATTTCTGTCGCTGCAATGGAAGCTATAGAGCTACAAAGACGGGTTCAACACGTGACGTCCCTCGACCAAAGCTTCACGAAAGCCTATCATAAAAAGATTTCAAAAATCATCGCAACACCATGGGACATGGCTACAACAGAAGCGCTTCGTCATCAAAATATAACAGGGGATAGATCGCTCGCACAGCCAATGAAACAGTGGTACAGCAAAAAGGTATATGAGCTCTCAGCCTCTGATCCGGACATTTATATCCGCTTGGTTAGAGTAATGAATTTAATTCGCTCCCCTCATCACCTTTTCCACCCAAAAGTATGGCTGGCCATGTTCAAAAAGAAATTTTCTTAAACATAAAAAAGACCTCGATTTCAGAGTCATTGAAATCGAGGCTGAACTTACAAAGCATATGGCGTGAAGCTAGCTGTCGTACACCATTAACGTTTTCTGCAAATGCAGACCATTAGTGGACTATCATCTTGAAGCGGACTTTTGTCAAAATGACCATAAATGTCTTCCAATACAAAGCCATTATAATAAAGCAAGCTTTTAAGCTCTTGAGGAAAGACATAGCGTATAGCAATGCGAGTATGGACCGTTTTATAAACTTCATGATTATTTTTCCAATACTTGTATGTTTGCTTAAAGTGCTCAAGCTGATGGATCGGATCATAGGTGCGTTCCCAAGTGTGGCTAATTTTATTTCCTTTTTCATCGACACTATCTTCTCTTTCCACCACTTTACCTTGATCGGCTAACAACCGAGAAAGTACAGGGTTTCGCGTTTCAAATGCAAAAACACCATTTTTGTCAAGCTGACTGTGCACGAACTGTAATAAACCTTCTTGGGATGGCCGGTCCAAAAAGCCTTGAAAAGCGTTTCCCGTTGTATAGATCATTCGAAACTGCTGTTCGAGTTTGAGCTTTCGAACGTCCGCGTGAATCCATTGAACGCCATCTAAATGTGTTGATTTTTTCTTGGCTGTCTCTAACATTTCAGGCGTAATATCAACACCCGTTATATCATATCCGTGTTCTGCTAATGGAATGGTCAGCCTGCCCGTTCCGCAAGCAACATCTAAAATTGGGCTTCCATACTGACGAGCAAGATTGGAGAAGAATTCGAATTCCGAACTTTTCAATTTATTTGTAGCATCATACAAATCACCGTCGCGAAATTCTTCAAGATTATCGTGTTTAGGCATATTTTTCAATAGAAAAGCTCCTTTTAAAGGTCGTTTTTATCCTGTTCGACAAACTTCCCTTCCATATTACTGTTCATACTAATCGCCTCCCAAATATAAACTTGAAAACTTCTTTCGCTATGAGACTGATAAAATCCTTCTATACAAAACACTGTATTCAAACTTCTGCATTTTTGGTTTATTCGGAAATAAACTTCGACAAATGCATCCATTATTCCTTAGCTAAAGAAGAGATCGTTCTTGTAAGCAGTAATGACAGTCCTGAGCATTTTGATGAATATAAAAAAAATAACGCGGGGCACTACAAAGAAAGAATTCATTCCAAAAAAGCTTACTTCATAACAGCCGCTAACGATGAGCCGGTACATGAAGTATCAGCTCCGCTAATAAAACAATTTGAATTGATTTGTCATTATATTGGACTGGAATTCATTAGCTCTATGGTCGGCAAAGGAAGCAGACCTGGTGATGTGAAAAATGATAACAAGGCAATGGCAAACTGCTGAATTACAATCCGAATTACGCAGACTTAAAAATAATGGAACCCGATAGATTAAGTGAAATTTTATTCCTAATCGAAAAACTGAATCTCTTTCGTTTTCTTAAGAGTAACAAATGCATTACCCAACACTTCATTATGATGATCAATAATTTGTTGGGCACTTAAGGTATTTGAATTCCACGTCCGGTGGGCATCTTTAACAAGTGTGACATCATAGCCAAGACTAAATGCACGGCGGCTAGTGGTGTCTATGCAATACTCGGTCTGGTTGCCAGCAATTAGTATCTTTTCGATCTCGTGTTCCTTAAGTTTTTCATTGAGGTAAGTTTCATGAAAAGAATCAGGTGTGGACTTTTGGATGATAACCTCGCCCTCATTTGGTGTAATTGAAGAATGGATTTCCCATGACGGGGTTCCAGTCACGTATTCTTCATCATTATGTTGAACATAAAAGACAGGAATTTTTGCAGTTCGTGCCTTACTTATTAAGTCCTGAAGGTTACTAAGAAACCGTTCTCCGTCATAGATTGGATTTGATTTGTCAAACATGGCATTTTGCACGTCAATAATTAAAACAGCAGTTCTGGACATATTAGCTAAATTCATCCCTTAACCACCTTTCTAAAGTAGAATTTACCAATTGGTTATACTTTTCCTTCAACTAAACTCCCGTTCGTATCAGAAAAGCACACTACTTCAAAATAATACTTTCTCCCATCTTGATTATTACTTAGTAAAACGTGTATCTTTTTACAGCTCCGTTGGCCTACATCTGCTCGCGTTCCGCGGACGAACCGCCAAGCTGTCTGGCCTCAAAATTATGAAATTTATTCAATACTTTTTATCTTCAACTTTCACCTCAACTAACCCCCTTTAGTTTAACATTACTTTCCAATTTATAACGCAAAAAAAGAGCTGCAAACCTTGCAACTTGAAATTTCTCTAAGGCTTCCTGTAAATTTTTTCACAAAGTTAGTACATTAGATGTTGTTTGAAATGCGCAGTATCTTGTACTCGCAGCAAATGACTATGTTATTTTCTGGCAATTATATTGGCAGGATTAAAAATAACTAAGAGCCACTCTCTCAGCTATTCTTTCTAGTTATATGCGATTTTTCAATATATTCATAGTCAATTCAATGAAAGATTCTAAGGGTGGTGATAACCATTTGTCTTTATGCCACGCAATTTGAGTGAAAATAGGAGGAATATCACTTTTCCAATTCAGTTCTACTACTTTACTCTTTTTCAGATCTTCTACCACTACCATCGTAGGAAGGACTCCAATTCCCAATCCTGCTATAGCGCACTGTTTAATCGCTTCAATACTTCCAAATTCAATTTTATGGGCTGGATAAACTTGGGCACTTTGACAAGACTGTTCTAAAAGATTGCGATAGGAGCACCCTGTTTCGGTTAATAGTAGTGTCTCTTTTTCAATATCTTTTAAAATTACCTCTGATTTTTTAGCTAAGGGGTGATCAGGACTTGTTACCAGCTTGATTTCCTCTTTCAGTAACTCCTCAATGGTTAACCCTTCTTCTGGTTTTGGAACATCCATAATAAAAGCTGCATCAAGTATCCCTTTCATTAACTGTTCTCTGGCTAGTTGATCCGAATGGGCAGGTTTGAAGATCAGTTCTACCTTCGGATAGAGTCGTTTGAATTCCGTTAGCACTGGAGGTAATCGATAAGTACACTGGCTTTCTTGTGCACCGATAACGAGTGTTCCAGACGGTTCTTGATTCCCACTAATAGCTATTCTAGCTTCATCACTAAGTTTGACCATTTTTTCAGCGTATACTCTAAAGCTTTGCCCAGCTTCCGTTAATATCAATCGCTTCCCAAGTCGCTCAAACAGTGGTTTTCCCAAGCTTTCTTCCAGTGATTTAATTTGAGCAGTTACACTAGATTGAGCAAAGTTCAAAATGCTCGCTGTTTTTGTGAAATTCAGGGTTTCAGCAGCAGTCAAAAAGGTTTTTAGCTGTTTTGGATCCATGTTCTGTCTTCCTTTAATCGTTTTTTTCGATTATAACAATCAAAATAATCCGTTTTTATGATTTGTACTTTTAGTGTAATCTGTAAATGAAATGCAGTCAAAATAAAGGAGGCAACTTATCATGAGCATTGTGGTAATCAACGGTGGAAGTCGTAAAAAAGGGAATACAAGAGTTTTAACCGAACGTGCAGTCAGGGGGCTTGAGGCAAATACCATTAATTTGGCGGATTATATTATTAAACCCGTTGAAGATGGGCGGCACTCACCAGAGGGCTTTCCTGACGTGAAAGACGATTATCGAGAAGTAATTAATCGGATGATGCACCATGACATTCTTGTTTTTGCTACACCAATCTACTGGTTTAGCATGACAGGTACCATGAAAAACTTCATTGATCGTTGGTCTCAAACGATGAGGGAACCTGAATATCGTAACTTTCGCGAACGAATGGCATTGAAAAAAGCTTTTGTCATAGCCGTTGGAGGAGCTTCTCCAAGAATAAAAGGACTTCCCCTCATTCAACAATTCAAACACATTTTTGATTTTGTTCACATTCCTTTTGAAGACTATATTATTGGGCATGCGAACAAACCTGGGGAGATAGAAAACGATTATCAAGCTTTGGTTAGTGCGGATCAGTTAAATGTTAAATTGAATAATTTAACATGCAAAGTGAAAGATAAAGTTTTAGGTTATGAGACATAAGAATTTTACGATTTATTATATTGCTTATCTTTTGCTTGGTAGATCAATAAGAAATATTGGCTTCGTGTGCAAAGTTCGCGCAAGCCCACTCACCCTCTCTCTTAAACAACTCATATACAGTCTCACGGTCCGTTGGTGGTTCCTCTATCCATTTTAGCAGGGTAAGTATAATAGATTTTTTATCTGGAAAGTGGTGGATAAAGACTTCTGATTGCTCGTAAAGTCGTGTCGACCAAATCTTAGAACGCACCATCACCATTGAATAGAATGTTCGAATGAGTTTACGAGCGAAGCCTGGCGTAATTATTTTAATCTCCTCGTTTGAAGCTGTTTTAAACTTTTTTAACGTCCGAGTAAGACTCTCACAAATATCTCCATTGAATCGCATGGCTATCTCTGATGTAAGTTTGTAAGGACCAAATCGTTCCCCTAAATCGTCTCCGTATACACAAACACAGAGTTCTTTAAGAAATGCATTTTCGTAGTAATTTGAGGGGTCAACCGTATATTCGTAATATGCAACAGCAATACCAACATCACGAAACATAGAACGATACTTTTGTGACAGTTCTCCAGCCAGGTTCTTTAATTCAGCCATATTAACGGAACTCAGTTTGTCATCAAACAGAGCGATAAGGTCTAAATCTGATTTTAAAGCTATGGCTTCACCTCTGGCGACGCTACCGTACACATAAACACTGTGTAATTTATTAGGAAACAAATTTCTAAGACTGTCGACAGATTGTCGAATGCAAGGCACATAGACATTGTCAATTTTATCTTTACTAACATCGCTTACAATAAATCCATTTGGGTCTAGACCGTATCCAGCTTTTAAAATCACCATTTTTAACACCTCCTTATTTTTACTAACCACCTATAAGTTTAACATCATCTTCCAGTTAACTGAATGAGTGATATATAACAACGACGACCTTTTGGCACAGCGTGATACCATATAAAAGCCATGAATAAAGTCTTATAGACAATTTATCTAACTTTTTTAAATCTCTTACTAATGCATTGTTTTTTTATCTGCTTCGCTATAAGATAAATTGCGGACATAAAATATTCTATTTCTAAAATTAAGGAGGAACTTGAATGAAGAATAAGGGATGGATTTCTTCGATCAGTGCGATTGGGTTAGCCTCTGTACTGATGGTAGGATGCAGCGATGATGAGAATCTAAGTAACGATGAAAACGAAGAACCAAACGAGGATGTAAACGAGAATGTCGATGGAGAGGATCATCAGGACGGGGAATCGTTTAGCCTAAACATTTTCCATACGAACGATATTCACGGTCGAACCGATATGTTCCCGCAAATGATAACCACATTAGATGAAGCGAAAGAAGAATTCGGTGACGGTATTCTTCTTGATGCCGGTGATGTATTCTCCGGTACACTTTATTTTAACGAATTCCGCGGGCAAGATGCGATTGAGTTTATGAATATGATGGAATACGATGCGTTTGTACCAGGTAACCACGAATTTGACCTCGGCGACCCTGAGGACGGTCACCCAGAATTGGTGGAATTCATTCAAGCTGCTAAGTTTCCGATTCTTGCAGCCAATATGGATTTTTCCGCAGATGAAGGCTTTGACGGAATGACTGGAGAAGGCATTCATCATGAAGCCGAGGGCGGTATGATCTACGATGGTATTGTCCTAGAGCATGACGGTGAACAAATTGGTATCTTTGGGCTTAACACTGAAGATACTGTCGACATCTCCAGTCCGACCGATGTGGCATTTAATGACTACGTCGAAGCTGCTCAGGAAATGGTTGACCAATTTGAAGCTGAAGGCATTAACAAAATTATCGCCTTAACGCACCTTGGCTACGACAGTGATCCGAGCGTGGGTAACGACCTCTTACTCGCTGAACAAGTCGAGGGAATCGATGTGATTATCGGCGGGCACAGTCACACCGCAGTAGAAGCTCCAACCTTAGTAACCGAAAATGAAAACGGGGAGGAAATGGAGCCGACAGTTGTTGGTCAAGCTGGCGAGTACGGGCAATTTATTGGCGTAATGAATGTAACCTTTGACGAAAACGGCGTTGTCATCGATTCCGCCGGTGAACTACTTGCCACTGAAGACCGTGATCCAGACCCTGATGCTTTAGAAATGCTCGAACCTTACACAAAAGAAATTGAGGAATTACAAAGTGAGGAAGCTGGTTCTTACGTAGTCAGTGAGCTGCCTAACCCTCGTCACGGAGATGGTGATGAAGAAAGCGTCCGTGCCAATGAAACAGCGCTTGGTAATTTAATCTCCGATGCTCAACTCGAGGCCGCACTAACCGCTGATGAAAACACGATTATGGCTATGCAAAACGGCGGCGGTATCCGTGAACCTCTTGACGAAGGTGAAGTCACTGTCGGAGAACTGATTGAAGTACAACCATTCGGCAACCGCCTTACGCTCCTCGAGCTATCCGGTGCTGAATTAATCGAAGCCTTTGAAACAAGCGTGTACGATGTCCCTGAAGAAAATGGCGCCTTCCTTCACGTCTCAGACGGCACCCGCATCACCTTTGATAGCAACGAAGAGCCAGGTGAACGTGTTGTCTCTATTGAAATCGAAGTAGACGGCGAATATGAAACAATAAATGAAGACGACATGTACACTGTAGCCACGAATCATTTTACTGCAACTGGTGGCGACGGCTTTGAGGTCTTCGCTAATGCATACGATGACGGCAGAGGTACAATCGTTGGCTTTACCGACTGGGAAATGCTTCGCGACTACATGGCTGACCTTGGAGATGTTGAGTACGAAGTTGAGGGCCGTATTATCGACCACGCTTCTGACAATGATGAATAAACCACTTATAATCCCGGCCTCGTAAAGCGAGAGCTGGGATTCTTTTGATTTATAAGTGGTTTGCATTTTGTTTATGTGAAAGGAAGTTCGTAATTCAGGCAAAAGGCTCTACTTTTCGGCAAGGAGACCGCGGTAGCTGAGCCCTTATTTTATTTATTGTTCATCAGCATTCGCTTTATTGCTCTTATTTGCCCACGATGATTAATTTCATCCTCGATAACATGAAACCAAAGGTAATAGTGATATATGGGATACCGTTTCCCCATTTATTTTCTTCGTACAACCACTTATCTCGCTTCGACTTTAGCTGTGTTAATGTACTCTCTCTAATTTGTGATAATTCTTTTAGGTAATAATCAAGGGGTTTGACCTTTAATTTCAATTCTTGCTTTGTCTCCAAGTTCTAGAGCTGTTCTCCATTTCAAAAGTTCACTTTTGCTTAAGTTTCTGTTCTCATATGAAATCCTTTGATGAACAAACTCAATCGAAGCAATATGTAGTAAAAGAGACCCAATGGAATTAGCGTCCTCATTCACAATATTATCTAAATCAATCTGACTTAAGTTGGTAATCTCATCCAACGTAACAGCTCTCGTATGTTCAAGCATAGAAATAAGTTCGCCAATTTTTTCAGTAAAGCCCTCTCTTCGCCTTATTCTATAATCAATCATATGCAACCCCCAGTCTATTTCTACTTCTAAACACGACTAGAAAAATACTAAAATAAAAGACTTATACTTCGTTTGAATGAATGGTATAATTTAATTTATCATACAAAAAAAGGATATCATACCAATACACAAAAGAAAGATGATAGGCAATTATTCTTTTCATTCTCTCGTTTTTCTAATAGAAAAAAAGTAACATATACCCCCAATCATCCAGTAAGGCTCCCAAAATACTAATCTCCAAAAGGTAGCGTATCTATCTAGTTCAAAGTTTAAAACACCGACTGTACTTAAGAATATTGTGATGAAATTGAGTAATCCGTATAAAAACAGTAATAATCCAGTCATTCTTGTTATGAGATAGAGCGCCTTTTGAATTCGTGAATTTCCCCATTTGATTAAAAGCATCATGAGTAATACTACCCCAAGCAATTTTATGAATCCAGTCAACCAAACAATTGCTACAAACGAGGGCGTTGGATTTAATGACATTTCATAAACTGCACCCCCTAGTGATCTAACACCAATCATCCCACCCACTGCCCAATAGAAGCTCATGCCAGCAAATAGAATTGTCCATGTCACTCCTAAATACAAGAACCATTTATTGGTTGCCATTAACATAGCTCCTCCAAATATTGCTTGTTTAAGAACTCTTCCTAAATCCTCACAACTACCTCACCCACGACATCATTACCATCACTATAAATAATAGGCGGACGTAATTCATATAACGCTTCAATCGTTCCTTTATTGTCATACGAGATTTTCTTTAAGAGTTCAGCTACTAATAAAGACCAAACGAGCTCTGATCCACTTAATACTTTAATAGCAAAACTAATTCTTTCTTTTTTTAATGCAAAGCAGTAAACACCTTGAGCACCGCCTTTTGCAATTATATTTTCGTCTAACAGCAGCGTTGAGCAAGTAAATCGGTGAGCAGCGATCATTTCTGGATGCTTGTTCATGACCTGTCCAACCGCTGAAACCGCATTAGCCGTTTTTGTATCGCTAATGAGCTCCGGCTTTACAAATTTCAAATACGAGAGCGCCATATTTTTCAGTGGCACAGCGTGTACTGGCAACCCGCACCCGTCTTTTCCAGAAGCAATGTCAGATGCGGCGACTTCTGATAAGTCAGCGAGGATTGATAAAATGTGTTGTTGAATAGGGTGACCTAACTGTTCATATCCATCAATCGGATAACCGTATGCACGCGCAGCTGCCATCAAACCAAGATGCTTACCGGAACAATTATGGAACAGCTTCCTTTTTTCTTTACGCTCCGCTATAAAACGGTGTTTTGCTGCTTCGTTCAAAGGGTAAGCATGGCCGCAAACGAAGTCGTTTTCCTTTACGTTTAGTTTTTCTAGTAAACGGATTAACGTCTCTTGATGATACTCTTCACCCCTATGTGAACCCATAAACAAGGCAGCTTCATTTGAATTTAATCCATATTGTTCGATTACGTTGGACTGAAAGGCAGGAATCGCTTGAATCGGCTTCATTGCAGATCGGTAAAAGATCGGATGCGACGGTTCACCTCTCTTCATCACTGTGTTTCGTGACCCATCCACAGCATAAATAAGGCATTCGTGAACATTTTCTAAAATCCCATTGCGGTACTCCTCAATTTTTACTGGTTTGTTCATGTGGTAAAAGCTACTCCCTTCAACATGTCTAATCTTTTCCTTTTTGTGTAGAAAAAAGTTTGTATTTTGTAGAAATCATTCTTTTTTGTGTAGAATTATTTCTTTTTTGTGTAGAATCATTCGTCTTTGGTGTAGAATCTATTCCGAATAGAGGTTCATTACCCTATTTATCCACCGCCGTACCTCTATCAAATGTATCAAAATCACTTTCTAGTTCTTTCGATGAATCAGCATTTAATTTTTCACTATCTTCAAGTCGATAGCTCATTAGTACGAATACATAGGTCCCTTCCTGTTGAGATTCATCAGAAGTAAGTGGAAAAGCTTCAGATTCTCCCTCACCTTCATCCTTATTTAAATGCCCATCTACCTTTTTCATCATCTCTTGATGAGTTGAACGCCACTGATCTGCGGTGACCCGTCCTGTATAAGAACTTAACATCACCTTATACCCAGGCTCATCTTGAGGACTATTGAGTTGTTTTTCGAGCATATGTAACCCAGGATTTATAAAGTTATTCACGCCATTCATGACAACGGATTGGTTATAAGAAGTAAGAGAGCGGTCCAAGTTGAACTCTACCGTTCGTTCCTTATTAAGTGTATACATCGGCTCTGCACCGTGATAATCTTCTGTTTCCTCAACTTTCTTAACCAATTGGTTTTGTTCGAGCATCTGTAAATCTTCGCTAAGTAAAGAGGTTGGTGTATGTAACCGATTAGATAATTGCTCCACTGTCAGCGTTTGCGTGGCTAACAAAGCTAACATACGATTCATTCGCTTTTGAAGCAATGTTTGCATCACATTTAAATCCGTTACATTTCGACGGATCGTGATGACTCGGCCTAGCACTCCTTCAATCGTATTCACTTGCTCTGAAGGTCCTTCTGACTGCGCTTCTTGATTTAAGTAACGAAAACCTTTGAAAAGAGGAATCATCATAATGGTTAAAAGTAAAAACACACCTACAGATGCAGTCGTATACAATGAGCCTATCCACCCAGCAAACCAGCCACCCAATAAAATACCTGCCATTGTGCCTAAATTAACACTGGCCTGCATTAACGAAGCCCCTCTTCCTAAAAATGACGCTGGCGTCGTCTGCAAAAACAAAGCACTGATCGGCACATTTAATGTAGTATTAAAGATTCCTGTAAACACAGACCAGAGATATAAAGCTAAAAAACCAACCTGGACTTCTAGTGAGCTAACAAGCAAAATCGCAATCATCGAGCAGCCGAGAAGACCCACTCCGACCATCATCATGTAACCAGGGCGTGTTTTTTTCAATAATGCTGGAGCAATTAACGCTCCAATGATGGCCCCCCCGCCAAATACTGCCAGTAAAAATCCATATTGTTCGGCTGGAACATCGAAGGTTTGCAGGTACAATGTATTGATATTCGTATTTAAGACCCCTGCCGCAAGCGTAATGGGGATAAGAATGATCAGTAGAAAACGTAATGCAGGCATACTAAATACTTGCTTTACCCCATTCCCTATCGAAGCTAAATAGGATTCTCCGCTATCACTGTCTTTATCTGCAGCGGTTTCATCCAAAAATGAAAAATTAAATAATAATAATGTAGCCACAATGTACGTGATTGAGATTAAACTAAATATAATGAGGTAATTACCCGCAAAAAACAATAACCCTGCAACGGCAGGCCCGATAAGCATCATCGCTTGTGTGCTTCCTTGTGATAATCCGACTGCTTTAGGGATGTCTTCTTGTTTAACAATACTAGGTATTGATGCAGATCTCGTTGGCTCATAAAGACCAATACCGAACCCATACACTAACATCATCCCAAGAAGCAATAATGCACTGTCTTGAACAAACCACATCCCAATGACAACTAGCAGTTGGTAGATATTTGAGATCACTAATAACCACCGCTTAGAAAATCGATCAGGCAGAGAACCCATAAAAACACCAAACACAGCTACCGGTAGCATCTGTGCAAAAATAACTAACCCTACCATCAAGGGGTCATTCGTCGTTGCGGCAATAAGATAAATAATCACCGTACGTATGAGCCCGTCTCCCAATTGCGTAAAAATTTGCGCAGTCCAAAATTTCAGAAAATAACGTTGCTTCAATAACGTAAACAACCGATACACACCCCCTCTTAATCTATTATATTGTCTAGTTATCCTTCGAGACTTTTATTATATATTACCTACTTTTCCATAATTTTACCTATATAAGTGAGAATATTCAATTATTAAGTTCGATAAATTTTTACAGGTTTCATAATTCTGAGCCCAAACCCCTCATGTCTATTGTACGACAGGAGAGTCTCTTTAGCCCCGCGAGACTCCTGCGGAAAAACGGACTAGCCGAGACCCCGCAGGGCGCTTTTCCCGAGGAGGCTTGGCGGTTCGTCCGCGGAAAGCGAGCAGATGCAGACCAACGGAGCTGCAATAAGATACGCTTTTTACAATAAGTATTAATCAAAAAATGGGAGAAAATATTTTTTTAAGTTGTGTACTTTTTAAACAGATGAATTATGAAATAATTTCAACTATTTTAAATTTAAGCATTATTAGTTTTCCTCTTTCAGCATGTGATTCAGTTTTTCTTTCCTTTAGTTAATAAACGGTTCCAGCTTTTAAAATGACAAATAAATCAATATGAAATGTATCTAAAGCTTGTGAGCGACCTACGTAATTTAAGAACCAATCAACATCCCCCAACAAAGAGCTAACGATAAAAACAGACTGCATGACCACCTCAATGCTATTCAATTATCACTAAAAAACCTACATGGGAATGAATAATTACCTTGTAGGTTTACCTTTATAAGGTTTCATTTCTTCTCTTTTTACCCTCTAACCCCCGGTCAATGCCAAAGCCCCTTTAATCCCTTGTTCATCCATTAATTGTGGGGGAACGATGTACTCATCCATGTTTTCGATGTCGACATACCCATTCATGAGATTTGCTACTTTTTTACGAATGAGCCGATACAACCCTTCTTGCTTTAACACACCGCCACCTAAAATAATGCGTTCTGGCGATAAAACTAACGTATAATTCATAATCGCTTGGGCCAGATAGTATGCTTCAAGCTCCCAAACATGACATTCTTCCCCTAGAAGGTGCCCTTCGACTCCATACCTTTCTTTAATAGCAGGTCCTGATGCAAGCCCTTCAAGGCAGGCATTATGATAAGGGCAGCATCCTTTGAACGAATCGTCCTTGTGCTTTTGAACAAAAACATGCCCCATTTCCGGATGATTTTTCCCTATAAGTGTTTGACCATCCTTAACAAACCCAGCACCAATTCCAGTGCCAACCGTGATGTATAAGGCACTTGTGACATCTTTTGCCGCTCCCCATGTAAATTCACCGAGTGCCGCTACGTTCACATCGGTATCAAGGAAAACGGGAACGTTGTACTGACTTTCCAGTTCACCGAGAAAATGGAAGTTTTTCCACTTCACTTTTGGTGTATTTAATACATAACCATAGCGATCACTGTTTTTATTTAAATCGATTGGGCCAAAACTGCCAACACCCAATGCTTCAATCGGATATTTATGAAAAAAGCGGTATACTTCCTGTAATGTCACCTCAGGTCCTTTCGTAGGTAAGGTTACTTTATCGACGATTTCGCCTGATTGATTCCCAACAGCACAAACAAACTTAGTGCCACCAGCTTCAATTGCCCCTCTTAACATCTTGCTCCCTCCATTATAGGAGACCCTATTGGATCTTTCCAACAGGGCCTCGGCTTTTTAGTATTCTATTGATTTCCTTTCCACTCATCATACTGATCTTGAATCTCTTCTAATACGGTTTCCAGTCCAGCTTGATAAAGCTTTTCATTAAAATCCGGTAAATATTCTTCTGGATCTACAGCACCTTTGAGTAATGCTGGGGCATACTCACTCGTAACGTTAGAAATCGCTGCAATCTCTGTTCGAACTGGATTAGAATCAAAATAGAATCCTAATACCGGTGATGGGACCGATTCTTCATTAAACTCCTCAAAAGCCTCCCATTTGTCTTCCGGCTCATCATCATGAAGCTTTAAGATTAACTGATTCCCAATCGCAAAGCTTGGCATATTGTATCTTTCTACACGCGCTGGTAAGTCTTTAATCGACCCGTCTTCTAATTCCTCGTAGTGAACGCCTTCAATCCCTTTATCAATCAAATTACGCAAATAAGGATCAGAGTTTAACAGATCTAAGAACATCATCGCTCTTTCAGGGTTTTTAGATGTTGCTGAAATCGCCTGCATAGACCCCGTTACTGAATTGTTAAACACGTAAGGCTCGTGAAGCGGCTGTGCCACAATTTCATAGCCTGCAGAACGAGTCCAAAGGTTTTCTGCATACGGCTGGTACAATTCTTTACGAACAAACCAGTTCCCTGCCTCTAAAGGCCAAGAGTCTGTACTTGTCGCAGCATCAGAACGAATATAGCCCTTTTTATAATAATCATGCATCGTGTTTAACGTATCCATCGTCTCTTGTTCTTCGTAAATATTCACCACTTCATCTGTGTTTCCTTCAAGGCGAAACGCGAACGGCATTTCCTCTTGCAAAATCGAATCAAATGGCAGATAAGCGTCAAACGTTGCAATCGGTGACACATCGGTTTCATTTTCCTTAATCACTTCTAGAAGTGGATCTAAATCTTCTATAGAGCTCACATTCGAAACATCTAAATTATGTTTTTCTGCAAGCTCATTATTAAATGTAAGTACAGCTTGCTGTCCTACTTCTTTATTCGTTGGAATCGCATAAAGAGAGCCGTCAATTTCCGCACCTTCTAAAAATTGCGGATCAATTAACTCTTTCATGTCTTGCCCGTACTCATCAAGCAAATCATTTAACTCAAGAAAGGCTCCACGGCGTGCGTTTAACGCGTAGTTATTTGCCCATGAACTAGTAAACGCAATGTCATATTCTTCAGCTGAAGCGGTAATGACTTGCATTCTCTCGTCAAAATCTCCCCAATCTAACAAGTTCAAATCAATCGTTGCGTTAATTTTCTCTTTCGTATATTCATTTACTTCTTCCATGACTTTATCAACGTCCGGCTGAGGCGTTCCAATCAAATACCATTTTAGTTCTACTTCCTCTAGCTCCGTCGACGAGTCGTTTTCGTTGTCAGTGCCATCCGCTTCTTCGGCTGAACTTTCCTCTTCTCCACCACAAGCTGCCAACAGTCCGACAATGCCAAAAATCATCACCAACAATAGACTTGCTTTTTTCATCATCTTCTTCCCCCACCCCTTGTTATAATGATATTTTATCAAAGCTCTTTTCTAAAAGATTGTTGCTTTTTGATCAAATTATCGCTCAAACCCGCTACAGGCGGACGCTTTCGCTCCTTCGATTTATCAATATAAAACAACAATCTATGCCAAAGAGCTTTTATCAAAAAGAGAGAACGTTATAGTACTGTCTCCCTTTTACGACCAACGATTATTCTTTCACTCCACCAATGGTAAGCCCTTTAACGAAATACTTTTGAAAGAAAGGGTACGATAATGCAATCGGTAGTGTCGCAATAACGACAATCGCCATTTTAGCTGAATCTTGTGGAATTGAATTTAGTAAGGCTGAATCTTGACTACTGATCATCGCGTTTTGACGGATAAAATCTAAATTATTTTCTATTTTCATTAACAAAGATTGCAATGGGACTAAGTTCGGGTTGTCGATAAATAACAGCGCATTAAACCAATCATTCCAGTATGCGAGTGTACTGAAAAGCGCAATCGTAGCAATCGCGGGAATTGCGAGAGGTAAAACAATCTGAAAAAAGATCCGAAACTCCCCCGCCCCATCTATTCGCGCTGATTCTAAAATAGGCTCTGGTACGGAGCGTTGGAAAAAGGTGCGCATGATAATAATATAGAAAGCGTTTACAGCAAGCGGTAAAATTAACGCCCAGACTGAATTTTTCAAACCTAAGAATTGGGTGACGACAATATAAAAGGGCACCATCCCGCCACTGAAAAGCATCGTAAAAAATGCGAGAAAGGTAAATTGCTTTCGGTACATAAACTGCTTTCTAGATATCGCATACCCGTAAAGAGCGATAATCGATACACTTATCAGCGTTCCCACCACGGTTACAAAAATCGTCACACCATAAGCACGGAGCAGCTGTTCTTTCATCGTCCATAAATACCGGTATGCATCCAAGCTCCATTCTTTCGGAATGATACTATACCCGTGTACAGCTAAAGATTGCTCACTCGTAAGTGAAATAATAATGACGTAAATGAATGGGAATATGCACAAAAAAGCGAAAGAGGATAATAAAATGTGCATGAATATACTCGTTTTTCCAGTAAAACCATAAGGGTTATAGTTTCTCACGTTTTCAGGTTTCTTCTTTTGATTTAAAACATTCCCCGGAACCTTTTTCGTCACTTTAGGCAAATTTTCCACTAAAGCCCCCTCCTTTCCCGTTGACTCTTTTAAAACAAGGCACTATCTTCATCCACTCTTCGAACAACATAGTTTGTAATTAAAATGAGAACAAAGCCTACCGTTGCTTGATATAATCCTGCGGCTGTGCTCATTCCAATATCGCCCATCGACATAAGCCCACGGTAAACGTAAGTATCAATAACATTGGTTACCGAATAAAGCGGCCCTGAGTCACGTGGAACCTGATAGAACAATCCAAAGTCAGCGCTGAAAATGTTCCCAATGTTTAAGATCGTTAAAATAATAATGAGAGGCATAATCATCGGAATCGTAACATGACGAATTTGCTGCCATTTACTTGCCCCGTCGATCATCGCAGCCTCGTAATAGTTTCGGTCAATCCCGACGATCGCCGCTAAATAAACGATACTGCCAAATCCTACACCCTTCCATTGACTGACTGCAACAAGGATGTAAGGCCAAAAGGTAGATTCGTTATACCATGAAATAGGATCCATACCAAATGTCGTCAAAATATTATTCATGAAGCCTCGATCAACACTTAAAAAAGCAAAAACAAAATAACTAACAACAACCCATGAAAGAAAGTGAGGAAATAGCATGCCCGTTTGATAGATCTTGGCAAACTTCTGTTTCGTAAGCTCACTTAAAATAATCGCCACGCCAACTGCCAGAACAATCCCTAAAACGATAAAAACGAGATTATATAAAATTGTATTTCTAGTAATAATAAACGCGTCATTCGTACTAAATAAAAACTTAAAATTATCAAACCCCACCCACTCACTATGAATCACACTTGCAAAAAATCCATCAGGATGGAACCTGAAATCCTTAAAAGCAATAACCTGACCAAACATCGGCAAATAAGCAAAAATTAAAAACCAAATAAGACCCGGTAAAGTCATCAAAAGCCAGACGCGACTTTTATATAAATTTGCCCCGAATTGTTTCATACGCTGCATTGTGCTCCCCCTCTCTACCTTTTTTATTTAAAAATCGTTTTCCACTTATGAACTTCCTCTTACATTAATTATATGAAAACCCTTACAACACTTAAAAGTTAAGATAACTTAGATTTACTGTTAAAAATAAATACAATTAAAAAATTTCTGTACTTTCCAGCATAATTTGCGCTTCCTGCATCATCATCACACAAAAAAAGAAGACCTCCTGTTTCGAAGATCTCCTTCTCTCGTATCGCGTATAGTCACTTATTTTGGTGTCTCCACTCTGTTGGTGTTACTTTTTCCAGCTTTTTAAATTGCTTATAAAAGTAGGTGGCATCTGCATACCCGACTTTTTTTCCGATTTTGCCGGCCTTCTCGTAAGAATTTTGCAATAATTGTTTCGAGCGATCGATCCTAATTTTATTTAGATATTTTGTAAACGAACACTTTATTTCTTTTTGAAACAACTGTCCAAGATAGATTGAATTCACATGGAATTGGTGACCCAGTGTTTTAAGCGACATGTCTTCCGCATAGTTTTGATGAATATAATGTAATACTGTTTCAATGATCGGGCTTTTTTGCTGACTTTTTTGAACTGGCACATATTCTATGAGTTCTATGCAACGATCTAAAACGTCCATTCCCTCTTTCATCGTATCAATCGACATAATCTGGTGAACCATCTTCACATAGGTTTCATATTCAAGTGGGATAAAAAAATGATTTTTAACATGATAAAAAAGTTCCAGCAAAATACTTTTCATCATGAGTGGCTGGTTTCTTTGATCAAAATGCGTTAAGGCCTTCTCTATCGTTGCTTTTACATCACTATACTGATGATTCGCCAACTGCTCAAGCATATCCGGGCGTAAATAATTGCTTGATTGATGAGTGACCTTACCTGAATAAAGCTGGTCGGCCATTTGATGATCTTTTTTTGGGAGCAGCATTTTTAGCTCACACGTTTTTTCCAATTCTCGATAGGCCTTTGGTATTTCACAGACATCACTCATTTTATCACTACTTGCAAAAATGAATTCACCTTCCTCTCCTCTTTCCTCTACGATATTGACCATCATATCGTAGTCATGCTTCCAATCTTCTTCAGATTGAACGTGACTCCAAAGTAATAGGACATCTCCAGATGGTGTCACAACTGCTATCGCTCTTGTTTCACGCTCAAATTGCAATTGTAAAGAATGGAGGTAATCGCCTCCCTTCTCTTCCCACTCTGCTTTTATTAAACATAACCAAAATTGCGGTTTCACTTGTATCGAGGGATAAAGAGAGATTCTACTTTCAAATTCTTCGTTTTCCATTTTTCCCGTAATCCACCGCCAAACGGCATGATCTCTTAACACTAAATGAGACTGTTCATCTAAGGACGCTCGGTTCAGCTTATCTTTAATATGCAAGAGCGATGACACGAGTTCATCTTCATCAATCGGCTTTAACAAATAATTTTCAATGCCTAAACTAAGCCCTTTTTTTATTAACTCAAACTCTTGAAATCCGGTTAATACAAGTGTTTTTATTTGGTCATTTTCTTCTTTTACCGCTTCGATAAGTTCGAGTCCCGATCGTTCTGGCATTTGTAAATCTGTAATCAAGACATCCACTTGTGTCTGTTGTAGTTTTTCGAATGCTTCTTTTCCGTTTTTAGCAGTAGAAACGACTTCGAAACCTAGCGCGTCCCACTCTATTATGTTTTTCATTCCTTCAACAATCAGTGGTTCATCATCAACAAGCATCACCTTCAACATATTTTTTACACCTCACTTATTAGCGGAAGGGTTACAAGTACCTTCGTGTAATTTCCTGCGTCGCTATCAATTGTGATCCCGTACTTATCACCAAACTTCAGTTTAATTCGCTGATTCACATTCCCTAATCCGATAGAGTCGGAGGAGCTCTCAACATTCTTTAATCTTTGTTGAATGCTTTCTAGCTCGGACTGTTCAATCCCTTTTCCGTTATCCTCCAATGCAATATATAACCGATTCCTTTTCTTAAAAATAGCGACGACAATTCGATTATCTAGCCTGTCTCTTTTTAAACCGTGTAAAAGATAGTTTTCAATTAATGGCTGCAAAATGAACGGTGGAACATAGGCGCTCCTTACTTGCTCTTCAATGTGAAATTCGCTTGTTAATTGATCAGGAAACCTAATTTTAAATAGCTCAAGATATTGATAGGCATGATCTTGCTCATTTTGAATCGTCACTAATTCTGCTGTTTGCAAAGAGTGCCGGAATATATTTGACAGCTGTACGATCATTTTGGCGGTCGTTTTTCCACCTTCAGCTAACGACTTCATTCGAATTGTTTCTAGCGTATTATATAAAAAATGCGGGTTAATTTGTGCCTGAAGGTTGGCCAGCTCGGCTTCTTTTTGCTTAAGCTTTGAAAAATAGACTTTGTTAATATAATCATTTAAGCGATCTAACGTTTCATTAAATGTTCGTGAAATCGTATTTAAGTCATCGTCGACCCTCGACGTATGGATGCGAACAGCTAAATCTCCGTTTTGCACCTCGACCATTTTTTCTTCAATTTGCTTGACGCGCTTTGAATAGCTCTTTAAAGATATATAAGGCAGGACAATTGAAAATAAAGACAAAAGTAAAATAATAATAAAAATCGTAAATCGATAAGAAGATAATTGCGTAATCTCATATTTGGGGATCGCAGAGGTAATCATTAAGCCACTCTCCGGATCTACGAAACCTTGAACAAGGTACTGGTCGATCTCAGCGTAACCCTCTTGAATAGCATTATAGGAAAGGGAATTTTTCACCTCTTCCTGTTCAGGACCAAAAGAATAATACTCATTCATGTTTTCATCAAACAGCATAAAGGAGCTCTCAATCGGATTGTCTCTTAGCGATAGGAGCTGATTGATGCTGTCATACGAAAAATACACATCAATCGTCCCTAGCCGGTCTAATGAAATAGGGTCGTTGATTTGTTGCCTGACGACGTAAAAGTCCTTGAAATAATGGTCATCCTCTAGTCCAGGTCCAGACTCCATATAAGCTCTCTTACTCCAAAGCCCATGATTATATAAATATTCATATTCCGTTTCGTAAATATCGTTTCGAACTACAGCTGCAATGACATCGGAGTCTCTTGAAAAATAGTTCCTAATAAAAACATCGAAGTTATATGGAACAAAGGAATCACTTTGGTAATACTTATCAAGACGATAACCAAGATACTCCTGATAGTCGTGCTGTAAGGCAAATGCTAAGTCCTCAATCAGATCTTTTTCTAGATATAGCTGACGAACACCTTGCGTAACAAAAAAATGCTTACGTTGTATTTCTGACTCAATATCCTTCATCACGGTTTTATGGCGATCAATTTCTCGTTGAATAATAAAATCCGTATAAAACGTTGAAAGAATGAAAAATAACGCAGCCATCGAAAAAAGAATGATCGTTGAATAAGTAAAAAAGATTCGGTAAAACATCCTGCCACTTAACTTTTTTAAAAACCGAATAAGCGCTTTCATTTTGTCACATCCCGAACTTTTTGAACATCCTCTTATAGCGAAACAGAGACTAACTCGTTTAGCCTCTGCCCCTACCGTCATTATTCCGTTGATAAATCAACTTCGACTGTTTTGATTTCATACGGAGAAAAAGTTAACGTCATTGGCGTATCAAGATACTCTGTTAAGCCAATGTCCTCCATTAAGTTAACTTCTCGCCATCTGGTTACTTTGTACCCGGTCGTCAAATCAATGACGCCGCGAGCGCCTTCCATTTCATGCAGCCTAATGATTAAGCGATTGCTGTTCTCTGCTTTCTTGATTGTATCGACAACGACTTGGTCACTTGATAAGGTTACGAGTGAGCGATCATAAGGTTTTTTATGCTCCCCTTCAACCGCTTTGATGTCTGTATTTAAGTACGTTGACTCTCTTTCAACCTCTCGCTTATTGCCTTCACCACGAAAAGGGAAAATCGAATACGTAAATTGATGGAAGCCGATATCTGCTTTCGGATCAGGGTGAATCGCACCTTTTAATAGTGTTAAAGAGAGGACGTGATCCTTTACTGAATACCCATACTTACTGTCATTCATTAAGCTTACACCGTAATAAGGCTCTGCAAGCGCTGCCCATTTATGGCCGACGGTTTCAAATCGCGCCATATCCCATGACGTATTCCAATGAGTCGGTCTTTTCACATTTCCGAATTGAATATCAAAAATGGCTTCTGACGTGCGAATATCAACAGGAAATTCTACTTTTAATAATTGTTGTCGCGCCGTCCAGTTTACCTCGGTTTCGAAATCAATTCGCTGTGAGTGGTTGTAACAGTGCACATATTGAACGATCTCAACATGAGGTCTGCTCCATGCAAACTTCAATGTCGTCCTTAACGGGCCACTCTCAATGATTTCATAGGTTGAAAGCTCATCAATCACCGAAGGCTTCTCAATGTAAAATAAATCAATATCCCACGCATCGTGCGCTAACGGCTTATCTTCAAACAGCTTAAACACGTTTCCTTTTTCACCGTGCGGGATGATTTCCCTATGTTCATGTTTATCATATATTCTCGTTAACTGTCCCCATTCATTCCATTCGATCATGTACGCTGGCGTCTCCCAAGTACGCTCATCAAGATTCACCTGACTTAATGGCTTCTCAGCTGACGCTTTTGCATCCACCGCTTGAATCGCGTGATAAGAAAACGGTTGAATGTCCTCTAGTAAAACTAAATAGTCTCCATTTTCCGTCTTTTGAGAAGGCAGCATTCGCCCTTTCATGGCAAAGGCTTTATCTTCACCAACCTTATTCTCTGGTACTGTTACTAGAGTCGGGCTAGCGTATTGATGCGGGTTAAGCGCAGACCATTGCTGCTCAGAATGCTCCATTGCTTCATGGTGGTGACGTTCAATCAAGCTTTTGTAAATGCTGTTCGCTTCTTCATAGTCTTTGTCAGCATCCTCGTAAACTTCTGGAATAGAAGAGCCTGGAATAATATCGTGGAACTGATTGAGCAAAATCTTTTTCCAGCCCGATTCGATTAATGTCGAAGGGTACTGCTCCCATCCTATTAACATAGCATCCCACGATGATAAGAGCTCCGCTTGACGATAAGCGTTCTCGAGCCTGCGGTTTTGCTTTTTCATCTTTGCCTGGCTCGTATAGGTCCCACGATGATATTCTAAATATAATTCACCATCCCACGTGTGTAAATACTCATTCGTATTGGAAATATTTTCGTGGAGCTTAGAAAAATACGCATCAGCCTTCGTAGATACGACATTCGGCATACTTGGGATCTTATTGAATTGCCTTTTCATTTCAAGCATTTCCCGGTTCACTCCGCCGCCGCCATCACCGTATCCGTACGCCAATAACAAGTCATTATTGATATTTTTATTTCGGTATTTCTCCCATATCCCTTTCACTGTTTCAGCAGTAACCACACCATTATACGTATAAAACCAGGAATCCTCTTCACGACCTGGCTCGGGTGTTGTAATAAAATGAGTTAAAATCTCCGTACCGTCAATCCCTTTCCACTTAAATGTATCGTGTGGCATACGGTTGTATTGATTCCAGCTAATCTTTGTCGTCATAAAGGTGTCGATTCCTGATTTTTTTAAGATTTGGGGAAGGGACCAGCTGTACCCAAAAACATCAGGTAGCCATAAGGTGTTGCTTTCTTTTCCAAATTCGTTTTTAATGAATTGTTTCCCGTATAAAAGCTGGCGAACAAAAGATTCCCCAGAAGGAATATTACAATCAGCTTCTACCCACATTGCCCCTTCAACTTCCCATTGCCCAGCCTTTACTTTCTCTTTAATCTCCTCATATAGCTCAGGATCTTCTTCTTTTACCCACTGATAAAGCTGAGGCTGACTTTGTAAATAAATATAATCAGGGTAAAGCTCAGCTAACCTTAATACCGTTGAAAATGTCCGCTTCGCTTTTTCTTTCGTATGCTTCACTCGCCACAGCCAAGCTAAATCGATATGCGAGTGACCAATCGTATGGATGGTCACCTCGGACTTTTTTTCCATGGAGCGAAGACGGTCTTCAAGATGATCACATGCTTGATACAACGTTTCATAGAATTCCTCACTACTAGGCATCGTCCAGTCAATGATATGAAAAGCGTCATTTAATAGACTTAGAACCGCTGCACGATTTGGGTCGTGAACATCTTGTTGCTTTACTGAATCCAAAAGTGCCTTAGACAAATAGTACAGACCATCAACCTTTTCATCCAATATGCCATACCACGCTTCTTTTAATCGGTAAAATTGTTCTTGTTGTTGTCCACCACCTTCTAAACCTGACCATAAAAGGATATCGACTTCAACTTCATCAGGACAAGGGATCGGTAAAATCACCTCTTGATGATTGGAATCGACACCTTGAAACGGTTGTTTATCAATATAGAGTAACGATTCAAACCCTGAGTTATTGCCGCCACCAGTTCGACCTAAGTCAAGAAACAACACGACTTTATCGGCTTCCCAATCGGTTGGGATTTCAAGCTTCGTATGTAACCATACATAACGATCTCTACCTGACCAAGTATCGTTGACTTGCATTTTTTCATTTGAATATTCACTCGGCAAAAGTGTTTCCTCTCCTGCTTTTGGTTCATACATTGAAAATGAATCGACTTGCTTTGTATGGCGGTAGCGATAGCGATCTAATTCATTTAGTCGGTTTTCGATTTTTTCTATTTTATAAAACATTCTTTTTCCTCCCGTTCACTTCAAGTGGACTTCCAGGGACGTGAATGCCGACAGTACTTAAAATAAACTCACTAAACATTGAGTTTGCCCAGGCAAACCAAGATCGTGTGTAGTTTTCAGGACGACTTGCATCAAAGCCTTCATGCATGTAATAAGTAGAGCCGTGTGTTCGTTTAAACACCTCAAGAATGCGCTTTTTCTCAGCAGGGTCTGTTGACGTCATCCCTTGAACAGCCAGAGCAATATGCCAAACATAATGATCAGGAGTATGAGGACTGCCAACTCCACAAGCTTGCTCGCCTTCGTAATAATACGGATTGTGTCGACTTAAAATGAACTCTCGTGTATTCAAGTACGTGTCGTCTAAGCTTGATGTATATCCTAAATACGGCATCGACAACAAACTCGGAACGTTGGCATCATCCATTAAATTGACGTTCCCTTTTCCGTCCGTTTCATAGACATACATGTCACCGAAGATCGGATGGTCAATTTTTGCGAAGCGCTCAATGCCCTGCTTAATTTCGACAGCTAATTCGCTCATGCTCTTTGCTAATGCTTCCTCTTTCATCGCACCGAGCATTTCCTCGGCATAACCGAGTACAACAACAGCAAACATATTCGCTGGAATGAGGTATCCGTAAAGACAAGCATCATCACTAGGACGGAATCCTGACCAAGTCATCCCTGTATACGTAGAATCTCCTCCTTTACCATTACGAAGGAGCGTATCCGATACGCGGCAGTCACTCCGCTCAAACGTGTAAGGGGATTGCTCCTCGTGGTGTTGCTCGACTTTCCACACTTGATAAATGACCTTAAGCACTTCTTTTAATGTCGAATTTAAAATGTCATGGTCCCCCGTTGCCTTCCAATATAAATAAGTCAATTGAATCGGGTAACAAAGCGAATCCACTTCATACTTTCTTTCCCAAATCCACGGAGTCATGTCGGTATGGTCGTCTTGATGCCCTTCCCCGTTCGCCTTTCGATTAAAAGCATTCGCATAAGGATCTTGTAAAATATATTTCCACTGGCGGGTGATCACTTGCTTTAACCACTTAGCTACCTCAGCATCTTCACCTGCAACAGTTAAGTAAGGCCGCACTTGAGCTGAAGAATCTCTCAGCCACATGGCAGGGATATCCCCCGTAATAACAAAAGTACCGTCAGCATCTTGCTGCAATGTCGTCGTGAATGTATTTAAAAAGCATTGTTTAAATAATTTTTGAACTTCTAAATCGTCAGCATACGCTTCATTAACTTTATTTATGATCCGCTCAAATGAGCTTGGGATTTCTTTGTTTTCATTTACCATTACTCACGCCTCCTATCAGACAGGCTCTATTAGTAAAACAATTCTACACAAAACCCGATCTTTTTTACATAAAACCTCATGAATTCTACGCAAAACCCAATTTATTCATCAACATTCAACAAAGTTATTTAACATCGGCTTCAACTAAAAAAGTTACAATTTCATATGGATTTACCGGTTGACCCGCTAATTTTCCGGTTACTTTCTCTTTCTTCTCCTCTATGATGTTAGACTCGTATACCGCTTTTTCTCCAAGACAATCGACCGTTAATGGAATTGACCTTGAGGTAGGGTTAAACCACCGCAAAATCATGCCGCTACCATCGTCCGTTTGTTTTGACGTTGTTAACACGAGCCCCTCTCCTTCCCAAGTAAATAAGCTTTTCACATTTGGGAGTACCCCGTCTTGCTGACTGACTTGAACCATTGTAGGCGTAAAAGGATAATCATACGCCGTTAAATAGGCATGAGAAGAAAGAACACTGTCCTCATGCGGAATGATCATAAATTCCGCTTTATTTATCCTTAAACATTGTGCCTCTGGCGATTCAAACACACCCCAATCGCCCATCTCTCCAACTGACCTAAGTAACGTAACGGCGATCGTATCCTTATTTAAAATTTCATATTCATGTAATCCTTTCGTAGCAATGGTTAAACCGCGCTGCTCATCGTTTAAACTGACAAAACGCTGCATGTGATGATCTACTGAAGGATTTTTCCATTCTTTTTCTGGTTCATTCGGACGCTTTGCAATTTCAAAAATGCTATCAGCGTAATGATGAACATTCTGTTTCCCGACAGGAAAGAGTGCACGTAAACGATGGTCTTTTGCCGTGTTGTTGATTTCAACTTCTACTTTTAACCCCTTTGCTTGCTTCTCTAAAAGCAGCTGCGTTTTTATGGTTATGTCCGTACTTTCTAAACTCCTCCCTGATCGGCGTTCCGGATGCCACACAAGATTCTCTCTTTCAGTTTGTAGATTCTCATCTGCTTCTTTCGGGACCGAAAAGCTCGTATGAATCGCTACTTTTGCAACGTATGGGCTGTCTTCAAGGATTTGCACAGAAGCTGAGGCATTTTCGGTCGTTAAAACTTCTCCATCTCCAGACTGTTTATACATATACTCATTTCCGATATCACCGGTATTTTCATAGATTCCTAACCGGTTGTACGTTTCATGGGTTTGTTTATTTGTTAATGAATAGCTTCCATTTGGATGAATGTCGACAACAATATGCTCATTTTCTAAGCTATTTTTATCCTGGTTCCACATCAGTACAGTCTCTCCCTCTTGTAAAGGAGCTTCATCTGGAACTAAGAAACAGCACTCGTACCCAACATGAACGTTTGTCTGATAAAAAAATGTTACTTCTACTTCCCTTGCATAATAAGGCTTTCTAAACTGATCATTAGGGAGATCATACCCAAAGCGAACACCCAAGTCTTTTATTTGAACAGAGGTTACTGAACCATCCGCAAGCTCAACATGATAAGAAGGCAACGATTCTGACTTAAGCTTGCCTGGAATGGATCTAAAATCCATTTCATCAAAATAAATCTTCTTTACTTGAACCTTTTCTGTGACCACCTTTGATGTCGGCTGTCCGCTCGTATGGAACAAGACCATCGGTATCGCATCTTCAATTGGATGATTTGTATTTATTGTGCTGGCTATTTCCATACATTGCTCATCCACCAGCTTAGTGGCACCTTTTTCTACTTTTTCAAACCTCGTCACCATTTCACGATGAACGGAATCAACACTACAGCCGCATATACTATCGTGTGGGTGATTTTCCATTAATAACTTCCAGTAGTACTCTGAAAAATCATTGAAAAACTGTTTATTGTTCGCCAACAATCCTATCGGTTCTACCACTCTTTCTAAAAGCGTTTGACAGCGGTCATTCGCCCGCTTTAAATAAATGCGGGAAGAAGCTGTATTGACAAGCGTCGACCAGCCATCCGTTTTTTGATTTCTTAACTCTCCATTGATTTCTTGCAGCGTATGAGGCAAATCTTTTTTTACATTCATCAGATAATCTTGAAAGCTAGTATGCTTAAAGCTAACAGAAGGGTAGAGCTCATTCGCTTGCTTAATCGCTTTTGTAATGTTTTTTTGAACAGGCTGGTGGTCACAACCATTCATAAATAAAAGATGAGAAGTGGAGGCAAACTTTTCCGCCTCTGTGAGCTTCTTTTCCCAAAACGCCTTCGCTTTTTCCCGATCTTCGGGTATTTCGTTCCCGTTTGAGTACCAATTCGCAAATAACACGCCTAATACGGAAGAACCATCCGGCGATTCCCACACTAACTCTGAGTATGGAGAGGCATAGTCATCAAGATGATGAACTTGATTGTTAAAGCCCGTCGGTGTTACCCCTCTTCCAAACGTAGCCACATCAATGCTAGCTTGTTTTAATAGCTGAGGCGCTTGACCGTATATACCAAACGTGTCCGGGAAGTAGCCAATTTTACCTTCTTGCCCCAACTTTTTTGTCTCTTTCATGCCGTAAAATAGATTTCTTACATTTGCTTCAGAGCTCGTTAAAAAAGCATCCTGCAAAATATACCAGGGACCAACGATTAATCTACCTTCACGAATATATTTTTTTACTTTTTCGCTTTTTCCTGGGCGAACTTGCAAGTAATCATCAATCATAATTGTCTGTCCGTCCATATGAAAACTATGAAAATCAGGGTCTTCATCTAGTAACTCCAGCAAATCATCTACTAATTTCACTAAGTAATACCGATGTTCCTCTAATGACATATACCATTCCCTGTCCCAATGGGAGTGAGAAATAATATACGCTGTTTTTTCATTCTTCATGATTTTCCTCCTTCAACCGCTGCATTTTCCCATTTTTCTTGCATTTGCTTATAACGATTTAACGATACTTTCATAATCCAGTAAGCTGGCATGACCCCTAAAGCAAAAGGAATGAGTCCGGGAAGCTGAAAAATTAAATAGCCGACCACAAACAATCCGAAGCCAATTAAAAAATTCTGCTTATAGCTTATGAATGTGATAATAAACGGCTGTAGTAAATATCCGGTAAACGATTGCTCAAAATGAACGTAATAAGAGAAGAAATAAAGAAAGGAAAATAGATAAACAATAAGCAACAATATAATGGCGAGTGTACTAAGAAGTGCAACCATCCCTTGGATTTGACTGACGAGGTAGAGATCCAAAATTAAAAAGCCGCCAACCAAAAGATAAATCCACCCTAAGCCATTCGTTTTCCAAAAATTCCTCTTATAATACGCGTGATAGTTTTTCCATATCGGCTTATCGATGCCTCCGTTAAGCCATTCTCTTGTTGTCGCAAATAATGAAACCGTTGCAGGAAATATTCCTAATACGACACCTCCGAATAAAACATGGAGAAACCATATCCAGTTGAGAAGCATCATCCGCCAAATCCAATTGCTGCATTCTGTAAAAAAACCACCGATACGATCAAACATGTTCTATCACCACTTTCCGTATTTTTCTTTCCAAACATACGCAGCACCCAGAAGCTGGGCTTTATCAAGATGACGACAAAGCTGAACGTTCGGATGAATGGAGGCAAATGACAGGTTTTCATAAATACGATCCAGCTGCCGATGGAGTTGATCCATAAAGCCAGGCTGCCTTGTCACTCCACCTCCAATAAGAATTTTTTCCGGGTCGATCATATACTGAATGTTAAATACACCCACTGCTAGCGAATGAAAGAATTCATCGATTGTTTTCTTTGCTTCGGCATGATCTTTCTTGGCATATTCAAAGGCTAACTCTCCTGTCCATCCATCGAAAAAAGGAGGTTCCTCTTTTAACCTGCGCGTTATAGCTGAGGACGACCCTACAATACTCCATGTATCGTAGGTGTTTTCTTGCCGTTCACTGGACATAATCGCATAGCCAAACTCACCACCGTGTAAGTTCGCCCCTTTATGGAGCTGGTTATTGATCACGATCGCGCCACCTACCCCTGTTCCAACTACGATGCATGCATACGTTTCGACATCGCATGCAGCGCCATTCCACTTCTCCGCTAACGCTGCACAGTTCGCGTCATTTTCAATCGAAACCGGCAAATCGTAACGCTTCTCTATCCCAACTTTTATATTTTGCTCATGTAGAAATGGAACAGAGCTGTAACCGAGAACCTCGCCAGTATCCTTCACACTACCCGGACTACTAATGGCGATACCTTTAATTTGATAATTGGTTACGGTCTGCTTGTAATAATGAGTCAGGGCCTGAACCAGTTGTTGAAAAGTAGCAGGCGTATCTACTTGACTCTCTTCTAGTAGCTGCAGGTTGTTAGAAACGAGAGCCAGCTTCGTATACGTCCCCCCTATATCAACCGTCAGTAGAACACTCATCATTCATCTTCCTTTGTAAATGATTAGAAGCTGTGAGTTCCCGGAACCACATTCCGCTCTTTTTTGTATGACGCTCTTGGGTCGTTATATCCAACCTGAACAAGCCGTACCGGTTTTTATATGCGTTCAGCCAAGACCAATTATCGACAAATGTCCAAACATGATAGCCAAAGCAATTCGATCCTTCTGTTATCCCCTTATGAAGCCATTCCAAATGATTTGTAATAAATTCAATTCGGTAATCATCTTGCACTTCTCCTGATTCATTCAGAAACTGTTCTTCACCCTCAACCCCCATGCCATTTTCAGCGACATACCACGGAATATTTCCATAATGGTCTCTGATATTGATCGCAATATCATAAAGACCCTGTTCATATATTTCCCACCCGCGATGAGGATTCATTTTACGACCAGGCCATACGTAAGGCTCAAAGTAATGATGAAGAGAGAGAACGCTAGTATGATCTTTATTTACTGGACGTTGGGCTCTTTTAGGCTGATAATAATTAACCCCAAGAAAATCAATGGGATTCTCTTTTATCACTTTCACATCATCCGACTCGTATTCCGGGAGTACACCGATTTGCTTTGCCCAAGTGATGAGTTCCACCGGATATTCCCCTTTAACAGCAGGATCTAAGAAACTACGGTTAAAAAATAAGTCTGCCCAATTCGCCGCTTGCACGTCCTCAGGTTCTGAACTCTTCGGATAGGTTGGCGTTAAGTTTAAAATCAACCCGATCCGCCCTTCTTTTATTACCTCTTTAAATTGTTTTACTGCATGTGAATGAGCCAGCATCGTATGAAAAGCTGCCTTCACAGCGCGTTTTAGGTCGTATATTGCCGGTAAATGTTTATCATTTAAATAACCCATTTCAATCGGTACCATTGGCTCATTAAATGTCACCCAATCACTAACCAGATCGCCAAATAGCTCAAAAGCTGTTTTTGCATAATACGCAAATTCATAAACAACCTCTTTATTTTCCCATCCCCCCTGTAAATGAAGACGCAGCGGCATATCGAAATGATATAAGTTGACGATCGGCTTGATATTGTTTGCTATTAAGCTCTTAAAAACCTCACGATAAAAGCTCACCGCTTCGTCATTGATCCGCTCCCCATCTGGTAATAATCTCGCCCATGAAATCGAAGTGCGCAATGAGTTCATGTTAATCTTTTTCATATTTTCAATATCGGTTTCAAAATGATGGTAAAAATCAGATGTCCGCTCTGGCCCTACTCCTCCATGAAAACGTTCCGGAGAGGTGCTAAACCAATAATCCCAAACCGTCTCTGACTTCCCCCCGATTGATGAAGCTCCTTCAAACTGTGGAGCTGATGTGGCACTTCCCCATAAAAAGCCTTTCGGAAAAATTAAACTCATGCTTTCCCCCCTCAAGAAATCGCTTTCATTTACTTATCTATAATGATAGCTATATTTAACAAAGATTGAATAACATCTATCTAAGTTCTTTAAAAATTGCATTAAAACTAAAAAATTTTAATGTGTTGAGTGCACCTGGAATTAAGCTTTTACTCCATAAGAAAAACAGCGTTAGCTTCCGCCGTATGTTTTAAAGTCTCAAGGATGCTTTACAACTTCATCAAAGTAAGTGAATTCTACACAAAAGAGGGATTATTATACACAATGGAGAGTTTATTCTACACAAAAGTCAAGGAATTCTACCAAAAGCCCTTGAGACGAGCGGCGTGAAGGTAGCTGTCCGCTCTATAAACTTTCCTTATCTTCAATAAAAAAGGAAAGAAGATTTCTCTTCCTTCCCTATCTAGTATTATTAATATCCATATGCTTCTAGTTGATAAATCCGCACTGCTTGATCTCCACCTTGGGTAGGCTGCTGAACCGATAGTCTGATATATCTAGCAGTCGTAAGCGGGATCGTATGCTCAGAAATAGCCTCCGTATTGTTATGAACGGACACTAACGGTTCCCAATGTTCACCGTCACTACTCGTCTCAATAGTAAACTCCCTTGTATTAAACGCAGCTGGTTCCCCTCCAGCCTCAGCATGTTTGACAACAAAGCTTGACAGCTCATATTCATCTAGCAAATCTACCTCCAACCAGTGGTCAGAACCTATCGCACACCACTTGCTGTTATCAGTAACTTTACCGTCGATCGCATTCATCGGACCTTCGTTTGGTGCACATTGTCCGCTAGCAGTCGCCTGTTTATTTAAAGCGACATTTACGATATCTTGGGCATCCTCAGTGATCGTAATATAGTCTTCTCTTACTAATACATCCTCGCCTTCCGTATTTTTTGCTGTCAACGTAACTGAGTAAGTCCCCTCTTCTTCAAAACGAACGATGGGATTTTCTACTTCACTAGTTGACGGTGTCCCACCTTCAAAGTGCCACTCTACTTCTTCAGTTACTTCTGAAGACCGATTGTAGAACTCGATCTCCTCTCCTGGCTGTGCCACAGTTTTGCTGACACTAAAATCTGCATTTGGCGTTGGGTAGTCCGGCCAGTTAAAAGGAACCTCTAAATGATGACGACTTCTCACAAGATGCTCATTTACAGCAACGATCTCAAGCGTCGTATTCATTTCTTTATTTTCTCGCCTTAAATCAGAAATCGCATACGCTTGATTCGGTGTCGCCCCTAAAAACTCTCGCTCACCATTGGATAATGTACGGTAAATTTCATAGTGACGGATATCTTCATCATGCTCCCACGATAATCGGACGTTTGCATAGATTCCATCTGCAAATGACGTATCAATTACTTCAGGATTAGATGGTTCTCCTGGAGCTTCCTTACGATCGTGTTTATTGTAAACCGATAGCTCACCAATATTCATTTGATAGTCTTCGATTTCAGACTCAGAATCAAAGGAAAGAGAAATGGCAGCGATTTCTTTTCCTTCATATTTGTGTAGCTTTATCCGATCCGTTCTCCAGTCTCCGTGACTTTTCTTCTTCACATCAAAAAACGTAAACTCCTCTGGTGAATCTACAAAACTCACACCGACTTGCATATTCGTATCTTTTTCGGTTGTTTTATAGGTAAGTGAAATCTCTGTATGCTTTTTCACAGGCAGCTTCGTTTTATAAAGCTTCACATCGGTTGCATTTTCTTTCGATAGCGAACCAGAAACCTGTAAAGAACTCCCACCATAGTAAGCTTCGTCCCAATCAAAATCGACATCCAATGGCTCCCCTTCACTTTCCGTAATCCATCTCCATGTCGGTAATATATCTTGTAAACTACGGTTATTCCAAGACTTGCTCGTTTTTTCAACCCCGTCTACTGCAAAAAAGGTACCGCTACCAGTATTAAAGTGGGTAGTAAAAGGCAACTCATTTATCACTGTTTTTTCAGTAAAATAATGAGCCATCCCTTTCCAGCTTTCATTTTCTTCAGTATGTCTTGGATCTCCTGCTTCCCCAATCCAAAACTCTTCTTCCTTTTGATAAAACTCTTCCATATTTGATGATGATTTAAAAGCCCAATCCGGCCGGTAAATGCCTAATGATGCAAATGGGTTATTCTCTTTAGGAAACAAATTGTCCCAATTCACATAGGTGTCTGTCCCATTTGCCTCCACATCAATTCCGGCATACAAATCATACGGGTTTCGCTCAATTTCAACCGCTTTATCATAGGAGCTCTCTTGGCTTTCATTCCACCACCAAAAGTTAAGGAACATACTATCTGCGACTCTCGTATCTTCGTCTTGTAAAAACATTTTATTATTGTCCGTTAAATAGTTTTGCCACCTAATCTCTCCTGTGGAAACCATCGAATCATACCACATAATATGCATATCTTCTCGCTTATTATCCTGCAGATAAATTAAAAAGTCCTGCATTTTCTCCGCTGTTTCTACATTGCCACCTTCTGTCTCCTGATTGATAAACCATCCATCAAAACCATAATACTCTGCGACTTCTAAAAGCTGATCCGCTGCAGGAAAAGAGCCGTCCTCTCGCTGTGTTAACATTTGCTCAACCCACTCTTCCTGACCTCCATAGACCTTAGGTGGGAAAAATACATTCCCCAATATTTGTACCCCATTTCGATGCGCTGAGTCCGTGACGTCTGCACTAGGTGGAGTGATAATTCCTTCTCCTGCAGAGCCCGCCCAATATACCATAAGGTCCACGTACTGCCAAAAACTAAATGTATTCGCAAAAAAATCGCTCCCACCTTGCGAAGGAACACCGCTCGTATTTTGATTTAACGCTGATAGCGCCACTAATTTAGCATCTGTTTGCTGTGTATCATTAATTGGAAAAAAGCTATCTCTTTCAGCTAGTGGTACCGAACTCCTATTAAATTCTGAATCCGGATCATCATTCGGATCCCATTCTAGTAAATCTTCTGGATACCAGTATGAAGACTCTGGAGCAGAAGCCATGCTTATACTAGGAAAAACACCGATCAATAATAACAAAACGAAACACGACACCAATAATAACCTTTGTCTCATCACTTATAACCACCCTCATTCTCAAATTTGAATAATAAAACTAGAGCTCCATATCACCTAGATCACTACCATCTACCTTTTTCCACCCCCTTCGCACAAAATCCACCATATAAAAACGCTTTCACGAATTAACCTTCAAATGTTCACAAATGATTTTTGAATTATCTCACTATTTTTCGTTAACCTTATGTAAAGACTTTTACGAAGTCAATTCGCAGGAAAGAAGTTATTAATAAATTACATAAAAAATAAGGTTATTACATCATATATTGATGTTTGATTCTTTAACGTTTAAAAACTGCGAGCACAACATTTGGTAGAATTATCTAGATTTTGTGTAGAATCAATCCCACTTCATGTAGAATAGCTGCTGCTTTTGGTAGAATAATCTTCATTTTAAGTAGAACCACAAATTCAGCGGAAAGTAACACCGTTTGGTAGAACCCCCCACTTTAACTTTTCATCCTTACGGCCTAGTCAAACCCACCTATAATTATCTCAATATTCCGATTAAAAGGTAGTTTGTCCTATTGGCAAGATTACCCTATTTTTAGACAATATTCTTGTAAGCTATTATTTCGTTTAACTAAATTTGTTTATCGAGAGGGGGGTATTAAAGATCAAGAGTAGAGCTCGATTTAGAGATCTGCTCCCATTTTAAACGTTTCTCTCAACTTCAATAGCTGGTTTCCTACAAACCACGCGCTTTTACATTTAAAATAGGAGGTTTTCACTTTATGACTAAAAAAATCACGCTTGTTTTTTTAGGAGCACTGATGGCCTTTTCGGGGTTGTTTGCTGTTCCTCAGGGTGCAGGAGTTGTCTCTGATTCAACGGCTTACGCAGAAGCTCCCGGTAAATCGGGTTCAGCATTTGACCGGCGAATTACTGAGAGGTTCGACTCTGATCGTGCCATGAACCACATCTCTCACTTAGCCGAAGAGATCGGCCCTCGTGTAGCTGGAACCGACGAGGAACGAGAATCAGCCGATTACATTCAAGGTGAGCTTGAGCAATATGGCTATGAGGTTTCAACGCAGGAGTTTGATATTGCCGATCGTCTAGAAGGACATTTGCAAACGTCACTTTCCGATGATGAACTCGCGATTCGCATTGGAACTGGCTCCGCATCAACCGACGGAGAGGGTGTCAGTGGGCAAGTTGTCCATGCCGGTCTCGGTTATGAAGATGATTTCCCGGCTGATGTAGAAGGCAACATTGCCCTTATTGAACGAGGAGAGTTTAGTTTCTGGGAAAAGGCTGCCAATGCGACAGAAGCGGGGGCTGCAGGTGTCATTATTTATGACAATGCTGAAGGTCTCGTCCCTCCCACACCGAGCTTAGGTGGAAACGAAGCGTCTATTCCTGTAGTCGCAGTCACTCAAGCAGATGGAGAAATGCTTCTTTCTGAAGACGACGTTACAGCTTCCCTACGAATCAGCGCAGTGACAGATCAAACGTCACAAAACGTGATCGCGGTTAAAGAGCCTAAAGGAAAGCCAGTCGAAGATCCTGAGATTGTTTACGTAACCGCTCACTATGACAGCGTACCGTACTCTCCAGGTGCAAGCGACAACGCTTCTGGAACGTCAGTCGTTTTAGAGTTTGCAAGAATTATGGAGGCCTACCCAACTGAAAAAGAAATCCGCTTCATTTTTGCCGGAGCTGAAGAAATCGGTTTAGTAGGATCGAGATATTATGTAAGTCAGCTATCTGATGACGAAATCAACCGAAGTGCTGCCAACTTTAACTTAGATATGGTCGGTACGAATTGGGAGAATGCGACTAGTCTCTATGTCAATGTCGTAGACGGCGCTCCGAACCAAGTTTGGCAATCTGCTAGTGCTGCAGCTGAAAGATTAGATAATGATACCCTTGTACTCTTTGAGCGCGGAGCTTCTGACCACGTTGCGTTTTACGAAGCGGGAATTGATGCTGCTAACTTTATTCGAAGAGAGCCTGAAACAGCATCACTTGAGCCTTGGTATCACACGCCATTTGATACAATCGATAAAATTAGCCAGGACCGCATCCAAGAGGCAGGAGAACTTATCGGTTCTGCGATTTATGATTTTGCCCGTAAGGATATACCAGGACAAAACGGAAATAAAAACCGTGCGAAGTCTATGAATACAAAAGACTACCTATTAAACGAAGATGAAAGCTTAAGAGAGGGGACTAGACAATGATAAAAAAACATATGATGGTCGTTGCCGTTTTTGCGTTGATGTTTTCAATGATTCCAATGTCCACTTTTGCCGCACCACCGAATGATAAAGCGGGGCAAGCCTTCGATAACCGGATCATTAAACAAATAGATGTCGATAACGTGTATGACCACGTTTACCATTTATCTGAAAACATCGGACCTCGTGTAGCGGGAACCGACGCTGAACTTGAAACGGTTGATTATTTAGTAGAAGAGTTTGAAAGCTATGGCTATGACAACGTTGAAATCCAGCCCTTTGATCAATTAGGGTTCACGTCCTACAACGTCATTGCGACAAAAACACCAAACAATGCGAACCAAGACAGTGGACAAATGCTCATCGTCGGTGCCCACCATGACTCTGTTCCTGGATCTCCTGGTGCAAACGATGATGCTTCTGGAACAGGAGCATTACTAGAGCTTGCTCGTGTTATGTCCAATGCACCAGTCGATAGCGAAATCCGCTTTATTGCCTTTGGCGCTGAAGAAAGAGGATTAGTTGGTTCTCGTCACTACGCTTCGACAATGACAGAAGATGAAGTCGAAAGAACAGTTGGGATGTTCCAACTAGATATGATCGGTAGTGCCGATGCTGGTGACTTAACGATGTTTACCGTTGATGGTGAGCAAAATACGGTTACTGACCTCGCTGCATCTGCAGGGGCGCGCGTGTCTCAAAATGATATCCCTCCGTTTAGCATGCTTGGCCGCAGTGACCACGTACCGTTTTACGAACGAGGCATCCCAGCAGCGTTATTTATTCATACGCCACTTGAACCATGGTATCATACACCGGACGATACGATAGAAAACATCGACATCGACAAGCTTGAAGATGTCACAAAGATCGTCGGCGCAGCTGTATACCACGCCGCAAGACCGGATACTCCAGCACTAGAGCGTTCTCAAGTTGCCCCACAGCCGGTTGATTATTATTACGAAGATCCTCAGTTGTAATTTAAAGAAAAGCGCAAGGCGCCTGCTAATCGGCGACATGCAAATGTTCTGTCCGATAAAAAGTGCTTTTTACTTTTAATCGGGCAGGTTATTTGACACGAGCCGGTGGCGCCTGGAGCTAGACATCGAAACGTAGATTTTTATGCTTTCATAACTATTAAGAAAAACCGCATAGCGGTCTTTTATTAAAAACAGCGTCAGCTCGCATGTTTTAAAGTCTCAAGGATGCTTTTCCCTTGAGACGAGCGGCGTGAAGGTAGCTGCCCTCTTACAAATTCTTAGCTCTTAAAAAAGAGGGTTTCTCCAGAGACACCCTCTTTTCATTAATACGGTACACATTTCCGCTTTCTAAAATATACCATTTACCTTTATCTTCACCAAGTACAAGGTAGATACTCCAACCTTCCTGACATAGGCTTGAAATTTCTCTTGTGACCGTAATGGGGCCAATGCTTTCCCGCTCGCCAAGCGCTTCATCTACCCAGAGCTTGCCTTGCTCAATTTTTCCTACAATAAAGTAACCTTCTACAATGTCTTCGTACTCTTTATCCGGGGATTTCATTGCATGATGAAAGATCATCGAAGCCAGTTTCTCAACATAACTTTTGACCACCCAATTTCTGTCGATTTTCCTATAATTTTATCATATAGAGTGAGGAGAAAAAGGAAGGAATTTATAGGGAAAATATGATTGCGCTTCCCTCTCAATGGATCCATTGAGAGGGAAGAGTAGTAAGAGCAATGACTGTTCTCAGCAGTTTTAACCCCAAAAATGAGAGAATGAAAGATTTTAACTCATTCTCTCAAAAACCTATACGACCTATTAGACTAAAATGAATCTAAACATATAAAGCCCTGCCCAAAAATACTTAGGCAACGCTTTTTCTTAAAAGTACTTCAGTGTTACGTATCTCGATCGATTATACTTCACTAGTTACCACTTCACGAAACCACTTCACCTTCGCTTCATCAATCGGCTTTGCAAACGAACCATCCACTCTCACACCAGAACCAAAATGGTATTCGTTCGCTTTTATTGCATGAGCAACCTCCTTAAAAGTCGGTTGTTTGAGCCCGCTACCAACTAAGATTTCCGGCCCATCCAACTCCTTTTGCAGGTCCATCAACGTTATTAAAGGAGCTGTTTCTTTAACAGCCTCTTGCCCTCCAGAAGTTAACACGCGACTTATCTGATGTTTATATTTAGTAAGTGTTCGATAAGCACTCTTTAAATCTTTCGCTCCATCAAAAGCACGGTGGAATGTCACATCCATGTCTTCTGCAATTTCTAACACTTGATGAAGCGTCTGTTCATCAATATTCCCATTGCGATCGAGACAGCCAAACACGATCCCTTGAACACCGATTTTCCTCATCACGCCCAAGTCTTCCTTGATAATTTGCAAATCTTCTTCTGTATAGACAAAGGACCGACTATGAGGTCTGACCATCACTTGAACTGGGATCTTCACTTGCTTTATAACTCTTTGGATCATGCCATAGCTTGGTGTGAGGCCACCTTCACCAATTGATGTCACTAATTCTAAACGATCAACACCATATCTTTCAGCATCTCTAGCCTCTTCAGGGTGTTGCACGATGACTTCAAGTATCATGGGATCTGCTCCTTTATGTTTTCGTCATCTACATCGTACCTTATTGTTTCATTTTCCCCAACAATGAGCGAGTGGGGCATCGTTAGTTTGTAGAATTAGTGGTGTTTTATGTTGAATAAATCGCCTTTTGTGTAGAATTAATCCTGTTTTATGTAGAATTAATCTTTTTTTGTGTAGAATTAATCCCCTTTTATGTAGAATAAAGTTCATTTCAAACGGAATTATCGCTGCTTTTGGTAGAATAATCTTCTTTTGAGTAGAATTATCATTTCAGCAGTGGTTCTTTCTCTTTTGTAGAAATTACGTTATTTTTCAACAGAAATTTTTTTTGAGCGAGTGGGCGCATCGTTCTTTTGTAGAATTAGTGGTGTTTTATGTTGAATTAATCGCCTTTTGTGTAGAATTAATCCTGTTTTGTGTAGATTAATCCCCTTTTGTGTAAAATTAATCCTGTTTTATGTAGATTAATCCCCTTTTGTGTAAAATTAATCCACTTTTATGTAGAATAAAGTTCATTTCAAACAGAATTAGCGCTGCTTTTGGTAGAATAACCATCTCTGAAGTAGAATGACGAAAAAAACGCTTGAGGAATTTTTCCTCAAGCGTCTTTCACACTCTTTCCACGACTATTCTATCTGCTGAGCCCAAATGACGTTGAACCGCATTCAACACATTTTGCTCTTCTCCGTAAGCTCCTTCTTGAACGCCATCGACTATTACTCTGTGCAGACTGTTGTTGCTTCGTTGTAAATCAAACGCCCTTTCTAAACCATTTACATGACCTTGGGCAACGGTTTGCCGCCAGTTTGAATCACTTAATTTCTCCGCATCATCCGCATTGTCAATAAACCCGTTCTCAGTTAATATCGCTGACATAATTGTCTCTCGCAACACATGAAAGTTCGCCTTCTTTTTTCCACGGTTAGAAAGGTTGTTCACTTTCATAATTTCTTCGTGCATAATATCACGCAGCTGTGCTGTTTGAGAGGAATCAGATAAGCTGCTATGAATGTAGTCTTCATACCCTTGTGCAGATCCATTAAATGCATTCACGTGAATCGATAAAAAGTAATCGGCTCCCCAATTATTTGCATCATCCGTACGCGCGCTTAAACTCCGCGTTGTATCTGTTGTTCTACTCATTCTGACATCTACATCTTGATAGTTGTTTTCGAGAATGTCACGAATTCGTAGAGAGATATCTAAGGTAAGGTTCTTTTCCTGCATCCCATTTCCGGTAGCTCCTGAATCAGAACCCCCATGGCCAGGATCTAAATATATTTTGACCATTTTTCCTCACCTCCTCATACTATCAGGTATATTCATTATCTAGTAAATCGGTATAGACATGCTTCCTAGTCTTATGAAAATGGACTTTTAAGACCCAAGAGCTCTTCCCGTCATTTGTTTCACGTTTAACAAGGTCAACTTGATTTCATTGGTAAAAACAATAATAATATAAGTGCGTGTTAAAATTTGAACAAACAATATAAACAAGAATTCTTTAAAAAGATGTGATAATAATGCACCAGACGATGGTCTTGATGAAGATTGAACAACAACTATCTTCTTTTTCAACAGCAGAAAAGAAAGTCGCCCAATATGTGTTGGAGAATCCAGAGTTCATTCCTAATATGACGACGAAAGAATTATCCCAGCAAGCTCATGCGAGTGAAGCCAGTATCGTTCGTTTTTGTAAAAGAGTAGGTGTTGATAGTTTTCGCATGTTTAAGCTAGCCCTTGCAAAAGAGTTGACGAGAGGACAGGCTTATGTAAATAGTGCTTCTCTTTTAGATTCTGATGACTCACCGCCGATGTTATTTCAGAAAGTATCATCACTGAACCAAATGGCTTTAGAAATGACGTTTAATACGATAAGTTCTCAGGAATTTTCTAAGGCTGTAGAAACGATGAGTAAGGCTAAGAAAATTGCTTTGTTTGGCGTCGGAGGTTCTTTCACATCGTGTATTGATGGACAATACAAATTTATGCGACTAGGGTTTCATTCCTTAGCTTCCTCAGATTATCATTATATGGTCCCTTTCATTACGATGATGGGTCCTGAAGATGTTCTCATTTGTATGAGTACATCGGGGAAAACAAAAGAGGTCATGGAACTGGCCAATTATGCGAAAGAACGGGGAATCATGCTTATTGCGATCACATCCTCAAATACTTCCCCGCTTTATAAACAGTCCGATATCCAATTGCTAATGCCAGATATTGAAGTGGAACAACGAATAGGAAGTATTGCATCAAGAACAAGTCAGCTAAACCTTATCGACAGCTTATACGTGTCTATTTTTCATCGAATTGGCGAGGATTTATTAGAAGCGTTTGACAAGTCACGTGAAAAAACGAGAGAAAAAAGGCGCTAAACATTGAAGCATGGGATCCTTTCCCATGCTTTTCTTTTCGCATGGTTGAAATTACATTTCAGTAAATATAAAAAATATATTGATTTTCAATTTCGTAAATCATATAATGAAAGCGTATTCAAAATGGTATTTTTAGAAATGAGGTTTGTTATGTTAGAAAAATTAGGTACTGAAAAGCGTAATGAAAAATCAATGGATCTAGATGAAAGAACGACCTTTGAAATTTTAAGCCTTATGAATGAAGAGGATCGTCGTGTTCCAGAAGCCATTCAAAAGCAATTAAATGAAATTTCAATGCTCGTAGATCAGACAATAGAAGGAATTAAAAACGGGGGACGCCTTATTTATGTAGGCGCTGGAACGAGTGGGCGTTTAGGCGTTCTTGACGCTGCAGAATGCCCTCCGACGTTTGGGGTAGACTCCAGCCTCGTCGTTGGGTTAATAGCTGGAGGAGAAAAAGCATTCATCCATGCTGTTGAAGGAGCAGAAGACTCTCTCACTCTCGGAGAAGAAGATTTAAAATCTATTAAACTCAATAAAAATGACGTCGTGGTTGGAATTGCCGCAAGTGGTCGTACTCCCTACGTCATTGGTGCATTACAATATGCGAAGCAAGTGGGCGCAGTGACTGGAAGCATCGCTTGTAATGAGAGTGCACCAATCTCACGTGAAGCAAAGTATCCAATCGAAGTCGCTACTGAAAGTGAAGTCTTAACGGGTTCAACGAGATTAAAGGCGGGTACAGCGCAAAAACTCGTTCTTAACATGATTTCTACCGCAACAATGATTGGACTGGGGAAAGTGTATAAAAATTTAATGGTTGATTTACAGCCAACAAATAAGAAATTAAGAAAGCGATCACAGAAAATCATTATGGAAGCCACAGGTGTTGATGAAACAACAGCTTCAAACAAACTTGAAGAAGCAAATGGTACTGTAAAAGTTGCCATTGTCATGATTTTGGCAGATTGCAACCAGAACGAAGCAAAAGAAAAGCTAGAAGAAGCAAACGGATTTGTGAAACACGCAATTCAAGAATAAAGATAAGGGGGGAATTGATTTATTATGAAAAAAGAAGATGTGATTGTGCAAGGGATTATAGATCATACCGGCGGGAAAGACAACATCAAACGAGTAGCCCACTGTATGACTCGTATTCGTATGGAAGTCCATGACTATGAAAAAATCAATCTAGCAGAACTTAAAAAAGTTGAAGGCGTCATGGGTGTCGTCGAGGATGATACACTTCAAGTGATCGTCGGTCCAGGGACTGTTAATAAAGTAGCAGAACAGCTTTGTAACATTACAGGCCTTACTCTCGGTGAAGTGAAAAACTCAGACCACGTAGCAGAAGATATGAAAAGCTCGATCAAGAAAAAGAATAACACGCCAATTAAGAACTTCCTAAAAAGAATCGGCAGTATCTTTATTCCACTTATTCCTGCTCTTGTAGCGTCCGGATTAATTAATGGTGGAGCCAGTTTTGCACAAAATGCCGGAGCCGACCCAGAAACAACTTGGCTCCAAATCCTACTCGTAATCGGCGGAGGAATCTTCACTTACCTCGGCATTTTAGTCGGGTGGAACACGGCGAAAGAATTTGGCGGAACTCCTGCATTAGGAGCGATTGCCGGGATTTTAATTATTAACCCCGCACTCGAGAACATCACGTTGTTTGGTGAAGAGCTTGTTCCTGGACGGGGCGGTTTATTCGCAGTATTATTAGCAGCATGGTTTATGGCATTCATTGAAAAACGAATTAGAAAAGTCGTACCAAGTTCTTTAGATATTATACTAACACCTTTTATCACTGTTTTACTTGTCGGTGTTGCAACCATCGTCGTCCTTCAACCTGTTGGTGGAGTGATCGCTGACGGCGTAACAATGGGAATTAACTCTGTACTTGATATTGGTGGTGTTTTTGCAGGGGCCATTTTAGCAGGTACCTTCCTCCCTCTTGTTATGGTAGGGATGCACCACGGGCTAACACCGATTCACTTAGAATTTATTAGCGCACACGGAGCCACTCCGCTTCTCACCATTTTAGCTATGGCAGGAGCCGGGCAAGTCGGTGCAGCGATTGCTGTTTTAGTCAAAACAAAAAGTCAACGCTTGAAAAACACTGTCAAAGGTGCCCTTCCAGTTGGTTTCTTAGGAATTGGCGAACCACTACTATACGGGGTAACACTTCCGTTAGGACGCCCATTTATCACGGCCTGTTTAGGCGCTTCGATCGGTGGTGCTTTCCAAGCATTGATGACTACTTCCTCTTTAGGCATTGGCGTTTCAGGTTTGTCCCTTATTCCGTTAATTGCAGATAATCAATACTTTATGTATTTCTTAGGGCTCGTTATTTCTTATGCATTCGGATTTTTATTCACCTATTTATTCGGATATAAAGAAGAAATGGCTGAAAACCTTCAATAACTTTTTGAAAAAAGAAAGGCTGTATCATTATGGGTACAGCCTTTCTAGCTTTTTTATCTTAATCTACGAAATGGAGGGGTTGCTTTGAAAGGTGTATCTGTTTTTTTAGGTCAACAATCTCAACGCTACCAAGAGGACTATTTAAAAAGAATGAAGCAAGCAGGGTTCCGGTCGGTCTTTACCTCTTTGCATATTCCAGAAGACGACCCTACGATGTATATCAACGCGATCGAAGGTTTAGGTCAACAAACAAAGGAATTAGAAATGGGGCTGATCGCAGACGTTTCACCCGCGTCGTTATCGCACTTACATGTCGATTTAGACAATCTTAGTGACCTCCTCCAAAAAGGGATTACAG